>NZ_CP046523.1:876036-1230304 GCF_021497885.1 Streptococcus oralis
AGGCGGTAGGCTCATCAGCTAAAATCAAAGGAGGATCTTTCAGGATAATCTTAGCAAGCGCTAAGCGTTGAGCTTCACCACCAGATAATTCATAGATTTTTTGGTTGAGACTTAGATAATCTAGTCTGACAGCTTGTAGTGCTTGAAGAAGAAGTCTCTCTTTTTCTTGTTTCTTGTTCTGTTTTTTGCCAATCAGTCCCAGCTCAAGATTTTCTCGAATGGTCTGACTTTCTAATAGTCCGAAGTTCTGGAAGAGATAACCTAGCTCGTTACGATAGAATTCCTCATTTTTTAGTGAAGTCAAAGGCTTTCCTTTGTAAACTATTTCTCCTTTGTCGAAAGTCTCTAGTTTTGCAAGCATATTGAGCAAAGTGGTTTTTCCACAACCACTGTCTCCTATCAAAGCATACACCATACCACTTTGAAAATTCAGATTCAAGTCTGAAAAAATAATACGAGAACCAAATTGTTTCCAAATATGTTGTAATTCAATCATACTATCCTCCTTTGATGATGCTAGCATAGGTTTTACTTTCCTTCTTATCACAGATTTTCAATAGAAGAACGGCTAAACTTGAAAAGCTGAAAAATAGGATCAGGGTAATCCAGATATTCTTAGAAATAATGAAAGCTAGACCACTTCCGAGAAAGAGAGCTATTATTTGAGAAGTGATATATCTACTGTGTAATTCAAAGAAATAATAGCCTGCGATTTTTTTCAAGAATATGGTTTTGCGAAAGGCTTCAAAATAGAGCAGATTTAAACTTGTAAACAGCAAAATTGAAGTCAAAATAGCAAACATAGCACTCGCTAAGTTACTAAAAATTTCGATTTTAATTTTTTGATTTAACTGGAGATAGGTTTCCCTAGCAGACGATAGCTTTGAGACCATATGATCAAGTTGATAGTGTTTCAAAAGTTCTTGTGTCTGGTGGAGGTCTGTAAAATAGAGATATTCTAGATTTGTAAACCAGAAGATGGAGGAAGCCTTGCCAAGTGCTTTAGGAGAAAGCACAAGAAAGATGGGATTTGATAACCATTGATCATAAGCAATATGGGCGGTATTATAGAGAAATACATCATTTTTTTGATTGGTATAAGCTATACTAACTTCGACAGTTTGATTAGACTTGCTACTGTATAATCGGTTGGTTAACTCTTGTTGCAAGGTTGATTTTATATCTTTTTCATTTTTTTGTAGTTCTTCTGGGAGTATGGCAAGAATCTGTCCATCTTTGAGGGTGTTGATTTTTTGAAAGGTTTCTGATGTTAACTTTATACCTTCTTTTTTGAAGTAGTTAGGTGTTACATAGAGAATATTTTTTCCTTCCACACCATAAGGGTTATTTTCAGTTTCATTATGATTTGAGGTAGCTTGCTTAAGAGCTTGCTCAACTAGATTATGTTTAATAAGGAAGGCATTCTCATTATCTATAGCATGCTGAATAAAGTCAAACCATTTATCAGCATTTGTCTGCAGTTCATCTAAATTTTTCATCTGACTGGAACGCCCTGTTTGAAGAGTAACAACATTGGAGCGTTGTTCCCAAGTAGCTTGTCCAGCCTCATTTTTCTCAAGTATATGATAGTAAGTAGACATACGTCCAAATCCTACAATAACCAGTAGAATGGCAAGTACCTGACCAAAGTAGAGAATGCGTAGGATTGACTTGATTGGTAATTTCCCTTTGATGATAGAGAGGAGATGAACTTTTTTCAAAGAAATGGTAAAAAGAAGGGCAATTAGGAGGCTAAGTAAGAAAAGTAGGCTATTGTAAAGAATAAAAAGTATTCCTAAAAAAGTTTGAACCTCATAAGGATATCCTAGGGAAATGAGCAAGACACTTGCTATCAGCAAAGCAGGTAGACCAAAAAGAAGGATATCAAGTCCGTCTCTTGCGAGAGAACGAAAAAAGAGATGGCTCAGTCGTTCTCCAGAAATCAACCGAATCCCTGACTGAGAGAGAGATTGAATCTGACCGATAACAATCAAAGCTAAGAAAGTCAGCAAAAAGATTAACATACTGGTAAGTTGATTAGGTTGGGTAAAGAGGGCAAATACAAAGGATACTCTGTCATTTTCAAATGCATTCGCTTTTTCTAGTCCAAGTTCTTTCAGATGAGTGGCCAATTCTTGACTAGTTAGGGATCCGCTGATAATATTGTAGTTGTTGAGAAGATCGCTTTTGTGAATGCTTTCTTGACTTGCTGGAGGCATCCAGTCTGGGAGTTGCCCATCTCCAAACGCTTCGTAGTAAGTTTGTGATTTTCCATCACTATCTACTTCCCAAATGGTTCTTGCGATGAGACTATTATGTTTCCTAGCAAGACTGTCTAATTCTTGTTTGAGGGTAGTATAATCGGCTTGTCCACTGTGTACAGCCACACCTGGAAATAGGCGTTGAGGAAGAGCTTCTTTCCAAAAGGACAGAGTCGCAATGAGGAAGAAAGTTAAAAGAAGATTGCTGATGAAGAGAAAAACACGTTTCATAGGAACCTCTTTCTAAAAAAGAGGGAGCTGAACCTCCCTCCTTATAGCAGTGATACGAATGATAGTTTAGCACCTTTAAAAATAATTAGCAGAAAGCCAATTCTTTTACAAGATGTTAAAGAAAGCCTTTTCATAACTTAATTTTACTATTTTTTTAAGAATAAAACAAGCAATGACAGGACTCCCTATAGTAGCCATTTTCAAAAAAATTCCTCAATCTTACAAAAATGTAAGATTAAAGTCTCTTTTGTAAGGTTAGGTTATGGCAGGCCGCCTTTTTTTACGATAAACTAGACTCATAATGAACAAAGGAGCAACATCATGAAAAGAATCTTACAAAAGAAAAGAAGAAAACCAAGCCAAAAAGATATCGAGCGTGTTCAACTGGGATGCGCTATGATGCAAGCACAGTTTCAATTGATGGGATATTAAGAAGGAGAAAATCATGACACTTTTAGATGTAAAACACGTTCAAAAAATCTATAAAACACGTTTTCAAGGCAACCAAGTAGAGGCACTCAAAGATATTCACTTTACCGTAGAGAAGGGTGACTACGTTGCTATCATGGGTGAGTCTGGTTCAGGAAAGTCAACCCTGCTCAACATCCTAGCTATGCTGGATAAACCGACTAGCGGGCAGGTTTACTTAAACGGAACAGACACAGCCACTATTAAGAATTCACAGGCTTCGAGTTTCCGTCGTGAGAAGTTGGGATTTGTCTTTCAAGATTTTAACTTGCTAGATACCCTGTCTGTTAAGGACAATATCTTGCTTCCGCTAGTGTTATCTCGAAAACCTATCACTGAGATGATGAAGAAATTGGTGGTAACAGCTGAGAATTTGGGCATCAACCAATTGCAAGAGAAGTACCCTTACGAGATCTCAGGTGGTCAAAAACAGCGGGTAGCAGTAGCACGCGCCATCATCACTGAACCTGAAATTCTCCTTGCAGATGAGCCAACAGGAGCCCTTGACTCCAAATCATCAGCAGCTCTTCTAGATGTTTTTGATGAAATCAATGAACGAGGCCAAACCATTCTTATGGTAACTCACTCAACCGCGGCAGCCAGCAGGGCCAAGCGCGTTCTCTTTATCAAAGACGGCATTCTTTACAACCAAATCTACCGCGGAGACAAGACAGAGCGTCAGATGTTCCAAGAAATCTCTGATACTTTGACTGTTATGGCAAGCGAGGTGAATTAGTATGTTCCGATTGACTAATAAGTTAGCGGTGTCAAACTTAATCAAAAACCGCAAACTCTACTATCCCTTTGCCCTTGCTGTTCTCTTAGCAGTGACCATCACCTATCTCTTTTACTCACTGTCACTTAATCCTAATATTGGCAAGATCCGTGGGGGAGAAACTATCTCTATGACCCTGGCTCTCGGTATGGTGGTTGTTACCATCGCTTCTGGAATTATTGTCCTTTATGCCAATAGTTTTGTCATGAAGAACCGCTCAAAGGAGCTGGGTGTATATGGTATGCTGGGTCTTGAAAAGCGCCATTTAATCAGTATGGTTTTTAAGGAGCTTGTTATTTTTGGTTCCTTAACCTTGACAGCTGGTCTCGGCTTAGGAGCCCTCTTTGATAAACTAATCTTTGCTCTTCTTCTGAAGTTAATGAAAATGAAGGTAGAGCTCGTTTCAACCTTCCAACCAATCGTCTTTATTTTAGTTCTCATCGTCTTTGGCGCTATCTTCCTAGGTTTGATTTTTATCAATGCATTTCGCATCGCACGCATGAATGCCCTTCAGCTCTCTCGTGAAAAAGCCAGTGGTGAGAAAAAAGGACGATTCTTAGGTTTCCAAACCATTCTAGGTCTAATCAGTCTAGCAGCTGGTTACTACCTAGCAATAACAGTCGAAAACCCACTTTCTGCTGTTCTGATTTTCTTCGTAGCAGTTTTGTTGGTAATCTTTGGTACCTATCTCTTGTTTAATGCAGGGATCACAGTTTTCCTACAAATATTGAAGAAAAATAAGCGTTACTATTACCAACCTAATAACATGATTTCCGTGTCCAATCTCATTTTCCGCATGAAGAAAAATGCGGTTGGTCTGGCGACGATTGCTATTCTCTCAACCATGGTCTTGGTGACTATGTCTGCTACAACGAGCGTCTTCAAGGCTTCAGAAACTTTCAAAAAGGTCATGAATCCACATGATTTTGGGATAACAGGACAGAATGTTGAAAAAGAAGACATAGAAAAACTCTTGAACCAGTATGCTAGCGATAAGGGATTGACTGTAACAAAGAAAGAAGTCCTTACATACAGTAACTTTGGTGTGGCAAATCAAGAAGGTACAAAATTGACAATTTTTGAGAAAGGTCAAAATCGTGTTCAACCGAAAACTATTTTTATGGTCTTTGACCAAAAAGACTATGAGAATATGACGGGGCAAAAACTTGCACTTTCAGGTAAGGAAGTTGGATTGTTTACTAAAAACAAAGAACTTCAAGGACAAAAAGAACTGACTCTGAATGACCAGATCTACACAATCAAGGAAGAAATCAAAAAGGATTTTATTCTTGAACATGTCCCAAATCAGTACAATATTCTAACTTCGGACTATAACTATCTGGTTGTTCCTGACCTACAAGCCTTTCTTGACCAACATCCTAATTCTTCTATCTTTAATCAATACTATGGTGGTATGAATGTAACGGCTAGCGAGGACGAGCAGCTTAAAATTGCAGATGACTATTCAAAATTCGTTAACAACTTTAATAGAGAATTAAACAAAGAAGGAAGCTATGTTTATGGAAGTAACCTGGCTGATAGTAGTGCTCAGATGAGTGCTCTCTTTGGTGGAGTCTTCTTCATCGGTATCTTCCTTTCTATCATCTTTATGGTGGGAACAGTCCTCGTTATCTACTACAAACAAATCTCTGAAGGCTATGAAGACCGTGAACGTTTCATCATTTTGCAAAAAGTCGGTCTCGATCAAAAGCAAATCAAGCAAACCATCAACAAACAGGTCCTAACTGTTTTCTTCCTCCCATTGCTATTTGCCTTCCTACACCTTGCCTTTGCCTATCACATGCTTAGCCTCATCCTAAAAGTCATTGGGGTACTAGATGCAACCATGATGTTGACTGTCACTTTGTCGATTTGTGCAATCTTCCTCATCGTCTATGTTTTAATTTTTATGATTACCTCAAGAAGCTATCGCAAGATTGTGCAAATGTAAAAAAGATACCTCGATGCTGGTCGAGGTATTTCTTTTATCTTAGATACTAAAGAGTTGTCCTAAGAGGAAGGTTACTCCCATGGTGAGAAGTCCGATACAGAGGTTACGGATCATAGCAGTTTTCGTAGGAGCTTTTCCTAATTTAGCACTGGTATAGCCAGTGACGAGAAGGGAAAGGGCCACGATAAAAACAGTAGCAGGAATGCGATAGTCACTTGGAAAGACAGTGATCGAAAGCATAGGAGGAAGACTTCCCAGTACAAAGGCGATAAAGCTAGAGATGGCAGCATGCCAAGGATTGGTAAATTCTTCGTACTCGATACCGTATTTTTCCTCGACCAAGGCTTTGAGTGGATTTTTTAAAAAGGCCTTGTTGGTCAAGAGTTGGGCGGACGTTTCACACTCACCATTTTGAAGGTAAGCGGCATAGAGGGATTGTTTTGCAGATTCGATGTCCTTATCCAAGAGCAATTGTTCTCTGGCAACAGCGGCTTCTTCCGTGTCTTTCTGAGTGGATACAGAGACATATTCGCCACCTGCCATAGAAAAAGCACCAGCGAGGATAGCGGCCAATCCTGATAAAAAGATAATCAAGATACTGCTCGTCGCACTGGCAACACCGATAACGACTCCAGCGATGGAAATAATCCCGTCATTGGCACCCAGAACACCCGCGCGCAGGATATTGAGTCGGCCTGCAAAGTTTGCATCAATTTCATGTTTTATTTCTGTCATAGTCATCTCCTTTCTCTCCATTATAGAGAAAAGAGTAGGGGAAAACAATCTTTTTAAACTATCTGAAAAAAGTTCTACAATTCTAATTTTTAAGCGCTTTTCTAATTCTGCCGAAAAATGCTACTTCAAATTCTCCAATATTAAATTTTCTGACAATTTGTTGAAAAACTAAGGAAAGGATGTCATAATGGAACGTAAAATAAATTCAGGCTTCCTGAACCAATAGGAGTAACTAATGAAAAAACTAGGTGTTGTCCTTTTATCTTCTGCTTTGCTATTGACAGCATGTGCAGTCCGTTTTGAAAAATCAACCGAGACAAGTGATTCCTCTAAGGTGACAGCTTTATCAGATGACAAACAAAAACTACTTGATAAGGCAACCGCAGATTATAAGACTTTTGTTCAAGGACAAATTGATAAGCTTTTAACGGATACAGAAGGATTTGTCCAGCTTTTGAAAGACGGAAAATTGGAGGAAGCCAAGAAAGCTTATCCACTTGTTCGTATGGCTTATGAACGTTCAGAACCAATCGCTGAGAGTTTTGGTGAGTCAGATGTCAAGATTGACTTCCGTTTAGCAGACTATATGGACGAAAACAAGACAGAGGAAGGTTGGTCAGGTTTCCACCGTATCGAGCGTATCCTTTGGGAAGAAAACACAACTAAGGGGATCGAAAGTTATGGAGATCAGCTTGTCAATGATATCAAAGAGTTGAAGGCTAAGGTAGCGACTGTTGAAGTAGATCACAAGATTATGTTGACTGGAGCAGTTGACTTGCTTAACGAAGTGGCGACAAGCAAGATTACGGGTGAAGAGGAAATCTACTCTCATACAGATTTGTACGACTTCCGCGCTAATATCGAGGGAGCTGAAAAGATATTTCAACTCTTTAAACCTTTACTAGAAAAATCAGATGCTGCTTTAGTTAAAGAATTAGAAGCTGATTTCAAATCTGTTAATAGCTTGTTGGACAAACATATGACAGATAAGGAACACTACAAACTTTATACAGACTTAACCAAAGAAGACACCAAGGAATTGGCTGAAGCCGTGACAAAACTTGGTGAACCTCTATCACAAATGGGCAAATTTCTTGATGGAGAATAAGCGGTATGACTAAGAAAGACGAAAAGTTTTTTGAGAAAAAAATGGACCGTCGAGAATTTCTAAAAAAAGCGGGTATTGGAGGTGCTGGTCTAGCACTTGGTCTCTCTGGTGCCTCCGCTTTTTTAGCGCCTAAGCTAGACAAGCAGGAAAAAATCTCGGACGGTAATGAAAAGATTGACTTTTATGGGAAACACCAAGCGGGTATCACGACCCCTATGCAGAAGAATATCTATTTTGTTGTCCTAGATTTGCATACGACAGATAAAGATAAGATTATCCAGCTTTTTAAGGATTGGACGGATTATAGTGCCAAGTTGGTAGAAGGAGAATTGGTCAAAAAAGATGGTCAGAATGCCCTCTTGCCTCCTAGCGATACTGGAGAAACAGTGGGGCTAAATCCTCATCGTTTAACGCTGACTTTTGGTGTGTCTGCTAGTTTCCTGAAAAAGATGAATTTGGAGCACAAGCGTCCTCAACTTTTTAGGGATTTCCCCCCCTTTCCAAAGGAGCAACTGCGTGAAAAATATACTGGTGGAGATATTGTTATCCAAGCCTGTGCAGATGACGAGCAAGTTGCTTTTCATGCTATTCGCAATCTTATCCGTAAAGGGAGAAATGCAGTGACCCTCCGTTGGAGCCAATCTGGATTTGCTGCTATTGGGGATCGTATGGAGACACCACGCAACCTTTTTGGTTTCAAAGATGGAACAGCCAATGTGACCAAAGAAAAGGATTTTGATCGTGTTGTCTGGGCCGACAGCAAGGACTGGATGGAAAATGGATCCTATATGGCCGTTCGTCGCATCCAAATGTTTCTCGATACTTGGGATCGAACCAATCTTGAAGAGCAAGAAAATACCTTTGGTCGTTATAAGGAAAGTGGTGCTCCCTTTGGTAAGAAGAATGAGTTTGATGAAGTAGATTTGAGTCTTTTACCAAATGATTCGCATGTTCGATTAGCCAAAGAGGTAGATAAGCCACTCTTACGACGTTCCTATTCATACTCAGATGGCATTGATGATAAGACTGGACAATTTGACACAGGCTTACTCTTTATCTCTTTCCAGAAAGATCCAGACAATTTTGTCAAGGTTCAAACCAACCTCGGAGCTACAGACAAGATGAATGAGTATGTAACCCACATCGGTAGCGGTCTTTTTGCCTGCTTTGGTGGAGTAGAGAAAGGAGGCTATATTGGTCAGAAATTATTGGAAGACTAGCATTTGTTTCTTGGCTTTGTCTGTTCTCTTGTTAACTATTTCTCCTGTTAGTGCGAAGGAAAGTCTGAGTTCTTATTTTGTAAAGATTACGGATGCCTCTCAGGCTTTAAAAAACGGAAATCAGGCAGAAGCCAAGGCCCTAGTTAGAGAAATGGCAATGGATTTTGAAACAGTAGAACATGCTGATTCAGATGCTGGAAAGGTTGTCAAGGAAAAACTTGACCTGTCAGGGGAGATTAGTGAAGAAAATCTGACACAGATCTCCTCTGCCCTTCTAGCTTTTGAAAAAGAGCAAAATCCAGTAGATCTTGATGCTGAAAAGGAAAAACTTGTCAGTCGCTTAAGACCACGTTTTGAGACTTTGGATAAGGCAATTTCTTCCAAAGACATAGAGCAAATTCGAGAAGCCTATAAAAAGATGAATTCCACTTGGACGATCAATGAGAGTGTTGTCCGTGACAACAGTACAGCTCATTATGGTCAAGTAGAAACAGCTATTTCTTTCTTACGGAGTAGCATTGAAACGGAGCCGACAGATTATGATGCTATCCAGTCTTCTTTTAATGGCTTAAAAACTGCCATTGATAACTTCGTAGATGGCAAAGAAGTGGCGACAAGTTCCTCTAATCTAAGTCTCAAAGATGGCATTTCCCTTCTCAAAAAAGCCTTGGAAGAATTTAAAGCTGGAAACCCGACGGCAGGGACAGTTGCCATGAAAGAGTTTATTACTATATGGCCAACTGTTGAAGGTTCTGTTAGTACGACCAATCCTTCCCTCTACACCCGAGTTGAAAGTGAAAGCCCTGTAATCATGGTTAAGGGAAGTGAGAAGGAATATCAAGAAAAATTAGAAAAACTGATTGCAGATTTATCTCAAATTGACACTAGTGCTACCTACAATGCTTTTGATGCTATGCTCATTCTCTTACGTGAAGGAGTAGAGGCCCTCTTAATCGTCATGGCTCTAGTCACAACTTTAAAAGCAGCCAAGATGCGCAAAGGACTCAAGTGGGTATACGGTGGAGCCCTAACAGGTATCGTTGCGAGTCTAGTGATTGCATTTATACTACAAATTGCCTTTCCTGCAGTAACATCAGGGGTCAATCGCGAAATCATCGAAGGATCTGTTGGTATTTTTGCGGTAGTGATGATGATTTTGATTGGTATCTGGCTTCACAGTAAATCCTCGATCAAAAAATGGAATGACTTTATGGATTCGCAGATGAAAACTGTGACCAAGACAGGTTCATTCATTTCCATGTTTGCTCTTAGTTTTCTAGCTGTTTTCCGTGAAGGAGCAGAGACCATTCTATTTTACGTAGGGATTTTACCGAAAATATCTCGTTTTGAGTTTATCCTAGGTATTTCTCTAGCCTTGTTAGTCTTGCTGATTATTGCATTTCTGATGAACAAGGCGAGTCAATTCTTCCTACCTCATAAGGTCTTCTTTATCTTAACTTGGATGATTTATGCTCTTGCCTTCAAGATGCTTGGAGTTAGTGTGCATGCTTTGCAGCTGACAAATATGGCACCAAATCACCTGCTATCAAGTTTCCCAACTATCGACCTATTGGGCATCTATCCAAGTTGGGAAGGTTTAGGAAGTCAACTAGTCTTTTTGATAATTGTTTTGGTTGTCACATTGAGACAGGGTGAAAAGTAGATGGATACAAAAGAATTGACAATCGTTGAACATCTGGTAGAATTTAGAAAGAGATTCATTGCTGTTATAGTCTGTTTTTCTATAGTTTTCTGCGGAGCTTTATTGTTTGCTGATCAGCTTTATTACTATCTGACTCAGTCCTTTAATCAAAAGTTGATTGTATTAGGTCCAAATGACATTCTGTGGATTTATTTGCGCTTGGCGAGTCTAATGTCCTTTACCATTACGCTACCTTTTACAGTTTATCAGATTTGGAGTTTTATCAAACCAGGATTGAAAACAGAAGAAGCAAGAGCAATCTTTGTCTATATTCCAGCTAGTTTTATTTGCTTTCTACTTGGACTGGCCTTTGGATTCTACTTTGTGACACCAGCCTTACTTCAAGTGCTTTTAGGTCTTGGGGAAGGATTATTTGAAACTCAATTAACAGCGCAGAACTACTTAGCCTTTGTTTTTCAAACAACCCTACCCTTGGGTTTCATCTTTGAATTGCCTGTCATCATCGCTTTTCTAACGTCGATTGGCTTGATTGGACCAGGGTTCTTAGTTACCTATCGCCGTTATGCATACTTTATTTTATTGGTACTAGCTGTTATTTTGACACCTGCTGATTTTATCAGCGATCTAGCTATGACTGTTCCTTTAATCTCGCTCTATGAGCTTAGTATTGCAATTAGCAAGAGTATTGTAAAGAAAAAAATGAAAGGAGAAAAGAATGGGAATCTTACGTGATATCGGTGCTCCAGGATTGATTATCATTGTTTTAGGGGCACTCTTAATCTTTGGACCAAAACGGTTACCAGAACTTGGTGAATCAATCGGTAAAATGCTGTCTGAATTTAAAAAGGCAGTTAAAGGAATTGGTGACCAAGATCAGGAAAAGTAATCTATTCCATAATCATACATAAAAACAAGAAAGTTAGGAACTGTAGCTATCGAGACAAATTTGAACAGTTTCCTAGCTTGTTTTTGTATTCTAAAAAATGTGTTTAAGTTTTCTTTAAGGTTTATATTATATTCTAAAGAACTCTATATTAACCGAATGTTATAAAGGAAATATAGAGGATAATCTATTTTTCTTTCTTAATTTGTTATGAACTTTTCAGATTTAGTTTCGTATTGTTCACTTTTTGACCGAAATAGTTAGTGGATTCAACTAAATGACTCTCTGTCTTTTCTTCATTATAGAGGCAGATTGTGATATAATAGATGGTAATGAGTTTTTTAGAATAAACAAAGGAGAAAATATATGATCTATGCAGGAATCCTAGCCGGAGGAACTGGCACACGCATGGGAATCAGTAATTTACCAAAACAATTTTTGGAGTTGGGTGATCGTCCTATTTTGATTCACACAATCGAAAAATTTGTCTTGGAGCCAAGCATTGAAAAAATTGTAGTTGGAGTTCATGGAGATTGGGTATCACACGCTGAGGACTTGGTTGACAAGTATCTTTCTCTTCACAAGGATCGTATCATCATTACCAAGGGTGGTGCTGATCGTAATAGCAGTATCGAGAAGATTATAGAAGCCATTGATGCCTACCGTCCAATTACTCCAGAAGATATCGTGATTACCCACGACTCTGTTCGTCCCTTTATCACACTTCGCATGATTCAGGACAATATCAAGCTCGCTCAAGATCATGATGCAGTTGACACAGTAGTAGAAGCGGTTGATACCATTGTTGAAAGCACTAATGGGCAGTTTATCACTGATATTCCAAATCGTGCTCACCTTTATCAAGGTCAAACACCTCAGACTTTCCGCTGCAAGGATTTCATGGATTTGTATGGTTCCCTATCTGATCAAGAAAAGGAAATCCTGACGGATGCATGTAAGATTTTTGTCATCAAAGGGAAAGATGTTGCCCTAGCTAAAGGGGAATACTCAAACCTTAAAATCACAACTGTAACAGACTTAAAAATCGCGAAAAGCATGATTGAGAAAGACTAAGGATATGATTAATCAAATTTATCAACTGACCAAACCAAAGTTTATCAATGTAAAATACCAAGAAGAGGACATTGATCAGGAGAATCATATCCTGATTCGTCCAAATTATATGGCGGTTTGTCATGCGGATCAACGTTACTATCAAGGGAAGCGTGATCCAAAGATATTGGCTAAAAAGCTTCCTATGGCGATGATACACGAATCTTGTGGAACTGTTATTTCAGATCCAACTGGGACTTATGAGGTCGGTCAAAAGGTAGTTATGATTCCAAATCAACCGCCTATGCAGAGTGACAAGGAGTTCTACGAGAACTACATGACAGGGACCTACTTCCTATCTAGTGGTTATGATGGCTTTATGAGAGAATTTGTCTCTCTACCAAAAGATCGTGTTGTGTCTTATAATGACATTGAGGACACAGTTGCAGCCATTACCGAGTTTGTAAGTGTTGGTATGCATGCCATGGATCGATTCTTGAATCTTGCCCACAGCAAGCGAGAGCGCATCGCAGTTATCGGAGATGGAAGTTTGGCCTTTGTGGTTGCCAATATTATCAATTACACTCTACCAGAAGCAGAGATTATCGTGATTGGCCGTCATTGGGAAAAATTGGAGCTTTTCTCTTTTGCAAAAGAGTGCTACATCACGGATAACATTCCCGAGGATTTGACCTTTGATCATGGATTTGAATGCTGCGGTGGTGATGGTACAGGTCCAGCTATCAATGATTTGATTCGCTATATTCGTCCACAGGGAACGATCCTCATGATGGGAGTGAGCGAATACAAGGTTAATATCAATACACGAGATGCTTTGGAAAAAGGATTGTTATTAGTAGGTTCATCTCGCTCAGGACGCGTCGATTTTGAGAAGGCCATTCAAATGATGGAAGTTAAAAAGTTTGCGAATCGTCTGAAGAATATCCTTTATGTTGAAGAACCAGTGAGAGAAATCAAGGACATTCACCGTGTCTTTGCTACAGACCTAAATACTGCTTTTAAAACAGTATTTAAGTGGGAAGTGTAGGAGATGGAGGCTATTGTGGAGAAACTCATCAAAGAAAAAATTTCTTCTTTGCTATCTGAAGAAGAGGAAGTCCTCAGTGTTGAACAGCTAGGCGGTATGACCAATCAAAACTACTTGCTTAAAACAACCTCCAAACCCTATATTGTTAAGTTTTTCGGAAAAGGAACTGAAAAGCTCATCAATCGTCAAGATGAAAAATACAACCTTGAATTGTTGAAAGATTTGAATCTTGATGTCAAGAATTATCTCTTTGATATTGAGTCAGGGATTAAGGTTAATGAGTACATCGAATCAGCAGTAACTCTTGATTCAACATCAATCAAGACCAAGTTTGAAAAGATTGCCCCGATTCTACAGACCATTCATGCATCAGGTAAAGAACTAAGAGGAGAGTTTGCTCCTTTTGAGGAAATCAAAAAATACGAAGCCCTGATTGAGGGAAATATCCCTTACGCCAACTATGAAGCTGTAAGAAAAGATGTATTTTCGCTAGAGAAAAGGTTGGCTGATTTGGGTGTCGACAGAAAGTCTTGTCATATCGACTTGGTACCAGAAAACTTTATCGAATCACCACAAGGACGCATGTATTTGATCGACTGGGAATACTCTTCTATGAATGACCCGATGTGGGATTTGGCAGCTCTTTTCTTAGAGTCTGAATTTACAAATCAGGAAGAAGAAAACTTCCTTTCCTACTATGAGAGTGACAAAACACCTGTATCTCGCGAGAAGATTCGAATCTATAAAATCTTGCAAGATACCATTTGGAGTTTGTGGACAGTGTATAAAGAGGCTCAAGGGGCTGACTTTGGAGATTATGGTGCGAGTCGTTACAAAAGAGCTGTTGATGGTTTGACCTATTATGGAGGTTTGGATGAAGAATAAAAATGGTGTCTCTTTCGGTCTGCTCTCAGGGATTTTCTGGGGGCTAGGTCTGACAATTAGTTCTTATATCTTTTCGATTTTTACAAATCTTTCTCCCTTTGTGGTGGCGGCTGCTCATGATTTCTTGAGTATCTTTATCTTGTTAGCTTTTCTTTTGGTAAAAGAAGGAAAAGTTCGACTCTCGATTTTTCTAAATATTCGAAATGTCAGTGTTATTATCGGAGCCTTGCTAGCTGGACCAATAGGAATGCAGGCCAATCTTTATGCGGTTAAGTATATCGGTAGTTCTCTTGCATCTTCAGTATCAGCTATCTACCCAGCAGTTTCTGTTTTACTAGCATTTTTCATTTTGAAACACAAGGTATCTAAGAATACTGTGTTTGGTATTTTGTTGATTATCGCAGGTATTATTGCCCAGACTTACAAAGTTGAGCAGGTTAATTCTTTTTATATCGGAATTCTTTGTGCATTAGTTTGTGCCATCGCCTGGGGAAGTGAAAGTGTCCTTAGTTCCTACGCCATGGAAAGTGAATTAAGTGAAATTGAAGCACTCCTAATCCGTCAAGTAACCTCATTCTTGTCATACCTTGTCATTGTCCTTTTTTCTCATCATTCATTTGCAGAAGTAGCAGATGGACAATTACTCGGTTTGATGTTAGTCTTTGCAGCATGTAATATGATTTCTTATTTGGCTTATTACATTGCAATCAATCGGCTACAACCAGCAAAAGCAACTGGTTTGAACGTAAGCTATGTCGTTTGGACAGTATTGTTCTCAGCAATGCTTTTAGGTACACCACTCGATATGGTAACCATTATTACATCGCTTGTTGTCATGGCTGGTGTTTATATTATTATTAAAGAATAAAGGAGAATAGCGTGAAAGCAATTATCTTGGCAGCGGGATTGGGAACTCGTCTGCGTCCTATGACTGAAAATACCCCCAAAGCCTTGGTTAAGGTCAACCAAAAACCCTTGGTAGAATACCAAATTGAATTCTTGAAAGAAAGAGGAATTGATGAGATTATCATCGTTGTTGGCTACCTCAAAGAACAATTTGACTACCTAAAAGAAAAATATGGTGTTCGTTTAGTCTTTAACGACAAGTATGCTGATTACAACAACTTTTACTCACTTTATCTCGTTAAAGAAGACTTGGCTAACAGCTATGTGATTGATGCGGATAACTATCTTTTCAAAAATATGTTTAGAAACGATCTTAAACGTTCAACCTATTTCAGTGTTTATCGTGAAGACTGTGAGAATGAATGGTTCTTGGTTTATGGTGATGACTATAAAGTTCAAGACATCATCGTTGATAGCAAGGCTGGCCGTATTTTGAGTGGGGTTTCATTCTGGGATGCTCCAACTGCTGAAAAGATTGTTGGTTTTATTGACAAAGCATACGCAAGTGGTGAATTTGTTGATCTCTATTGGGACAACATGGTTAAAGACAATATCAAAGAATTAGATGTGTATGTCGAAGAATTAGAAGGCAACAGCATCTATGAAATCGATAGTGTTAAGGACTATCAAAAGCTAGAAGAAATTTTATCTTCCATTAACTAAATAACATTAGAATCAGTAACAAAAAGACCTATTTTGGTCTTTTTTTGTTTGAAATGCACGAAAATAGAATTTAAAAAGATTGTTTGATAATGATTGTAATTAATTAAAAAAACACAATCAACAAAAAAGAAACAAAATAAAACAAAAAGTATTGACAACGATTTCATATAGTGTTATACTTATAACGTAAAAGTTAATTGAAAGAAGGGAAACTGTTATGGGATTAGATCATTTCTTTGACAAAGACCTCGTGTTTTGCTTAGAAGCGGATAATCAAGAACAACTCTTTGATCAGGTAGCAACCTTATTGGAAGAACGAAAAATCGTGACTCCAACTTATCGTGAAGCCTTGATCACGCGTGAAAAGTCATTTCCGACTGGCTTAGATATGGAATTTCTGGGAAAGGACTTGCCAAATGTAGCGATTCCTCATACAGATATTGTTCATAATCTAGCCGAGAAAGTGGTGGTTGTTCGATTAGAAAAACCAGTAACTTTTCACAATATGATTGCTCCTGATAAGGAAGTAGAAGTATCCCTACTCTTCTTTATCATTAACAACTCAAGTTCAAGTCAAACAAATATTCTGGCTCAGTTGATGGACTTTTTCACAGGAAATGGACATCTGGAAGATCTATCAAAAATTTCGGAACCAGAAAAACTTTATGCTTACATTGCTGAAGCAACAGCTTAATCTTGTATATTAAAAAATAAAATCGGAGGAAATCCAAATGATCAAAATTCTCGCTGCCTGCGGTGCAGGTGTTAACTCAAGTCACCAAATTAAAAGTGCTCTTGAAGAAGAGCTTTCAAATCGTGGTTACGATGTTCACTGTGATGCAGTTATGGTAAAAGATGTGAATGAAGACCTTATGAAAGGCTACGATATCTTTACACCAATCGCTGCAACAGATCTTGGCTTTGAACCAGGTATTCCAGTTATTGAAGCTGGACCAATCTTGTTCCGTATTCCAGCAATGAGCGCTCCTGTATTTGACAATATTGAGGTAGCTATCAAAGAACACGGACTAAGCTAATTATTATTTTGTAAGATTCCATAAAAATAAAGGGAGGAACTATTATGGATGTCATTATCGAACTAGCCAATAAGATTTTCAAGCCAGTCTTGGAAATGGGTGGTCCTATCATCATGCTGATCATCTTGACAGTATTGGCTCTACTTTTTGGAGTGAAATTCTCCAAAGCGCTTGAAGGTGGTATCAAACTTGCCATCGCTCTTACTGGTATCGGTGCTATCATCGGTATGCTCAACGGAGCTTTCTCAGCATCTCTTGCGAAATTCGTTGAAAACACTGGTATTCAATTGAACATCACTGACGTTGGTTGGGCACCACTTGCTACGATCACTTGGGGTTCTGCATGGACACTTTACTTCTTGCTTGTGATGTTGATTGTCAACGTTGTGATGCTTGCTATGAAGAAAACGGACACACTTGATGTCGATATCTTCGATATCTGGCACTTGTCAATCACTGGTCTTCTGATCAAATGGTACGCAGACAACAATGGAGTTAGCCAAGGAGTTTCACTTTTCATCGCAACTGCAGCAGTTGTGCTTGTAGGTGTTTTGAAAATCATCAACTCTGACTTGATGAAACCAACATTCGACGACCTTCTTAATGCACCAAGTTCATCACCAATGACTTCAACTCACATGAACTACATGATGAACCCAGTTATCATGGTTTTGGATAAGATCTTCGATAAAGTATTGCCAGGTCTTGATAAATACGACTTTGATGCTGCAAAATTGAACAAGAAAATCGGTTTCTGGGGATCAAAATTCTTCATTGGTTTCATTCTTGGTATTGTTATTGGTTTGATGGGAACTCCACACCCAGTTGCTGGTGTAGAAGGAGCCGATAAATGGGAACTTGTTATTAAAGGTTGGTTGAGCCTTGGTTTGACTGCCGGTGTCTCCTTGGAGCTCTTCTCACTTATCGGATCTTGGTTCATCGCAGCCGTAGAACCACTTTCACAAGGTATTACAAACGTTGCTACTAAACGTCTTCAAGGACGTAAATTCAACATCGGTCTTGACTGGCCTTTCATCGCTGGTCGTGCTGAAATCTGGGCTTGTGCCAACGTACTTGCTCCAATCATGCTAGTAGAAGCAGTGCTTCTTTCAAACGTCGGAAATGGTATCTTGCCACTTGCAGGTATCATCGCTATGGGTGTAACTCCAGCTCTTTTGGTTGTTACTCGTGGTAAATTGCTCCGTATGATCATCTTCGGAACACTCTTGTTGCCACTCTTCCTTCTTTCAGGTACTCTTATCGCTCCATTTGCAACTGAACTTGCGAAAGGTGTAGGTGCCTTCCCAGAAGGTGTGAGCCAAACTCAATTGATCACTCACTCAACTCTTGAAGGACCAATCGAAAAACTATTTGGTTGGGCAATCGGTAATGCTACAACAGGTGATATCAAAGCAATCCTTGGTGCAGCAGCCTTCCTTGTATTCTATGTAGGTATCTTTGCTTGGTATAGAAAACAAATGATCAAACGTAACGAAGAATACGCAGCAAATGCTAAATAATTCGCTCCTATAAAATGTAAATTGTGAAAACTAGGTTGTCAATTTCCGACATTGGGAGTGACAACCTAGTTTTTTATATAAAGATCTAAAAATAGTTGGAGAATATTATGGTAATTGAAATAAAATCAGATCAGTTAACGGTTCAGTTTAAAACCTTAGGTGGCGCCTTGTCATCAATCAAGGATCGAGATGGCATTGAGTATCTGTGGCAAGGAGATGCCACCTATTGGAGTGGGCAAGCTCCAGTACTTTTTCCAATCTGTGGCTCTTTGAGAGAGGATACAGCCTTCTACAGTCACGCAGATGGAACGGAGACGAAAGGAAACATTCCTCGTCACGGTTTGGTCCGTAAAAAAGAATTTGAATTAGTTGAACAGACAGAAAACAGTGTTACTTTTGCTATCGAAGATGATGAGAATACTTATCAAAACTATCCTTATCATTTCCGCCTTGAAATCACTTATCTAGTGACTGGCAAGACTGTTCGTACTCAATACAAGATTTTCAATAAAGAAACGAATAAAGTAATGCCATTCTTTATAGGAGGACATCCAGGGTTTAATTGCCCTCTGCTGGATGGCGAAACTTATGAAGATTACTATTTAGAGTTTGAGAAAGAAGAGACTTGCTCTGTTCCCCGGCCTTTCCCAAAAACAGGAATGTTAGACTTCCAAGATAGAAGTCCATTGTTGGATGGGCAAAAAGAATTAGACCTTAGCTATGATTTGTTTAGCACAGATGCAGTGACTTTGGATGAGTTGCAATCCAGAACAATTGCCCTTCGTTCGCGCAAGCATGAGAAGGGATTAAAAGTACACTTCCAAGAGTTCTCAAATCTCATCATTTGGTCAACTTTGAATAAGGGACCTTTCATTGCGTTTGAACCATGGTCTGGCTTGTCAACATCTCTTGAAGAAGGAGATCATTTAGAAGATAAGAAAAACGTTCGTCTCTTGGAACCCGGTCAAGTGGATCAAATTGGTTTTGATATTGAAATCTTTTAGATTAAAAAATAAAACACAAAAACAAACATTTACTGTTGACTTTTTCTGAAAATAGGAGTATATTATGTTTGTAAACAACAAATGATGTTTGCAACAAACAAATAATCACTTGTTATATTCTCTTTCGCGGAGAAAGTTTGTTTCTAGGAAACTGATTTCCTAGACTTGGATAAGGTGTTATTCATCTCATTCAATCAAATTTGTCAATAAACTGCTAGAAAGTCTTTTGTAGGTAAACTGCTAGTTACAAAAGTCTTTACTGGCCTAGAATAATAAAAAGGAGTAAACAATATGTCTATTGTTATCGGTGCAGATGCTGCAGGTTTGAGATTGAAAGAAGTTGTGAAAGACTTCTTGGAAAAAGAAAATTTCCACGTTGTGGATGTTACAGCTGAAGGTCAAGACTTTGTTGATGTGACTCTTGCTGTTGCTGCAGAAGTAAACAAAGAAGAACAAAATCTTGGTATCGTGATTGATGCTTATGGGGCTGGTCCATTCATGGTCGCAACTAAAATCAAAGGAATGGTTGCTGCAGAAGTATCTGACGAACGTTCAGCTTATATGACTCGTGGACACAACAACTCACGTATGATCACTATGGGTGCACAACTTGTTGGTGATGAATTGTCTAAAAATATTGCTAAAGGTTTTGTTAACGGCAAATACGACGGTGGTCGTCACCAAATTCGTGTTGATATGTTGAACAAAATGTGCTAATTAGATTACAGTAAGAAAGGTAAGATAAAAATGAGAATTGCAATTGGATGTGACCACATCGTAACAGATGAAAAAATGGCGGTTTCAGAATTTTTGAAATCAAAAGGATATGAAGTCATCGACTTTGGTACCTATGACCACACACGTACTCACTACCCAATCTTTGGTAAAAAAGTTGGTGAAGCCGTTACAAGCGGTCAAGCTGATCTTGGGGTATGTATCTGTGGAACTGGTGTTGGTATCAACAACGCTGTTAACAAAGTCCCAGGTGTACGCTCTGCCTTGGTTCGTGATATGACAACAGCTCTTTATGCAAAAGAACAATTGAACGCCAACGTTATTGGTTTTGGTGGTAAAATCACTGGTGAATTGCTTATGTGCGATATCATTGAAGCTTTCATCAATGCTGAATACAAACCATCAGAAGAAAACAAAAAATTGATTGCGAAAATTGAGCACGTTGAAACTCACAATGCTCATCAAGCAGATGCAAACTTCTTTACAGAATTCCTTGAAAAATGGGATCGCGGTGAATACCACGACTAAGAGGTGACGCATGATTTTAACAGTCACAATGAATCCATCCATTGATATTTCTTATCCTTTGGATGAATTGAAAATTGACACTGTCAACCGTGTGGTGGACGTGACCAAGACAGCTGGTGGTAAAGGTCTCAATGTTACACGAGTTCTTTCAGAATTTGGTGATTCTGTTCTTGCTACTGGTTTAGTTGGTGGCAAACTTGGTGAGTTTTTAGTAGAACACATCGACGATAAAGTAACGAAACGTTTCTTCTCAATTCAAGGAGAGACTCGTAACTGTATCGCTATTCTACACGGAGACAACCAAACAGAAATCCTTGAAAAAGGGCCTGAAGTTCTAGAACAAGAAGGGCAAGACTTCTTGGTTCATTTCGAAAATCTTCTTGACACTGTGGAAGTAGTAGCCATCTCTGGTAGTCTGCCAGCAGGTCTTCCAGTTGACTACTATGCAAGCTTAGTAGAACTTGCTAATCGCGCAGGAAAACCAGTTGTTCTGGATTGCTCAGGTGCTGCCCTTCAGGCGGTTCTTGAATCACCACATAAACCAACAGTAATCAAACCAAATAACGAAGAATTGTCTCAGCTTCTTGGGAAAGAAGTTTCTGAGGATTTGGATGAATTAAAAGAAGTTCTTCAAGAGCCTCTATTTGCAGGGATTGAGTGGATAATCGTTTCACTTGGTGCAAATGGTGCTTTTGCAAAACATGGGGATACTTTCTACAAGGTAGATATTCCAAGAATTCAGGTAGTTAATCCTGTCGGATCTGGAGATTCTACTGTTGCAGGTATTTCATCAGGCCTTCTTCATAAGGAATCTGATCAAGAACTTCTTATCAAGGCCAATGTCCTTGGTATGCTCAATGCTCAAGAAAAGATGACAGGTCATGTCAATATGGCCAACTATCAAGCTTTATATGATCAATTAATAGTAAAAGAGGTATAAAATGGTTTTAACAGAAAATAAACGTGCATGCTTGCAAAAACTCTCTGATGAAAACGGCATCATCTCAGCTCTTGCCTTTGACCAACGTGGTGCTTTGAAACGTCTCATGGCTCAATACCAAACAGAAGAGCCAACTATGGCTCAAATGGAAGAACTCAAAGTCTTGGTAGCGGATGAATTGACAAAATACGCATCCTCTATGCTTCTTGACCCAGAGTATGGACTTCCAGCTACAAAAGCGCTTGATGCCAACGCCGGCCTTCTCCTTGCTTATGAAAAAACTGGCTACGACACAACAAGTACCAAACGCTTGCCAGACTGCTTGGATGTTTGGTCTGCCAAACGCATCAAGGAACAAGGTGCAGATGCTGTTAAGTTCTTGCTTTACTACGATGTAGACAGCTCTGACGAACTCAACCAACAAAAACAAGCCTACATCGAACGCATTGGCTCTGAGTGTGTGGCGGAAGACATTCCATTCTTCCTTGAAATCTTGGCTTACGATGAAAAAATCGCTGACGCAGGTTCTGCAGAATACGCAAAAGTGAAACCACACAAGGTTATCGGTGCCATGAAGGTCTTCTCAGACCCACGCTTCAACATCGATGTCTTGAAAGTGGAAGTTCCAGTCAACGTCAAATACGTTGAAGGCTTTGGCGATGGTGAAATCGTTCATACACGTGAAGAAGCAGCAGCCTTCTTCAAAGCGCAAGATGAAGCAACTAACTTGCCATACATCTACTTGAGTGCAGGTGTGTCAGCTAAACTCTTCCAAGAAACCCTTGTCTTTGCCCACGAATCAGGCGCAAACTTCAACGGAGTTCTTTGTGGCCGTGCTACATGGGCGGGATCAGTTGAAGCCTACATCAAAGACGGTGAAGCAGCAGCTCGTGAATGGCTACGTACAACTGGATTTGAGAACATTGACGAACTCAACAAGGTTCTTCAAACAACAGCGACTTCATGGACTGAACGTGTATAAGTTTTCCCCCTCCTAATCTTAGGAACATTGATCTAAATAAAAATTTTTAAAAAAGTTGAATGTAAAGGTTTACAAAAAAACTTACTTGTGCTATACTTAAATCACAAGTTAATACAAGGTGAGTGTTACTAAGTAATATTAGGCATGATCACAGGTGAATTAGAAATCGGCTGATTTTCTAGTTCATTTGTGGTCATTTTTTGTACTAATATACCTTTAAGATATAAAAGGAGGTTGACATGTATCGAATTCTAAATCCAATGAATCACAATGTCTCGCTTGTCAGAAATGATAAAGGAGAAGAAGTGATTGTGATTGGTAAGGGGATTGCATTTGGAAAGAAGAAGGGGGATTTGATTGCTGAACAGCAGGTTGAGAAAATCTTTCGGATGAAGACCGAAGAGTCAAGAGAAAACTTTATGGCTCTCCTCAAAGATGTTCCGCTTGATTTTATCACAGTGACTTATGAAATCATTGATAAGCTATCAAAGAAATATCATTATCCGATTCAAGAGTATCTCTACGTAACCTTGACAGATCATATTTACTGTTCTTACCAAGCTCTAGCACAAGGAAGGTACAAGGATAGTAATCTGCCAGATATTTCCACTAAGTATCCTGTCGCTTTTCAAATTGCAAATGAAGCATTTGAAATTTACCGTCAGAAGCTAGCGGATCATTTTCCTGAGGACGAAATTATTCGGATTGCTTATCATTTCATCAATGCTGAGGGTGAGAATGAAGTCCAAATGGTTGAGTCTATTGATAAGAGGAAAGAAATTCTCAGGAATGTTGAAGAAGTGCTAAAGGGTTATGCAATTCAACGAACCAAAGAGAATAATCATTTCTATGATCGCTTTATGATTCATTTGAATTATTTCCTGGATTATTTAGACCGCTCTAGAGATGATAACCAATCACTTCTGGATATGGAAGATCATATTAAACAATCCTATCCAAAAGCGTTCGAGATTGGTTCCAAGATCTATGATGTGATTACGCAACATACGGGTCTTGATTTGTATAAAAGTGAACGAGTTTATCTAGTTCTACATATCCAACGTTTATTGTCATAAAAATTTATTTAAAACTATATAAGGAGAATTCTATCATGAATAGAGAAGAAGTAACATTGTTAGGTTTTGAAATCGTAGCCTATGCTGGTGATGCTCGTTCAAAACTATTGGAAGCCTTGAAGGCTGCTGAAGCTGGTGATTTTGAAAAAGCGGACGCTCTGGTAGAGGAAGCTGGTAGCTGTATTGCAGAGGCTCACCACGCGCAAACAAGTCTATTGACTAAGGAAGCTTCAGGTGAGGACTTAGCTTATAGTGTAACCATGATGCATGGCCAAGACCACTTGATGACAACTATTTTGTTAAAAGATTTGATGCACCATTTAATTGAACTGTACAAGAGAGGAGTTAAATAATGAATAAACTAATTGCATTTATTGAGAAAGGAAAACCTTTCTTTGAGAAATTATCTCGTAATATCTACCTTCGTGCTATTCGTGATGGTTTCATTGCAGGTATGCCTGTTATTCTCTTCTCAAGTATTTTTATCTTGATTGCCTTTGTACCAAACTCATGGGGCTTTAAATGGTCTGATGAAGTTGTAGCTTTTCTGATGAAACCTTATAGCTATTCTATGGGTATTCTGGCTCTCTTGGTAGCTGGTACAACAGCTAAATCATTGACCGACTCAGTAAACCGTAGCATGGAGAAAACCAATCAAATCAACTATATGTCAACACTGTTAGCAGCAATTGTTGGTTTGTTGATGTTAGCAGCTGATCCTATCGAAAATGGTCTAGCTTCTGGATTCTTGGGGACAAAAGGTTTGCTTTCAGCCTTCCTTGCAGCCTTTGTTACTGTAGCCATCTATAAGGTTTGTGTTAAGAACAATGTCACTATTCGCATGCCTGACGAAGTTCCACCAAATATCTCACAAGTCTTTAAAGATGTGATTCCATTCACTCTATCAGTGGTTTCTCTTTATGCTCTTGATTTACTAGCTCGTCATTTTGTTGGTGCAAGCGTAGCTGAATCAATCGGTAAATTCTTTGCACCATTATTCTCTGCAGCTGATGGCTATCTTGGTATTACTATTATCTTTGGTGCTTTTGCCTTCTTCTGGTTTGTTGGGATTCATGGTCCATCTATCGTTGAACCAGCAATCGCGGCTATTACCTATGCCAATGCCGAAGTCAACTTGAACCTTCTCCAACAAGGGATGCACGCTGACAAGATTCTTACTTCTGGTACACAAATGTTTATCGTTACCATGGGTGGTACTGGTGCGACACTGGTTGTTCCATTCATGTTCATGTGGTTAACAAAATCAAAACGTAACCGTGCAATCGGACGTGCTTCAGTAGTTCCAACTTTCTTTGGTGTAAATGAACCAATCTTGTTTGGTGCACCGCTTGTATTGAACCCGATTTTCTTTATTCCATTTATCTTTGCGCCAATTGCCAACGTATGGATCTTTAAATTCTTCATTGAGACGCTTGGCATGAACTCATTTACTGCCAACCTTCCTTGGACAACACCAGGTCCGCTCGGTATTGTTCTCGGTACAAACTTCCAATTCTTGTCATTTGTTCTTGCTGCTTTGTTAATCCTTGTTGACGTAGCCATTTACTACCCATTCCTCAAGGTTTATGATGAACAAATCCTCGAAGAGGAGCGTTCTGGTAAAGCCAATGATGAATTGAAAGAAAAAGTAGCAGCAAACTTCAATACTGCCAAAGCAGATGCTATTCTTGAAAAAGCAGGTGTAGAAGCAGCGCAAAACACAATCACAGAAGAAACAAATGTTCTCGTTCTCTGTGCAGGAGGAGGTACAAGTGGTCTCCTTGCAAATGCTCTGAACAAGGCAGCTGCAGAGTACAAAGTTCCTGTTAAAGCAGCAGCTGGTGGCTATGGAGCTCACCGTGAAATGTTGCCTGAGTTTGATCTGGTTATCCTTGCTCCTCAGGTAGCTTCTAACTTTGAAGATATGAAAGCAGAAACCGACAAACTTGGTATCAAACTTGCTAAGACAGAAGGTGGCCAATACATTAAACTGACTCGTGATGGAAAAGGCGCTCTTGCCTTTGTTCAAGCGCAGTTCGAAGAATAAAATGTAAATAGCGAAGAAGTGAGATGGAGGAACTCCTCCCAACTATACCCCCATCTCATTTCTATTTCTTGAAAGGTGAATCAAATGACAAAAACACTTCCAAAAGACTTTATTTTTGGTGGCGCAACAGCTGCCTATCAAGCAGAAGGCGCTACACATACTGATGGAAAAGGCCCAGTTGCCTGGGATAAATATCTTAAGGATAACTACTGGTACACTGCTGAGCCAGCCAGTGATTTCTACCACAAATATCCAGTTGATCTCAAACTTGCAGAAGAGTATGGTGTTAATGGTATCCGTATTTCAATCGCTTGGTCACGTATCTTTCCAACTGGTTATGGGAAAGTCAATGACAAGGGAGTTGAGTTCTATCATAATCTATTTGCAGAGTGTCACAAACGGCATGTTGAGCCCTTCGTGACTCTTCATCACTTTGATACGCCAGAAGCACTTCATTCAAACGGAGATTTCCTGAATAGAGAAAACATTGATCACTTTGTGGATTATGCAGCCTTCTGTTTTGAAGAATTTCCTGAAGTTAACTTTTGGACAACATTCAATGAAATTGGACCAATCGGTGATGGTCAATACTTGGTTGGTAAATTCCCTCCTGGTATTCAGTACGACCTTGCCAAAGTTTTCCAATCGCACCACAATATGATGGTTTCTCATGCACGCGCGGTAAAATTGTACAAAGAGAAAGGCTATAAAGGTGAAATTGGTGTGGTTCATGCCCTGCCTACTAAGTATCCTCTGGATCCAGATAATCCAGCAGATGTTCGTGCAGCCGAGTTAGAAGATATTATTCACAATAAATTTATTTTGGATGCGACTTATCTAGGACGATATTCCGAAGAAACAATGGAAGGTGTCAACCATATCTTAGCAGTCAATGGTGGAAGTTTAGATCTGCGTGAAGAAGACTTCGCTGTGCTAGAAGCTGCAAAAGACCTGAATGACTTCCTTGGAATTAACTACTACATGAGTGATTGGATGCAAGCCTTTGACGGAGAGACGGAAATCATCCACAATGGAAAGGGTGAAAAGGGAAGCTCTAAATATCAGATTAAGGGTGTTGGACGTCGAGTGGCGCCTGACTATGTCCCACGTACGGATTGGGACTGGATTATCTATCCTCAAGGTTTGTATGATCAAATCATGCGCGTGAAGAAAGATTACCCGAACTACAAGAAAATCTACATCACTGAGAATGGTCTCGGATACAAAGATGAGTTTGTGGATGGGACAGTCTACGATGATGGACGGATTGATTATGTTAAGAAACATATGGAAGTGATTGCAGATGCAATCTCTGATGGAGTCAATGTCAAAGGCTACTTTATCTGGTCGCTGATGGATGTCTTTTCTTGGTCAAATGGCTATGAAAAGCGTTATGGCCTCTTCTATGTTGATTTTGAAACCCAGGAGCGCTATCCAAAGAAATCGGCTCACTGGTACAAGAAACTAGCTGAGACACAGATTATCGAGTAAAACTAAAACCATAAAAATTCCCCACCAGAAAGGTAGGGGATTTTTTATGGTTTTGATAAAAGAATGGTTGTTTGTTTCGACAAATCTTCAAATGTTTCCTGACTCAGTTTGGAATCTGAAACGATGGTATCAATATCAGAGATATTGTAGAAAGTGTAAAAATCAAATTTATTAAACTTGCTGTGATCTGCCAGTAAGTATTTTTTATTGGCATTATTCAAGGCGATTCGTTGAGCCTCTCCCTCTTGCTCACTAAAGGTGGCAATAGCCTTATCCTTGATGCCATTACAGCTAACAAAAGCCTTAGAAAACTGAAGATTTGCCAAATCCTGCAAGGTAAGTGTCCCCACAAAAGCACCGGTGATAGAGCGATAGTTTCCACCAATCAAGATCAAATCTGTTAGTTTTCGTTCGTTTAGGATGAGAAAAACAGGAAGACTGTTTGTTACAACACGAATGTTATCGATAGGGAGCTCACGAGCAAAACATTCTAAGGTTGTTCCTGGGCCGATAAAAATGGTCTCTCCTTCGTCAATCAAATGACCAGCAAAACGGCTAATTTCTTGTTTTTCAGCAATCTGCAAGCCTTGTTTTTCGACATTTGAGCGTTCGTTGTTTAAGAGAGAACCTGTACGAAGTTTTTCAGCGCCACCGTGCACACGAACCAGCAAATCCTTATCTGCCAATTCTTGTAAGTATCGACGGGCTGTCATATCTGACACATCAAGACTATCCATAATCTCTTTTACAGTAATGGTGCCTTTTGTGTTTACTGCTTCTAGAATACTATCTAGTTTTTCTTGCTTTAGCATCCTTATCACCTCGATTTCTACTATTATTATCTTACCATAAAACGCTCAATCAATCAAATAAAAAAACAAAATAAAACAAAAACAAAAATACCATGGTTGTTTTAAACAAACCATGATATTTTGAATGTTTGGTCAAATTAGTCCAAACCGTAGTTGTAATCCTCGTCTTGCATGGCTTCAACTTCACCAAGGAGGTAACCATTTCCGACTTGAGAGAAGAAGTCGTGGTTAGAAGTTCCTGTTGAAATACCGTTCATGACGATAGGATTGACATCATCAGCTGAATCTGGGAAGAGTGGATCTTGTCCTAGGTTCATAAGGGCCTTATTGGCATTGTATCGAAGGAAGGTTTTAACTTCTTCGGTCCAACCAACACCGTCATAGAGACTTTCAGTATAACCTTCTTCGTTCTCGTAGAGGGTATAGAGCAGGTCGTACATCCATTCTTTAAGTTTTTCTTGCTCTTCTTCAGGCAATTCGTTAAAACCAAGTTGGAATTTGTAACCAATGTAAGTTCCATGAACAGACTCATCACGGATGATCAGTTTGATGATTTCCGCAACGTTGGCCAGTTTGTTGTTACCGAGATAGTAGAGTGGTGTAAAGAAACCAGAGTAGAAGAGGAAGGTTTCAAGGAAAACGCTGGCAACTTTCTTTTCTAGCGGGCTACCATTGAGATAGATTTCATTGATAATTTCCGCTTTTCTTTGTAGGTAGGGGTTAGTGTTGGTCCATTCAAAGATTTCTTCGATTTCAGCCTTAGTATTCAAGGTTGAAAAGATAGAAGAATAGGATTTTGCGTGGACAGATTCCATAAACTGAATGTTGTTAAAAACAGCTTCCTCATGGGGTGTACGGATGTCTGAGCGAAGCGCTTGAACCCCTGTTTCAGATTGCATGGTATCTAAAAGGGTCAAACCACCAAAGACTTTTCCAACCAAGTCTTTTTCTTTGATTGATAGTTTTCTCCAGTCGTCTAGGTCATTTGACAAGGGGATACGCGTATCGAGCCAGAATTGCTCCGTTAGCTTTTCCCAAGTTGATTTGTCGATGACATCTTCGATGGCATTCCAGTTAATGGCTTTGTAGTAAGTTTCCATTTGAAATCTCTTTCTGTATGTAATAATGCGATTGTCAAATCATCTCTATTTTATCATAGTCTGAGAAGAGTATCGCACAAAAAGTCGGAAGACCGACTTTTTAGTTCTTCATAGTATTTAAGATACTTATCAAGTTTTGTCTGACGGGTAACTTAATCAGTAGTCTGAGAAAATGTGGTTGCCTCAGATAAAAATTAAATCACACAGCTTTCACATTGGTTAGCACCAACTTCCCCACCGTCATCTGTAAAGGTACGGACGTAGTAGATAGACTTGATACCCTTGTTAAAGGCATAGTTACGAAGGATTGACAAGTCACGTGTCGTTTGTTTGTTTTCTTTCTTCCATTCGTAAAGACCTTTTGGAATGTCGCTACGCATGAAGAGAGTGAGTGAAAGCCCTTGGTCCACGTGCTCAGTCGCAGCAGCGTAAACATCAATCACCTTACGCATATCCATGTCGTAAGCAGAAGTGTAGTAAGGGATAGTATCTGTTGACAAACCTGCAGCAGGATAGTAGATTTTACCAATTTTCTTTTCCTGACGTTCTTCGATACGTTGCGTAATCGGGTGGATAGAAGCAGAAACATCGTTGATGTAACTGATAGAACCATTTGGAGCAACAGCTAGACGGTTTTGGTGATAAAGACCATCTGCTTGAACCTTTTCGCGAAGTTCAGTCCAGTCAGCAGCGCTTGGAATAAAGACATCTTTGAAGAGTTCTTTAACACGGTCTGATTTTGGAACAAATTCGCCTGTCACATATTTGTCAAAGTAGCTACCGTTAGCATAGTCTGATTTTTCAAAGTTGTGGAAGGTGATACCACGTTCACGGGCTATATTGTTTGATTCCACCAAGGTCCAGTAGTTCATAAGCATAAAGTAGATGCTTGTAAATTCAACTGACTCAGCTGATCCATATTCGATCAGTTGTTGGGCAAGGTAACTATGAAGTCCCATGGCACCAAGGCCAAAGGTGTGAGCCAAACTATTTCCGTGGTCGATAGTAGGAACAGCTACGATGTGCGAACTATCTGTAACGAAAGTAAGGGCACGAACCATAGCGCGGATAGAACGACCAAAGTCAGGTGAGGTCATCATGTTGACCACGTTTGTTGATCCAAGGTTACATGAAACGTCTGTTCCCATTTGAAGGAATTCTTGAGCATCGTTGATCAAGCTTGGTTCTTGAACTTGAAGAATCTCAGAACACAAGTTACTCATGATGATTTTTCCATCAACAGGATTTGCACGGTTGGCTGTATCAATGTTGACTACATAAGGGTAACCAGACTCTTGTTGCAATTTAGAAATTTCAGTTTCCAAATCACGAGCTTTGATTTTTGTCTTGCGGATGTTTGGATTTGCGACCAATTCATCGTATTTTTCAGTGATGTCGATATAGTTGAACGGCACACCATATTCAAGCTCTACAGAGTATGGGCTAAAGAGATACATTTCTTCATTTTTACGAGCCAATTCGTAGAATTTATCTGGTACCACTACACCAAGTGAAAGAGTCTTCACACGAACTTTTTCATCGGCATTTTCTTTCTTAGTAGAAAGGAAGGCGATGATGTCAGGGTGAAAGACGTTGAGGTAGACAACCCCAGCACCTTGACGTTGCCCGAGTTGGTTTGAGTAAGAGAAGCTGTCTTCAAAAAGCTTCATAACTGGTACGACACCAGAAGCAGCACCTTCATAACCTTTGATAGGAGCTCCGGCTTCACGAAGGTTGCTGAGGGAAATTCCCACACCACCACCGATACGTGAAAGTTGAAGAGCTGAGTTGATGGAACGTCCGATAGAGTTCATATCATCAGTCACCTGAATCAAGAAACAGGATACCAACTCCCCACGACGAGCACGTCCAGCATTCAAGAAGGAAGGAGTAGCAGGTTGGTAGCGTTGGTGGATGATTTCATTGGCAATATCAGTCGCAATCGCTTCATCACCATCTGCAAAATATAGTGCGTTAAAGAAGACACGGTCTTCCATGCTTTCAAGATAGTATTCCCCGTCGTTAGTCTTCAAGGCATATTGATTATAGAACTTATAGGCAGCCATGAAAGACTTGAATTGAAAGTTTTGGTCCTTGATAAATTGATGCAATTCTTCCAAAAACTCTGAACGGTATTTCTTGATAAATGCTGTTTCAATGTAGTTGTGTTCAATGAGGTAGTTGATTTTATCAGTGATTGAATCAAAAACCATAGTGTTTGGAACCACATTTTCTTTAAAGAAGGCATCCAAGGCTTCTTTATCTTTATGAAGCATGATTTGTCCATTGACAGGACGGTTGATTTCGTTATTGAGACGGAAGTAAGTCACGTCCTCAAGATGTTTTAATCCCATAAAATTTCCCTTATCTAATTACAAAAGAAAGGCCTCTAAGTTAGCCCTAGAAGCAATTTCTTCTGGATGATGTACTAAGATTATGCTAATTGTTTCAGTTTTCCTGGTTGGAAACCTGAAAAGACTTCAGTTGGTGTTTGGATAACAGGAGCAGCGCTGAAACCAAGCTCTTTAACTTGGTCGATATACTCTGGTTGCTCGTCGAGATTGATCTCACGATAAGCGACATTGTTGCTATCCAAGAAACGTTTGGTCATTTTACATTGTACACAATTATTTTTAGAATAAACCGTTACCATTTCGTAACTCCTCATAAAATTTGATTACTTTCTTAGTATATCAGAAAAAAAAACTTTGTCAAACTTTTTAAACTAAATCTTGTGCCTAAAAGTTACAGTTTTAAAATTAAAATACAAGATATAGTGGTTTTTGAAAGAAGTTGAAAATGGCAAAAATCGTAAGAGCATGAATAAGTTTAGCGGAGACAATGCTTTAACAAAACTGAAACTGTAATATTAATGAAAAAAAGAAAGTCTCTGCACAAGATGTCCCTATATTTTGTATTAAAATATTTAAAAGATAACTAAAATGAAGATGTTAGATTATACTGCATTCATCCAAATAGATTATGAATTTCGTATTCTTGATAGAGAGTATATAACTGTAATTTTTGGGAAGTATTCGCTTTATGTGGTATACTAGTAGTGACCATAGAACTTATAGATAGGAATAAATTTAAAAATGAAGCTATGAAAAGAGTTTATAGCGATTACGATATTTAGGTATATAGACTATTTAAAAAATATAAAAGACAGTAGATGAGTTAGATAAATGTTGAATATGCAAAAACTATTAGAATAGAGTTATTCACTTTAGAAACTTATACTTACTGTGGAAATATATAGTATAATGTTGTTAGGGAAATAGGATTAATAGATTAATAAATGAAAGAATGCAAATCAGGAGGTGCGTGGTGAAAGAAAACGAGGTTATTTTAAAACGGCAATCTACTCGTGTATTTTTTAAGAATGGGGATACGGATTTTTTCTTTAATTGGTTGCTAGGAATCGGTGAAGTTTTTGGCTTCTCTCATGGAGAGCTGTATTATCTTGCTCAAAAGTTAGGTAATTCACCAAAACCTGATGACTGGAAAAATGAGTTTTTATCACATGTGAACTATCTTGAACAAAAGGTTAGTAATTTAGGTTTGAGTGAACAAACAAAGGCGCAGTATTATCTCGCACAGACCTACTCACTTCGATCGGCAATCCAGTTTACTGATCCATTTTCTGCCGAATACTTACCTATCGTTTGTCAAATGGAGAAGGCGTTCTCTAGTGCAATTCATTCACTAGGTACACCGATTGAAAAACTAACTATTGCTTATCAGGATTCCTACTTGCCTGGTTATTATCTTCATAGCGGTGATAATTGCCCAACGCTGATTATGATCGGTGGAGGTGATACTTATCGCGAAGATTTATTTTATTTTGCAGGATATCCTGGATGGATACGAAATTATAATGTTTTAATGGTTGACCTTCCTGGTCAAGGGAGCAATCCTAGTAGAGGGCTAATCTTTGGTGTGGATGCCTCTATTCCAATTTCATTATGCATAGACTGGTTGGAAAATAGAAATCCTAAACTAAATTATTTAGCCATTTATGGTGTCAGCGGAGGGGGATATTTTACCGCACAAGCTGTCGAAAAGGATCCAAGAATTCATGCTTGGATTGCTAGTACCCCTATTTACGACGTTGCAGAGCTCTTCAGAAAAGAATTCGGATCAAGTTTGAAAGCACCTAGTTGGTTAATAAATGCCATTTTAAAATTAGCTGGAAATTTGAATGAATCAGCAAATTTGAATCTTAAAAAGTATGCATGGCAGTTTGGTACTTCTGATTTTAAGAGTGCTATTGATGATGTATTTAACTATGCAAAGAATGTAGATTATAAAAAAATTCAATGCCCATGCCTGTTTATCATGGGAAAGGGTGAGGGTGCTGAACTGCAGCATCAAACTAAGGTAATTTATGAATCACTTAAATCTAAAAATCAACAAACTAAACTTCAAGTATTTGAGGCGGAAAGTGGTGCGGACGCTCATTGCCAAGTCAATAATTTAAGACTCGCCCATAATGTCGTTTTTGATTGGTTGGATACTTTATTTGAATGGAATCAATCAAAGTTTTAGTTCTACTTATACTACTTAGATATATCTACATTTTTACTGTTAGGTGCTACAAGCCTATTTTACTTTAAGTAGCAAATTGAATAAATTCTCTACTGTTGATGGTAAGAGTAGGTTTTAGAATTTCAGTATTTGATGAAGCCTTTTCAAATAATAGGTTGGCTGAGTTATATTAATTATAACTAAATAGTATTATTTTTTCATTATTTACTAGGATTGTCTTCTGATTGATATTAAGAGAAAATAGCTTTGAAAATTGAATTTTGATGATAACATTTTTGAACAATTAGTGTTTAGATATGCTATTTAATTGCTAGAGTGCTCATTATAATAGAAAAAGAAGTAATTTCATTTTCAGTAAAAGTCCATAAAATACTTGAAAAATTATCTTGAAGATGATATAATACAATCTTGTAAGGGTTATCACATATAACTCAAAAAGAAAACACTTAAAGGAGAGTCAAACTATGGCTTCTAAAGATTTCCACGTAGTGGCAGAAACAGGTATTCACGCACGTCCAGCAACATTGTTGGTTCAAACAGCTAGCAAATTTGCTTCAGATATCACTCTTGAGTACAAAGGTAAATCAGTAAACCTTAAATCTATCATGGGTGTTATGAGTCTTGGTGTTGGCCAAGGTGCTGACGTTACAATTTCAGCTGAAGGTGCAGATGCTGACGACGCAATCGCTGCTATCACTGAAACTATGGAAAAAGAAGGATTGGCATAAGGAAAATGACAGAAATGCTTAAAGGAATCGCAGCATCTGATGGTGTTGCAGTTGCAAAAGCATATCTACTCGTTCAACCGGATTTGTCATTTGAGACTGTTACAGTCGAAGATACAAACGCAGAAGAAGCTCGCCTTGATGTCGCTCTAAAAGCATCACAAGACGAGCTTTCTGTTATCCGTGAGAAAGCAGTAGGTACGCTCGGTGAAGAAGCAGCTCAAGTTTTTGACGCTCACTTAATGGTTCTTGCTGACCCAGAAATGATTAGCCAAATCAAGGAAACAATCCGTGCGAAGAAAGTGAATGCAGAAGCAGGTCTGAAAGAAGTAACAGACATGTTTATCACTATCTTTGAGGGCATGGAAGACAACCCATACATGCAAGAACGTGCAGCGGATATCCGCGACGTGACAAAACGTGTATTGGCAAACCTCCTTGGTAAAAAATTGCCAAACCCAGCTTCTATCAATGAAGAAGTGATCGTGATTGCGCACGACTTGACTCCTTCTGATACAGCTCAATTGGACAAAAACTTTGTTAAAGCTTTTGTAACCAACATCGGTGGACGTACAAGCCACTCAGCTATCATGGCACGTACACTTGAAATTGCTGCTGTATTGGGTACAAACAACATCACTGAAATCGTTAAAGATGGTGACATCCTTGCCGTTAACGGTATCACTGGTGAGGTTATTATCAACCCAACTGATGAGCAAGCAGCAGAATTCAAGGCAGCTGGTGAAGCTTATGCGAAGCAAAAAGCTGAATGGGCACTCTTGAAAGACGCTAAAACAGTAACTGCTGACGGTAAACACTTTGAATTGGCTGCTAATATCGGTACTCCAAAAGACGTTGAAGGTGTCAATGCCAACGGTGCCGAAGCTGTTGGTCTTTATCGTACAGAGTTCTTGTACATGGATTCTCAAGACTTCCCAACAGAAGACGAGCAGTATGAAGCTTACAAGGCTGTACTTGAAGGAATGAACGATAAACCTGTTGTCGTTCGTACAATGGATATCGGTGGAGATAAGGAACTTCCTTACTTCGATATGCCTCATGAAATGAACCCATTCCTTGGATTCCGTGCCCTTCGTATCTCTATTTCTGAAACTGGAGATGCTATGTTCCGCACTCAAATCCGTGCTCTTCTTCGTGCGTCTGTACACGGTCAATTGCGTATCATGTTCCCGATGGTTGCGCTCTTGAAAGAATTCCGTGCAGCGAAAGCAGTCTTTGATGAAGAAAAAGCAAACCTTCTTGCTGAAGGAGTTGCAGTTGCGGATAATATCCAAGTTGGTATCATGATCGAAATCCCAGCAGCAGCAATGCTTGCAGACCAATTTGCTAAAGAAGTTGACTTCTTCTCAATTGGTACAAACGACTTGATCCAATACACAATGGCAGCAGACCGTATGAACGAACAAGTTTCATACCTTTACCAACCATACAACCCATCAATCCTTCGTTTGATTAACAACGTTATCAAAGCAGCTCACGCTGAAGGTAAATGGGCTGGTATGTGTGGTGAGATGGCTGGTGACCAAAAAGCTGTTCCACTTCTTGTAGGAATGGGCTTGGATGAGTTCTCTATGTCAGCAACATCTGTCCTTCGTACACGTAGCCTGATGAAAAAACTCGACACAGCTAAGATGGAAGAGTACGCAAACCGTGCCCTTACAGAATGCTCAACAATGGAAGAAGTTCTTGAACTTCAAAAAGAATACGTTAATTTTGATTAATCGAAAAGTCCTTGCAACTGTGTTGTAGGGATTTTTTTGATATTTCTAAAAGAAGTTTCAGGAAAACGGATTATATGACCCCTTTTAAAGAAAAAGTAGTGGTGCAGAATAAAAAATACTTAACTGGTTCATAAAATTCTTGACAAGCTGCAAATTTAGGAGTAAACTATTAACCAGTTAAGCACTAGAGAGGAGTTTCTGCAATTTAGGAATGAATTGCAACTAGAAATATCAAAAAGAAAGAGAGTTTCGATGAAAATTAATAAAAAATATCTAGCAGGTTCTGCGGCAGCCTTGATTTTAAGTGTTTGTTCTTATGAGTTGGGATTGTATCAAGCTAGAATAGTCAAGGAAAATAATCGTGTGTCTTACGTTGATGGAAAACAAGCAGCGCAAAAAACGGAGAATCTAACTCCTGATGAGGTTAGTAAAAAAGAAGGCATCAATGCCGAACAAATCGTCATCAAGATAACTGATCAAGGTTATGTCACTTCACATGGAGACCACTATCATTATTACAATGGGAAGGTCCCTTATGATGCTATCATCAGTGAAGAGTTGCTGATGAAGGATCCAAACTACCAGCTCAAGGACGAAGATATTGTCAGTGAAATCAAGGGTGGTTATGTAATCAAGGTGGACGAAAAATACTATGTTTACCTTAAGGATGCAGCCCATGCGGATAATGTCCGTACAAAAGAAGAAATCAATCGGCAAAAACAAGAGCATAGTCAGCATCGTGAAGGAGGAACTTCAGCAAACGATGGTGCGGTAGCCTTGGCACGTTCACAGGGACGCTACACCACAGATGATGGTTATATCTTTAATGCCTCTGATATCATTGAAGATACTGGCGATGCTTATATCGTTCCTCATGGCAACCATTACCATTACATTCCTAAGAGTGAGTTATCAGCCAGCGAATTGGCTGCCGCAGAAGCCTTTCTATCTGGTAGAAGTGGTCAATCAAACACTGCTACTTATCGCCGTACCAACAACAACAGTACCAGCAGCGATGTAGATAGATGGACCCCATCCTATAATAATCACGGCAGTGGCTATACGAACACGAACACAGCTAACAACAGTAGCGACGATAGCCAAGCAAGTCAAAGTGATGAGGATATTGATAGCCTTCTGAAACAACTTTATGCCTTGCCACTCAGCCAACGACATGTCGAATCTGATGGCCTTGTTTTTGATCCAGCACAAATTACAAGTCGAACAGCTAGAGGTGTAGCTGTACCTCATGGCGATCATTACCACTTCATCCCTTACTCTCAAATGTCTGAATCGGAAGAACGAATCGCTCGTATTATTCCTCTACAGTACAGTTCGAACCATAGGGTGCCGGATTCAAGGCCAGAACAACCAAGTCCACAACCGACTCCGGAACCTAGTCCAAGCCCGCAACCTGCACCAACTCCAAGCAATCCAATTGATGAAAAATTGATTAAACAGGCGATTCGAAAAGTAGCCAATGGCTATGTATTTGAGGAGAATGGAATCTCTCGTTATATTCCTGCCAAGGAACTTTCAGCAGAAACTGCTGCAGCCATTGATAGTAAACTAGACAAGCAAGAAAGTTTGTCTCATAAACTCGGAGCTAAGAAAACCAACCTCCCATCTGGTGATCAAGGATTTTACAATAAGGCTTATGATTTACTAGCAAGAGTTCATCAAGACTTACTTGATAATAAAGGGCGCCAAGCTGATTTTGACACTTTGGATAAACTGTTGGAACGTCTCAATAATGCCTCAAGTGATAAAATCAAGTTGGTGGATGATATCCTGGCCTTCCTAGCACCGATTCGTCATCCAGAACGTTTAGGAAAACCAAATGCGCAAATTGCCTACACTGATGATGAGATTCAGGTAGCCAAGTTGGCAGGCAAGTATACAACAGAAGATGGCTATATCTTTGATCCTCGTGATATCACCAGTGATGAGGGGGATGCCTATGTAACTCCGCATATGACCCATAGTCATTGGATTAAGAAAGATAGTTTGTCTGAAGCCGAAAGAGCGGCAGCCCAGGTTTATGCTAAAGAGAAAGGTTTGACTCCTCCTTCAACAGACCATCAGAATCCAGGAAATACTGAAGCTAAAGGAGCAGAAGCTATCTACAACCGCGTGAAAGCAGCTAAGAAGGTGCCCCTTGATCGTATGCCTTATAATCTCCAACATACTGTGGAAGTCAAAAACGGTAGTTTAATCATACCTCATTATGACCATTACCATAACATCAAATTTGAGTGGTTTGACGAAGGACTTTATGAGGCACCTAAGGGTTATAGTCTAGAAGATCTCTTTGCGACTGTCAAGTACTATGTCGAACATCCAAACGAACGTCCGCATTCAGATAGTGGTTGGGGAAATGCAAGTGACCATGTTCAAAGAAACCAAAACGGTCAAGCTGATACCAATCAAACGGAAAAACCATCAGAGGAGAAACCTCGGACAGACAAACCTGAGGAAGAAAAACCTCGCGAAGAGAAGCCTCAAAGTGAGAAACCAGAATCTCCAAAACCAACTGAGAAGCCGGAGGAAGAATCACCAGAGGAACCAGAAGAACCTCAGGTCGAGACTGAAAAGGTTGAAGCGAAGTTGAGAGAGGCTGAAGAGCTACTTGCAAAGATCCAAGACCCCATTATCAAGTCCAATGCCAAAGAAACTCTCACTGGCTTAAAAAATAACCTGCTATTTGGTGCTCAGGATAACAATACCATTATGGCTGAAGCTGAAAAGTTGTTGGCTTTATTAAAGGAGAGTAAGTAAAGGTAGTAGCATTTTCTAGCTCCTAAAAACAGGATAGGAGAACTAGAAAAGTTAAAATCGAAAATGAGAACAGAATGTAAATTCTAGTTCTCATTTTTTTCATGAAAATATGCAAAATATCTTGACATATAGTGTAAATAAAGATAAACTATTTACTAGTTAATTAAATGGTTAAATACTAGTTAAGGAGTAATGATGAAAAAAAGAACATTCCTATTATTAATGGCAAGTCTGTTGGTTCTTGTTTTAGGAGCATGTAGCCAAAAAGAAAAACAAGAATCAAAAGGGATGAAGATTGTAACAAGTTTTTATCCAATCTATGCCATGGTCAAAGAGGTATCGGGGGACTTGAATGATGTACGGATGATTCAGTCAAGTAGTGGGATTCACTCCTTTGAACCGTCAGCAAATGACATTGCTGCCATTTATGATGCGGATGTCTTTGTCTACCATTCTCATACGCTCGAATCTTGGGCTGGAAGTCTAGATCCTAACTTGAAAAATTCAAAAGTTAAAGTTTTAGAAGCTTCTGAAGGAATGACGTTGGAGCGTGTACCAGGTTTGGAAGATGTTGAAGCTGGTGACGGTATTGATGAAAAAACACTCTACGACCCTCACACTTGGTTAGATCCAGAAAAAGCAGGTGAAGAGGCACAGATTATCGCTGACAAACTTTCGGAGATTGACAGTGCCAATAAGGAAGCGTATCAAAAGAATGCCAAAAACTTTATCGCTAAAGCCCAAGAATTGACTAAGAAGTACCAGCCTATTTTTGAAAAAGCGAGTCAAAAGACTTTTGTTACACAACACACAGCCTTTTCTTATCTCGCTAAACGCTTTGGATTGAAACAACTTGGTATAGCAGGGATTTCCCCTGAACAAGAACCAAGTCCGAGACAACTAACAGAAATTCAGGAATTCGTTAAGACCTATAAGGTTAAAACCATCTTTACTGAGAGCAATGCTTCTTCTAAAGTCGCTGAGACCTTGGTCAAATCAACGGGAGTTAGTCTAAAGACACTCAATCCTTTGGAAGCAGATCCCGAAAATGACAAAACCTACTTAGAAAATCTAGAAGAAAATATGAATGTTCTTGCAGAAGAATTAAAATGAGGAGATGATGAAAATGAAGAAGAAATACCTTGCAGCAGGATCGGCTCTTGTCCTTTCCCTAAGTCTTTGCATCTATGCATTGAACCAACACCAGGTGAAAGGAAACAAAGATAATAACCGTGTGTCTTATGTCGATGGGAAGCAAGACACTCAAAAAACAGAGACCCAGACACCAGACCAAGTTAGCAAAAAAGAAGACATTCAGGCTGAACAAATTGTCGTGAAAATCACCGATCAAGGTTATGTGACTTCGCACGGTGATCACTTCCATTATTACAATGGTAAAGTTCCTTTTGACGCGATTTTCAGCGAAGAACTGTTGATGAAAGATGCCAATTATCAACTGAAAGATGCTGATATTGTCAACGAAATCAAAGGTGGCTACATTATCAAGGTGGATGGCAAGTATTATGTCTACCTTAAAGATGCGGCTCATGCTGATAATGTTCGTACGAAGGACGAAATTGAGCGCCAAAAACAAGGTCATACTCATGATGCACCAACTTCTAACAGTGCAGTGGCGCTTGCTCAATCTCAAGGTCGTTATACTACAGATGATGGCTACATCTTTAATCCGTCTGATATTATAGAGGATACTGGAGATGCTTATATTGTCCCTCATGTTGGACATTATCACTACATTCCTAAGAGTTCCTTGTCTGCTAGCGAATTGGCTGCTGCCCAAGCCTACCTCTCTGGAACTAGAAATCAGCCAAGTGTAACTGACTATCGTCCGACTCCAAACGCAACTAGTCAAACGACCAACCTGAGTCAAGAAGAGAGTCTTCAGAGTCTATTGCAACAACTCTATGCTCTTCCACGTACTCAACGTTATGCTGAATCAGATGGCTTGATTTTTGACCCTGCTAAGATTTCAAGTAGAACGCCGAGTGGTGTGGCGATTCCTCACGGAAATCACTATCATTTCATCCCATATACAAAGCTTTCTGCATTGGAAGAAAAGATTGCACGTATGATTCCTTTATCTAGCGACAGTGGGCAGCCAACACCTTTGGAAAATCCAAGCAAACCAGCAGAGCATCCAGCTCAACAAGATCATCATGACCAAGACGGTGACTATGGAAGTCAGGACACCAACCATGAAGATCATGACCATGATGGAGAGGAACATGAACACCACCATGGTGAAGAACATGATCATGGTTTTGCAGCTGATCGTGTTATTAGTGAAGATGAGCAAGGTTTTGTAGTTTCACATGGAGATCACGCTCATTATTTCTTTAAGAAGGACTTGACTGCAGCCCAAATCAAAGCTGCCCAATCCCGCTTGAAAGAAAATCATCAGTCTCAGCACGTTCAACCACTTGCAAAGACTGTGGAAAGTTTCTCGAGAGATGCGAGCGATGAAGAAAAAATCAAGTATATCTCACAGACCTACGGAGTACCGCTCGAAGCAATTCGCATTTCAAATGGATTCTTTGTCTTTGGAAATCCGGATCAAGCTTATGATCCAACCCATATCCATCCCTATGCCGTTCGAAAAGAACATGTTCGTATTCCTCTCCAAACTGGGAATCCAGAACTGGATTTCCTAAATGAACTGTATACGACTGCCCTACGTGATGGGGTATCTCCTTATAGTTTACAGGTAGAAAGTGGTAGTTTTGTGATTCCTCACGGAGACCACAATCACTACATCAAGGTTCAAACTAAGGGCTATGAAGTAGCTTTGAAAAATAAGATTCCGGCCCTACAATCGACCTATCAACCTGGAGCATTTGATGAACAAACAGTTCTATCTAAGGTGGATCAACTTTTAGCAGATAGCAGAAGTCTCTACAAAGACCAGCCAATCATGCAGAGACGTGTTGAACTTGCTTTGGGGCAATTCACCGAAAATATGAAAAAACTGGCAACAAACTCAACTGGTGGATATCTAGCAGCCTTGGATCTCTTTGACAAGCAATACATCCATGTGGATCAAAGTGTGGCACCAGTTGAAACTTCACCTTTGGATAAGAAGTACCAAGCCCTAGTAGATAAGATTAATACTTTGGACACGGACACTTATGGCTTGCCTAAGAAAGATCTTTTGGTACATTTGCAGGAAGCAAAACTAGCACAGGATGAGACAGAGTTGGCTGCCATTGAAGCGAAACTGCAGGCCTTGCAAGATTTCCAAGATCGGACCGGGGTTACAACAGTAGAGTACATCAAGTACTTCTACGAACATGTGTCTGATGGTCGTTTGAGAGAAGAACTTCGGAACCGTGTTGCCAAGTTGACTTGGGAACTTTACCAGTCACAATCTTTCCTCAAAGCAACCGACTTGAACAAGCTATTCCCAACTATTTACCAAACTAAGCTAGAAGTAGAAGAAGCTCTCAAAGAAGAACCCGTATCTACAAAAGCTGGTAAAACCATTCTGGATACAGAAAAAGTGGATAGTCAAACCGCTAAGACAGCCATCTATGAATTCCTAAAAGAACTCTATGGTGATTTTATGCCAGAAGAGCGGGTTAGCCATGTTAAAAAGGAAGAAGTGAATGCTCTTCTAACAAAAGCTGCCCAACTCCTAGCGCGTGTCAAAGAAGATGGTGTCAAACAATCTCTAGCTGAAGAAGCAGCTAATATCAAAGCGGCTACTGAAAAGGAAAATGCAGACCTTGACGAAGCTAAAACACAACTTGAGGATCTTTTAAATCGTATTGCAGCGACTATCCAACGAGAGAAAAAAGAAGCAGAACAAGATCCACAAACGGTAATTATCTACCAAAAACTCTATAATGTCTTGCTCTCTCTTCACAAGTACTTAGAGGATAACAAAGGATCCGATGCAGACTTTGAACGTGTTGATGGCCTATTTGATCAACTTGCAGCCAAAAGCAGTGATAAAGAAGGTCTCCTCACTCTAGCTAAAGAAATCATTAGCTTGAACCAGGAACTCCGTTCAAAAGCAAGTGAAACTGATAGCCAATCTAAGTCTGAGAAAGACAGTGAAACAGTTGCTTCTCAACCAACAGAAAAGCAAGCGCAAAGTGAGTCTGAGCCAAGTACTCAACCAAATGAATAAAAAGAAAGGCGAAGTAGCTGAGCTACCTCGTCTTTTTTAGTCTTTATAAGATACAATGCCAATGATGGTATCCACCGCACACTCCATAGTCTGAAGGCTGACGTATTCAAAACGTCCATGCATGTTTTCACCACCTGCAAAGATATTTGGAGTTGGGATACCCATAAAGGAAATCTTAGATCCATCTGTTCCACCGCGGATTGGTTCGATAATTGGCGTGATACCTAAATCTTCCATAACAGCTTTAGCAATGGTAACGGGCGTCATGTCTTTCTCAATGACTTCCTTCATATTGTAGTACTGGTCTGTCAGAGTTAAGGTCACGCGATTATTCCCAAGCTCTTGATTCATCTTGTCAGCAATGGCTTGCATAGCTGCTTTACGCACTTCAAAGGCATCCTTTTCAAAGTCACGAATGATATAGCTTGCACGCGCCTCCTCGACACTACCTGACACATCCATAAGATGATAGAAACCTTGGTAACCATCTGTCAGTTCTGGTCGGTCATTCTCAGGAAGTTGATTATGAAAATCAATCGCCAGCTGAAGGGCATTAACCATCTGCCCTTTGGCAGTACCAGGGTGAACATTGCGACCTTGAAAATGCAATTCAGCACCAGCTGCTGAGAAAGTCTCGTACTGCAGTTCTCCTAGTGGTCCACCATCGACTGTATAGGCAAAGTCTACATCAAAGTCTTCTGCATCAAACTTATTGGCACCAACACCGATTTCTTCGTCAGGTCCAAAACCAACACGAATCTCACAATGCTTGATTTCGGGATGAGCAGTCAGGTATTCGATAGCAGTCATAATTTCAGCAATCCCTGACTTGTCATCAGCACCCAGCAAGGTCGTGCCATCTGTTGTGATGAGAGTTTGGCCTGGATATTTCTCAAGACTCTTGAAGTCAGCTGGATCTAGTTTAAAGCCAGAATCACCTAAGTCGATAACTCCACCATCATAGTTTTCGATAACTTGCGGATTAACTCCCTCAGCATTAAAGTCAGCTGTATCCATGTGGGAGATGAAGCCAATCTTGCGTGTCAGGCTAGGATCGTTTGCTGGTAAGGTACCAATGGCGAAACCATTTGGGAGGTAGTAAACATTTTGCAGACCAACACGTTTCATTTCAGGAATAAGAATATTGGTCGCAAAATCTACCTGGCTTTGCGTACTTGGAGTAGTAGTCGAGTGTTCATCAGAACGCGTATTAACCTTAACGTAGGTCAAGAAACGCTCTAAAAGGTTGGGATAAGTCATAAAAACTCCTTTAATATCATTTTTTTCATTGTATCATAGAATGGAGAGAAAAACAAAGAGGAGTAAATAAAAATAAAATGAATGAAAGCGTTTATTTATTATATATTTCATGGTACAATGGTAATTGAAAAAAATATCACAAGGACATATAAATGAAAAAAGCAATTTTAATGATGACATTCGGGTCGCCAGAAGAGATTACCTTTGAGAGTGTGGCGGATTTTTTTACCAATATTCGTCGTGGAATCAGGCCCAAGGATCACGAGATTCAGACTCTTTATGACAATTATGTTCGTATAGGTGGTACGCCCCTGCAGAGGATTACACGTGAGGAGGTCAATTTAGTCAAGGAACGTTTAGGAGAAGAGTATGGCATCTACTTTGCCAACAAATTTTCTCGGCCCTTTATCCCTGATGTTATCAAGCAGATGGAGGCTGATGGTGTTGAAGAATGTATTTGCTTGATTTTAGAACCCCATTATTCCTTCTACTCGGTTATGGGGTATGAAAAGTTTCTGGAGAGCCAGCAAATACAATTTTTAGTCATTAAGGATTGGTATCAGCAACAGTCTTTGCTGGACTTCTGGACAGATGAGATTAGCAAAATTTTACGAAACGATGTGAGAGAAGAGTCCTTTAAGGTGATTTTCTCAGCCCATAGCGTCCCCATTTTTGCCTTGGACTTTGGAGATCCTTATATCGATCAGATTTTTGATAATATCAAGTTGATAGCAGAGCAACTCAGTCTAACAGCCGACCAGTATACCAATACTTGGCAGAGCGAGAGTGATATTGGAATCCCTTGGATCAAGCCAGATGTACTTGAGTATTTGAGAGAACAAAAGCAACATCCAGAGCATTATATTTTTGTACCAATTAGCTTTATCAGTGAACATATCGAAGTTCTTTTTGATAACGATGTAGAATGTTATGAATTATGTCGAGAATTAGGTATAACCTATCATCGACCACCTATGCCAAACACAGATTCTCGTTTAATTGATGCTTTAGTTGATACTGTAAGAGCCAATGAACAAAAAGAATTTAAGGAATTTCTCCCAGAAGAAGAAACCTTTGACGAATTAGCGCCTTCAGCAACCACCAAGGATATTATGGAGGAGACAGACGACCTTCAGATGCCAGAATTTGTCAAAAAGCTCATTGAGAAAAAAGGTCGTGAAAATGTGAAGATGCCTTACTTAATTAAGAAAATGCTCGAAAAAGCTGGGAAGTTACCAAAAGAGTAAATCATAACCACCCGTCTAACGGGTGGTTTGTACCAGGGCTATAAGCCCAAATTACCAGCCAGCGCCTAAAGACGCTGTCTTTCACGTTGTTCAAGCCTCATTGCTCTTGACTCGTCACTTGCCTCTTAAAGAGGCCTTGGTACTACTTACCACTATCCCTAAAGGATCCTCATACTCTTTTACACTTAATTTATCTAGTGCTATATCATGTTTTTCCTGTTCTTGGATATATTTCTTAATTGTGGCTTCATTGAGCCCTACTGTGCTCACATAATAACCTTCTGACCAGAAATGCCGATTCTCAAACTTGTACTTGAGGTTGGCGTGTTTGTCAAACATCATGAGTGCACTTTTACCTTTTAAATACCCCATGAAACTTGAAACACTTATCCTCGGTGGAATACTGACTAACATATGTACATGGTCTGGCATTAAATGACCTTCGATAATCTCAACACCTTTATAACTACATAAGCGATGAAATATTTCTCCCAAACTACTTCGATATTGATTATAGATGATTTTTCGTCTATACTTAGGGGTGAACACAATGTGATATTTACACATCCACTTTATGTGTGATAAACTATGTGCCTTTTGTGCCATATTTTTCTCCTCTCGCTTTACAATTGGCTTGAACACCTTTATTGTATTGCGTTTGGAGTTTTTTTGGTATAACCTTCGATGCGCACCCGCATAGCGGGTGGTTTATTTGTCTCGCACCTAACGGAGCGAGACGGACTGAAAGTCACATAAGAAAAAAGGATTTAGCATGAAGCTAGATCCTTTATTTGTCTTATTTTTTCTCAAGAAGAGCTTTGATTTCTTGAAGGACTTCAAGTTCAGTTGGAGCAGCAGGTGTATCCTCAGCTGGCTCTTCTTTCTTAGTAAGGTTTTGAGCTTTTTCAACAGCTTTGATAACGAAGAAAAGAACAGTACCAATCACTAAGAAGTTGATAACAGCACTCAAGAAGCTGCCATATCCAACGCCATTCCATGAAAGTTCAGCGATGCGTTCAACGTTCGCCGCTTTCAAAGCTGGGTTCAAGATAAGTGGAGTGATGATGTCATTTACAAGTGAAGTAACGATAGCACCAAAAGCAGAGGCGATGATCACACCGACAGCGAGGTCAACGACATTGCCACGAAGCAAAAATTCTTTAAGATCTTTTAACATTTTCATAATTTCCTTTCAAAAACTAATCTTAATTGTACCTGAAATACCTAGATATTGCAACCTTAATGCTTAATGACATCCATTTCATTTATAAAAAACGTATACTTTACTAAAAATATAGTTAAGAATGATAATCAAAACCTGCGCAATTAGCGTTTCGATGGCATTAACCTGATCTAGTTGATCGTTGACAAATTGCCCGATAATATCGGGATAAGATGTAACAAAGATATAAGTTAAAAGAACGTCAAGACCAAGAGTAGAGAGACGAGCTAAGAAAAACTTAGCCAGGCGAGTCGGCCAATTTCTTCTCTCTTGTTTAAAGACAATTGTATCATTTGTGAGAAAGGCAAAGAGAATCCCGATAATATTAGCGAGGGCAGTTGCGAGGATTTCCTGGTGGCTGATATGGTAAATAACCAAACGTGATACAATAGAAACCAGAGTAGTAGCACCACCAAAAAATAGGTAGGAGAGTATTTCGTTATCAAAGAAAGCTTTTATTAGTTTTTTCATGATTTTAGTATAGCATAAAACTGGCTAATGTGCTATACTAGTAAGGTTGATAACCTCAACCCTTGGTGCTTAGCTTCTTTCACCAAGCATATTTTACGCGGGAAACCGCTAAAGGAGAAAACATGAAAAAATTAACTGTTCGCGACATGGCAGACATCGCTATTGTTGCTGCTATTTATGTGATTTTGACTATTACGCCACCAATCAATGTTCTTAGTTTTGGGGCGTATCAGTTCCGTATTTCAGAAATGTTGAATTTCTTGGCATTTTACAACCCCAAATACATCATCGGTGTGACAATTGGATGTATGATTGCTAATTTATTTAGTAGTTTTGGACTAATAGATGTCTTTGTTGGTGGAGGTTCTACCCTAGTTTTCCTTAGTCTAGGTGTATGGCTCTTTGCAAAATACAGCAAAGATTACCTCTTTAACGGATTGATTCGAAAAGACCATTTCTTCTTTTCAATCCTCTTCTCTATTTCAATGATTACTATTGCAGCTGAACTTCATATCGTTGCGGAAGCTCCGTTCTTCTTCACATGGTTCTCTACTGGAATTGGTGAGTTTGCATCACTTATCGTAGGTGCGATTCTGATCAATAAACTGGGACAGCGAATCGACCTTACAAAATAAGAAGTTTATAAGCTAGATTCTTGCTAAATCTAGCTTTTTTCATTCCATAAAATTAAAAGAGAGCGCTTGACAAGAGCATAGAACTATAGTATACTTTTTAGGTAGGCTGATTTAGCTCAGTTGGCAGAGCGCATCCATGGTAAGGATGAGGTCGCCGGTTCAATCCCGGCAATTAGCATGATAGAAACGAAATAACCTTGGGAGACCAAGGTTTTTCTTGTGCCACAAGGAGAATAAACTCAAAGAGTTTTGTTTGTTGACAAAAGTGCTTTTCTTTAGTAGAATGGTAGGTGCGATGAGTCGATAGGTAGTCTTCGGACTACTATTGAGCATAAGGAGGTCATAACGCAGGAGCGGACCTTGATGAGTTGTGTGAACCTGCTCATCACATGAAGATGCCTCTTAGTCCCTGGTCAATGACTAGGGATTTTTAGTTTTCAGAAAATATAACCCAAAAATGCTTTTCAATTTTTAGAAAAAGTAGTATAATACTTCTATTATAGAAATTTTTAGAAAATTCCGAAAGAGGTTATTTATGGGATATACAGTTGCTGTAGTCGGCGCGACAGGTGCTGTCGGAGCTCAGATGATAAAAATGTTGGAAGAATCAACACTTCCAATCGATAAAATTCGTTACCTTGCTTCTGCACGTTCAGCAGGCAAGACTTTGAAATTTAAAGACCAAGATATTACGATTGAAGAAACGACTGAGACCGCTTTTGAGGGTGTTGATATTGCACTCTTCTCAGCAGGTGGTTCGACATCAGCTAAGTATGCACCATACGCAGTTCAAGCTGGAGCGGTAGTAGTAGATAACACATCTTATTTCCGTCAAAATCCAGATGTACCATTGGTTGTTCCAGAAGTCAATGCTCACGCACTTGATGCCCACAACGGGATTATTGCTTGCCCTAACTGTTCAACAATCCAAATGATGGTGGCTCTTGAGCCTGTTCGTCAAAAATGGGGCTTGGACCGTATCATCGTTTCAACATACCAAGCAGTCTCTGGTGCTGGTATGGGAGCGATCCTTGAAACACAACGTGAACTTCGTGAAGTCTTGAATGACGGTGTGAACCCACGTGATTTGCATGCGGAAATCTTGCCTTCAGGTGGTGATAAGAAACACTATCCTATTGCCTTTAACGCTCTTCCGCAAATCGATGTCTTCACGGACAATGATTACACTTACGAAGAGATGAAGATGACCAAGGAAACGAAGAAAATCATGGAAGATGATAGCATTGCAGTGTCTGCAACATGTGTTCGTATTCCAGTCTTGTCAGCTCACTCTGAGTCAGTTTATATCGAAACAAAAGAAGTGGCCCCAATCGAAGAAGTGAAAGCAGCTATCGCAGCCTTCCCAGGTGCAGTTCTTGAAGATGATGTAGCTCATCAAATCTATCCGCAAGCTATCAACGCTGTTGGTTCACGTGATACTTTTGTTGGTCGTATCCGTAAAGACTTGGATGCTGAAAAAGGAATCCATATGTGGGTTGTTTCAGATAACCTTCTCAAAGGCGCTGCATGGAACTCAGTACAGATCGCAGAAACGCTTCACGAACGTGGATTGGTTCGTCCAACAGCTGAGTTGAAATTTGAATTAAAATAGTCATATCGTTTAGGAGTTCAGATGAACTCCTTCTTTGAAATAGAGAGGTGTTTTCATGTCTTATCAAGATTTAAAAGAGTGTAAAATCATCACAGCCTTTATTACCCCTTTCCATGAGGATGGTTCCATCAACTTTGATGCTATTCCAGCCTTGATTGAGCATTTATTGGCCCATCATACAGATGGAATTCTTCTAGCTGGAACGACTGCTGAGAGTCCAACTTTAACCCACGATGAGGAGTTGGAACTCTTTGCGGCTGTACAAAAGATTGTTAATGGACGTGTTCCTTTGATTGCGGGTGTAGGTACCAATGATACGCGTGACTCGATTGAGTTTGTCAAAGAAGTAGTAGAATTTGGTGGTTTTGCTGCTGGTCTTGCTATCGTACCGTACTACAACAAACCTTCTCAAGAAGGGATGTACCAGCACTTTAAAGCAATTGCAGATGCTTCTGACTTACCAATTATTATCTATAACATTCCAGGGCGTGTAGTTGTCGAATTAACTCCAGAAACCATGCTTCGTTTGGCTGAGCATCCAAATATCATCGGTGTTAAAGAATGTACCAGCTTGGCCAATATGGCTTATTTGATTGAGCACAAGCCAGAAGAGTTCTTGATTTATACAGGTGAAGATGGGGATGCCTTCCATGCCATGAATCTTGGTGCAGATGGGGTTATTTCTGTTGCTTCTCATACAAACGGGGATGAGATGCACGAGATGTTCACTGCAATTGCAGAAAGCGATATGAAGAAAGCAGCAGCTATTCAACGTAAATTCATTCCTAAGGTCAATGCCCTCTTCTCTTATCCAAGCCCTGCACCTGTCAAGGCCGTTTTGAATTACATGGGATTTGAAGCTGGACCAACTCGATTACCTCTAGTTCCAGCACCAGAAGAAGATGCCAAACGCATTATCAAGGTTGTTGTAGATGGTGACTACGAAGCAACTAAGGAAACCGTAACAGGCGTCCTTAGACCAGATTACTAATAAAGACAATAAAATCCATGACCGCAAGAACGATCATGGATTTTTCTTATTTTCCTAAACAGAATTGGCTAAAGAGTTGGGTGATGAGTTCATCAGGTGCGGCATCTCCAGTGATTTCACCGAGAATTTCCCAAGTACGGGTCAAGTCAACTTGCAGCAAATCAACTGGCATCCCCAGTTCCAGACCTTGGTTAACAGCTTGTAGGCTTTCAACTGCTTTTTCAATCAAGGAAATATGACGGGCATTAGATAGGTAAGTAGCATCTTGCTCGACCAAGCCAGCATTTTCAAAGAAGAGGTTGTTGATACGCTCTTCAATCTTATCAATGTTTTGATTTTTAAGAACTGAGATACGGATGACATCTTCAGGGAGTTCTGAAGTTTCAATCGCTTCAGGTAGGTCTGTTTTATTGAGTAGAATAATGCGATTAGTATTCTGGCTGATTTCTAAGAGTTGTCTGTCTTGTGCTGTTAGTGGTTCACTAGCATTTAATACAAGTAGTACCAAGTCAGCTTCTTTGAGGGCTTTTCTCGAACGCTCAACACCGATTTGTTCCACGATATCATCTGTTTCTCGAATACCAGCTGTATCAATCAATTTGAGAGGAACCCCGTTAATGTTGACGTATTCTTCGATAACATCTCGTGTCGTACCAGCGATATCTGTTACAATAGCCTTGTCTTCACGAAGGAGATTGTTGAGAAGACTGGATTTCCCAACATTGGGACGGCCGATAATGGCAGTTGAAATTCCCTCACGAAGGATTTTACCACGACGAGCTGTTCTAAGGAGATTGGTTAGCAATTGCTCAAACTCCATAGTCTTCTCACGGACAACAGCGGTAGTAGCTTCCTCAACATCGTCATACTCAGGGTAGTCGATATTGACCTCAACTTGGGCAAGTGTATTGAGGATTTCTTGGCGAGTATTATTAATGAGGTCAGAAAGAGAACCGTCCAATTGTTTGACTGCGATATTCATGGCCTTGTCTGTCTTAGCACGGATGATGTCCATCACCGCCTCAGCCTGTGTCAAATCCACACGACCGTTTAGAAAGGCGCGCTTGGTAAATTCACCAGGTTCTGCCAACCGAGCTCCTTCACGGATAGCTAGTTGGAGAATTTCATTGGTTACCGCAATCCCGCCGTGGGTGTTAATCTCGATAATATCTTCACGAGTAAAGGTCTTTGGAGACTTCATAGCCCCAACCATAACCTCATCCATAACTTTACCAGTTTGAGGGTCAACGATGTGACCATAGTTCAGCGTGTGGCTTGCAACCTTGCTCAAGTCTTTGCCTTTGAAAATCTTTTGCGCAATCGCAAAACTGTCAGTTCCACTCAGGCGGACAATACCAATGGCTCCTTCACCTAGTGGAGTAGAGATAGCAGCGATGGTATCAAATTCACGTGTAATCATACTAATTCCTTTTGTATTTCTTTTCTTAGGATATGTATCCAAGCATCTCTTCAAATTGTAACAAAATTAGACTATTTCTTCAATGGATGCTACTTGGAGATTGAAAAAGCCTAAGCAATTCTGCTTAAGCTAGATTATTTGGTGCGCATTTCCCCTTGAGGGAAGTAGGTTCCTTCTGGCATGTCGTTGATGATGACATGAACGGCTGATTGAGGTGCTCCAGTGTTACGGACAACAGCTTCCGTTACTTCCTTAGCAAGAGCTTTCTTTTGCTCGAGCGTGCGTCCTTCAAATAAATCGATGCGTACAAATGGCATAATAGCTTCCTCCACTAGTTTTTGATTTCTTCTATTTTACCACATTTTGCCGTTTAAAGCTTCAGAAAATTATGATATACTAGAATGTAGCAAAAATTTAGAAATGGACGTGAAATAGAAGCATGGCACAGTTGTATTATCGTTATGGGACCATGAACTCTGGTAAGACGATTGAGATTCTCAAGGTGGCCTATAACTACGAGGAGCAAGGAAAGGGAGTTGTGATTATGACTTCTGCTCTAGATACGCGTGACGGTGTTGGCTATGTGTCGAGTCGAATCGGCATGAAACGCCCAGCCATTGCGATTGAGGAAACGACAGATATCTTTGGTTATATTCGAGACTTACCTGAGAAACCATACTGTGTGCTAGTCGATGAGGCTCAATTTCTCAAGCGTCACCATGTTTACGACCTAGCTCGTGTTGTGGACGAGCTAGACATACCTGTCATGGCTTTTGGTTTGAAGAATGACTTTCGCAATGAACTATTCGAAGGTTCCAAATATCTATTGCTCTTAGCAGACAAGATTGAAGAAATCAAGACCATCTGTCAGTACTGTAAGAAAAAGGCGACTATGGTGTTGCGTACGCATGATGGTGTGCCAGTCTATGATGGCGAACAAATTCAAATTGGTGGTAATGAAACCTATATCTCGGTTTGCCGTAAACATTATTTTGCGCCAATGATAACATCTAACAAGGAGCACAACTATGACAATTGAACTAAGAGATGTTACAATGGAAAATTATTTTGATGTTTTGAATTTGGATGTCAAGGAATATCAAAAACAATTCATTGCAACCAACGCAATTAGTTTAGCTGAAGCATATGTCTACACTAAAAATGGAGATTTTGTAGCTCCATTGGCAGTTTATGATAATGATGCAATTATAGGTTTTGTGATGATAGCTTATGATAAAAAGATTGGAATTAGTAGTGGAAATTATTTACTATTTCGTTTTATGATTGATAAGAATTTTCAAAATCAAAGATATTTTAAACCAATTATGGATAAAGTGCTGGACTATGTTCGGACAGCGCCAGCAGGTTTAGGCAATAAACTTTGGTTGTCTTATGAACCAGAAAATGAACATGCAAGATCTTGTTACCTCAGTTATGGATTTAAAGAAACTGGGGAAATATTTGAGAACGAAGTAGTAGCAATCTATGATTTAACAATTGAGAAATAAGGAGAAAAAATGAACATCTATGATCAACTACAAGCTGTAGAAGACCGTTACGAAGAACTAGGAGAATTGCTGAGTGATCCTGATGTAGTATCAGACACGAAGCGTTTCATGGAGCTTTCAAAAGAAGAGGCTTCTACTCGTGATACGGTAACAGCCTACCGTGAGTACAAACAAGTCCTTCAAAATATCGTTGATGCGGAAGAAATGATTAAGGAATCTGGCGGAGATGCGGACTTGGAAGAAATGGCCAAGCAAGAGCTCAAAGATGCCAAGGCTGAAAAAGAAGAATACGAAGAAAAATTAAAAATCTTGCTCCTTCCAAAGGATCCAAACGATGATAAGAACATCATCCTTGAAATCCGTGGAGCGGCTGGTGGTGACGAAGCGGCACTTTTCGCCGGAGACCTTCTAGCTATGTACCAAAAGTATGCGGAAGCCCAAGGCTGGCGCTTTGAAGTCATGGAAGCTTCTATGAACGGTGTCGGTGGATTCAAAGAAGTGGTTGCCATGGTATCAGGTCAGTCTGTTTACTCTAAACTCAAGTATGAATCAGGTGCCCACCGTGTCCAACGTGTCCCTGTGACAGAAAGCCAAGGCCGTGTACACACTTCGACAGCGACAGTCCTTGTCATGCCTGAAGTGGAAGAAGTAGAATACGATATTGATCCAAAAGACCTTCGTGTTGACATCTACCACGCATCTGGTGCTGGTGGTCAGAACGTCAATAAGGTTGCGACTGCCGTGCGTATCGTTCACTTGCCAACCAATATCAAGGTTGAGATGCAGGAAGAACGTACTCAGCAGAAAAACCGTGAGAAAGCGATGAAAATCATCCGTGCGCGTGTTGCTGACCACTTTGCGCAGATTGCCCAAGATGAACAAGACGCTGAGCGTAAGTCAACTATTGGTACAGGTGACCGTTCAGAACGTATCCGTACTTACAATTTCCCACAAAACCGTGTCACAGACCACCGTATCGGCTTGACCCTTCAAAAACTAGATACCATCTTGTCTGGTAAATTGGACGAAGTTGTAGATGCCTTGGTACTCTATGACCAAACGCAAAAATTAGAAGAATTAAACAAATAATGAAATTAGCTCAATTGTTTTCAGATTTTGAAGAAGAGTTGATAAGACAAGGAGAGGAAACAGAAAGCCTCTCTTTTGTCTATAGAAGTTTGAAAAATCTCTCTTTTACGGACTTCGTCTTTGCCCTTCAGCAAGAGGTAACAGAGGACGAAAAACAATTTGTAGAAGAAATTTTCCAGCAATTAGCAGCTCACAAACCAGCTCAGTATATCATTGGTTACGCAGATTTTTATGGAATGCAGTTAAAAGTGGATGAGCGAGTTTTGATTCCTCGTCCTGAGACAGAGGAGTTGGTAGAACTTATCTTGGCAGAAAATCCTGAGACGAATCTTTCAGTACTTGATATCGGTACAGGTAGCGGGGCCATTGCTATTGCTTTAGCAAAAAATAGACCAGATTGGTCAGTTGCAGCAGCAGACATTTCTCAAGATGCTCTAGATTTGGCATCTGAAAACGCTAAAGTTCAGAATCTACAGATATTTTTAAAAAAATCTGATTGTTTTACAGAAATTTCTGAAAAATATGATATAATTGTATCCAATCCACCCTATATCTCTCGTGAAGATGAGTCAGAGGTTGGTTTGAATGTTTTGCATTCAGAACCTCATCTAGCTCTCTTTGCAGATGAGGATGGTCTAGCTATTTACCGCAGAATTGCGGAAGATGCAAAAGACTATCTCACAGATGGTGGTAAGATTTACCTTGAAATTGGATACAAGCAAGGTCAAAGTGTTCCTGCGCTCTTTAGGAAATATCTTCCTGAAAAACGAGTACGAACACTCAAGGACCAATTTGGTCAAGATAGGATGGTTGTAGTTGATGATGGACAGGATTAGACAAGAGTTGGAAAAGGGCGGAGCTGTTGTTCTACCAACCGAGACAGTTTATGGTCTCTTTGCTAAGGCCTTAGACGAAAAAGCTGTTGACCATGTTTACAAACTCAAACGTCGTCCTAGAGATAAAGCGCTCAATCTTAATGTCGCTTCTCTAGAGGACATCTTGCACTTTTCAAAGAATCAGCCAACTTATCTACAAAAACTTGTAGAGACCTTTTTACCAGGTCCCTTGACCATTATCCTCGAAGCCAATGACCGAGTTCCCTATTGGGTCAACTCTGGTCTTTCAACGGTGGGATTTCGGATGCCGAGTCACCCCATTACACTTGATTTGATCCGAGAGACAGGTCCCTTGATTGGGCCATCTGCCAATATTTCAGGTCAGGCAAGTGGAGTGACCTTTGCTCAAATTCTAGAGGATTTTGATCAAGAGGTTCTGGGTCTGGAGGATGACGCTTTTCTAACTGGACAGGATTCGACTATTTTGGATTTGTCTGGAGACAAGGTGAAAATCTTACGCCAGGGGGCGATTAAGCGAGAAGACATTCTTGCTCGGTTGCCAGAGATTTCTTTTGAGGAGGAATGAGATGCTAAGAGATTTACAAGAAACAGATGTGGATGCTATATGTGAGATTAACCAAGAGACTTTGGGCTATTCTTTTAGTCCAGAGGACACAGCTAGTCAACTAGCTAAATTATCTCAGGATTCCCATCATTTCCTACTTGGCTATGAGGATGCAGCTAGTCATGTCCTACTTGGATATGTCCATGCCGAGGTTTACGAATCCCTCTATTCCAAAGCAGGATTTAATATCTTAGGCTTAGCGGTTTCACCTCAAGCACAAAGGCAAGGTATCGGTAAAAGCTTACTGCAAGGGTTGGATCAAGAAGCAAAAAGACGGGGCTATGAGTTTATCCGCTTAAACTCTGCTGATCATCGTCTGGGAGCTCATGCATTTTATGAAAAAGTTGGTTATACTTGTGATAAAGTGCAGAAACGGTTTATTCGCATCTTTTAGTTTATTTTTTTATTGGAAAAACAAACTAAAGGACCAGTCACACTATAAAGGAGAAGACCTATGATTTTTGACAAAGACGATTTTAAAGCATACGATGCTGATCTCTGGAATGCTATTGCCAAAGAAGAAGAACGCCAACAAAACAACATTGAGTTGATTGCTTCGGAAAACGTTGTTTCCAAGGCTGTAATGGCTGCTCAAGGGTCTATCTTGACCAACAAATATGCCGAAGGCTACCCAGGACGCCGTTATTATGGTGGAACCGATGTAGTAGACGTGGTAGAAACTCTAGCTATTGAACGTGCAAAAGAAATTTTCGGTGCTAAATTCGCCAATGTCCAACCACACTCAGGAAGCCAAGCCAACTGCGCGGCTTACATGGCCTTGATTGAGCCAGGAGATACGGTTATGGGAATGGATTTGGCAGCAGGTGGACACTTGACTCACGGAGCTCCTGTCAGCTTCTCTGGCCAAACCTACAACTTTGTTTCTTACAGTGTAGATCCTGAAACGGAATTCTTGGACTTTGATGTTATCTTGAAACAAGCCCAAGAAGTAAAACCCAAATTGATCGTAGCTGGTGCTTCAGCCTATTCTCAAATTATCGACTTCTCAAAATTCCGTGAAATTGCTGATGCTGTTGGGGCTAAGCTCATGGTAGATATGGCCCATATCGCTGGTTTGGTGGCAGCTGGCCTTCACCCAAGCCCAGTGCCATATGCTCATATCACTACAACAACGACCCACAAAACCCTTCGTGGCCCACGTGGTGGCTTGATTTTGACTAATGATGAGGAACTTGCTAAGAAAATCAACTCAGCTATTTTCCCTGGTATTCAGGGCGGTCCTTTGGAGCATGTTGTGGCAGCTAAGGCGGTTTCATTCAAAGAAGTTTTGGATCCAGCCTTTAAGGAATATGCTGCTAATGTCATCAAAAACAGCAAGGCTATGGTAGAAGTCTTCTTGCAAGACCCTGATTTCCGTATCATTTCTGGAGGGACTGAAAATCATCTCTTCCTAGTGGATGTCACTAAGGTTGTAGAAAACGGAAAAGTTGCTCAAAACTTGCTGGATGAAGTCAATATTACCCTAAATAAAAACTCAATTCCATACGAAACCTTGTCACCATTCAAGACAAGCGGTATTCGTATCGGAGCAGCAGCCATCACTGCACGTGGATTTGGTGAAGAAGAAAGCCGTAAAGTTGCTGAACTCATCATTAAAACCCTTAAGAATGCAGAAAATGAATCTGTCTTAGAAGAAGTGAGAAGTGAAGTCAAAGCGTTGACAGATGCCTTCCCACTATACGAGGACTAATACTTTTATGGACATTTATATTAAGAAAGCTATTATCCATCAGTTCAGCCCAGACGATACTGAGTTGTTCCTAGCGGATAAGTTTCTCAATATCACTCCAAAAATCGAGGAATACCTACGCAAAAAAATTGAACGTGTGTATTCAGATGAAGCTAAGACTGGGATTTTCGAAGTAGAAAATCCCTTCTTCAATCACATCACAGATGATTTGTTGGAGACATCAGTAACACTGGCTAATCTCTGGAAAGAGGAGTTTAGCATTTCTGAAAATCTCAAGACCAATGACTTGGTTTTTGTGCAGTTTTCTAAAGAAGGTGTTGAACATTTCGCTTTCTTGCGAATTGCCTTGCGGGAAACCTTGACCCACCTCGGTGGAGAAGTTGATAATCCAATCAAGCTAACTCAGAATAATCTACCTGGATTTGGAACGGGAGCTGACGAGGCCTTGGTGGTCAATCTTCAAAGTCGCAAGTATCATCTCATCGAAAAACGCATCAAGTACAATGGGACTTTTTTGAACTACTTTTCAGAAAATCTCCTAGCTGTTGCTCCCAAGATTTCACCAAAGAAATCCATCAAGGAATTGGAAAAAACGGCTCAGAGAATTGCAGAGTCCTTTAACACAGATGATTTTCAATTTCAATCCAAGGTCAAATCAGCGATTTTCAACAATCTGGAAGAAAGCAACGAACTGTCACCTGAAAAATTAGCTAACGACCTTTTTGACAACAATCTGACAGCTCGTTTGAGCTTTATTGATCAAGTCAAGGAAGCCGTACCAGAACCAGTTCAGTTTGATGAAATTGATGCCAGTCGTCAGCTCAAGAAATTTGAAAACCAAAAACTTTCCTTGTCAAATGGAATTGAACTCATCGTTCCAAATAATGTTTACCAAGACGCAGAATCGGTCGAGTTTATCCAAAATGACAATGGAACCTATTCTATCTTAATCAAAAATATCGAGGATATTCAAAGTAAATAATGTTTAAATTTATAAGAAGAGTGCTTGTGCTAGCAGTCTTCCTTTTCGCAGGATACAAAGCTTATCATATCCATCAGGATGTTAAACAAGTCATGACCTACCAACCCATGGTTCGAGAAATCTTGAGCGAAAGAGATACTCCAGCCAATGAAGAGTTGGTGCTCGCTATGATTTATACCGAAACGAAGGGAAAAGAGCGGGATGTCATGCAGTCTAGTGAGTCTGCTAGTGGCGCTACCAATACCATCAAAGACGATGCCTCTAGTATTCGCCAAGGGATACAGACACTAACAGATAACCTCTATTTGGCACAGAGCAAAGGAGTAGATGTCTGGACCGCTGTTCAAGCCTATAATTTTGGACCTGCCTATATCGACTTCATTGCTCAGAATGGTAAGGAAAATACTTTGGCCCTAGCCAAGCGTTACTCCCGAGAAACGGTCGCTCCAATCCTAGGTAATACTACAGGGAAGACCTACACCTACATCAACCCAATTTCTATCTTTCATGGTGCAGAACTCTATGAAAATGGTGGAAATTATTACTACTCGAGACAGGTTCGCTTTAATCTCTATATCATGAAATTCTTTAATTTCTTCTAAACATCTGGTTTGACCAGGTGTTTTTTCACTATAAGTTTTCTTTAAGATTGTTTTATTAACCTAGAAAGGTAAAGGAGGGAATATCCCATGAGAAAGAAATTCTTTCTAACAAGTGCTGCAGTATTGTGGGCCGCAACAGCTATGACGAGTGTCCACGCAGCAACCGATGTTCAAAAAGTAATCGATGAAACCTATGTACAACCTGAATATGTTCTAGGTTCTTCTCTATCTGAAGACCAGAAAAATCAAACTCTTAGCAAACTTGGCTATGACGCATCAAAAGACACCAAAGATATCAAAACTATGACACCTGATATCTATTCGAAAATTATGAATGTGGCTAATGATGCTAGTCTACAGCTCTATTCTTCAGCTAAGATTCAAAAGCTAGGTGATAAGTCGCCTCTAGAAGTCAAGATTGAAACGCCTGAAAATATCACCAAGGTGACGCAGGATATGTACCGTAACGCAGCAGTGACGCTGGGAGTGGAGCATGCCAAAATCACAGTTGCAGCTCCTATTCCAGTTACAGGAGAGAGCGCCCTAGCAGGGATTTACTATTCGTTAGAGGCCAATGGTGCCAAAGTACCGCAAGCCAATAAAGACTTGGCCCAAGAGGAGCTAAAAGCCTTATCCGATATTAATGCTGAAAACAAGGACAAATCAGGCTACGATGCCAATAAACTCAATGTCGCTTTGGCAGATATCAAGGCAGGAATCGCAAAAGCAAAAGAAGCCAAAGGTAATCTGACAGAAGAAGATGTTCGCAAAATTGTAGAAGACACACTAAAAAACTACAAACTCGATCAGGTTATAACAGGAAACCAGGTCAATATCATTATCAATTTTGCCCTCAATCTCTCAAAGAGTGACATTTTGAACAATGCTGATTTCACTAAAACCCTAAATGACCTCAAGGAAAGCATTGTCTCTCAAGCTGGAGATAGCTTTAAAAATATCAACCTCAACTTTGATGCCAATAAAGCGCTAGAAGACGGGGGCAACTTCTTTAGCTCCCTTTGGCAAGCCATTGTCAACTTCTTCAAGAGTTTTGGTGCTTAGGTCATTTCATGATATAATAGATGGTAACAGAAATGTTGCCGTCTTTTTTTGTCGGCCGATAGAAAGTGAAAAATATGCTAAAGAAAAATGATATTGTAGAAGTTGAAATTGTTGATTTGACTCATGAAGGTGCAGGGGTTGCTAAGGTAGATGGTTTGGTTTTCTTTGTAGAAAATGCTTTACCAACTGAGAAAATCCTTATGCGTGTCCTTAAAATCAATAAAAAGATTGGCTATGGAAAAGTTGAAGAATACCTTACTTACTCTCCACATCGTAACCAAGACCTTGACCTAGCTTATCTACGCTCAGGTATCGCTGATTTAGGGCATCTTGCCTATCCAGAGCAGCTCAAGTTTAAAACCAAGCAAGTCAAGGATAGTCTTTACAAGATTGCAGGAATTTCGGATGTAGAAGTTGCTGAAACACTTGGTATGGTGAATCCTGTTAAGTATCGAAATAAGGCACAGGTGCCCGTTCGTCGAGTGAATGGTATCTTGGAAACTGGCTTTTTCCGTAAGAATTCGCATGACCTCATGCCTCTTGAAGATTTCTTTATTCAGGATCCTGTCATTGACCAAGTTGTGGTAGTTCTACGCGATTTGCTTCGTCGTTTTGATTTAAAACCATATGACGAACAGGAACAGTCTGGCTTGATTCGGAACCTTGTGGTGCGTCGAGGTCATTATTTAGGACAAATCATGGTGATTTTAGTAACAACTCGTCCGAAAGTTTTTCGTGTCGACCAATTGATTGAACAAGTCATCAAGCAGTTCCCAGAGATTGTGTCTGTCATGCAAAATATCAACGACCAGAATACCAATGCGATTTTTGGTAAGGAGTGGAAGACTCTTTATGGTCAAGACTATATTACCGACCAAATGTTGGGGAATGACTTCCAAATCGCTGGACCAGCCTTCTACCAAGTTAATACTCAAATGGCAGAGAAACTCTATCAAACAGCCATTGACTTTGCGGAGTTAAAAGAAGATGACGTGGTTATTGATGCTTATTCAGGTATCGGAACGATTGGATTGTCCGTTGCCAAACATGTCAAGGAAGTCTACGGTGTTGAAGTGATTCCAGAAGCGGTTGAGAACAGCCAGAAAAATGCTGCCTTAAATAATATCATCAATGCCCATTATGTTTGTGATACAGCTGAAAATGCTATGAAGAATTGGCTCAAGGAAGGTATTCAACCAACCGTTATCTTGGTTGACCCACCACGCAAGGGATTGACCGAAAGCTTTATCAAAGCAAGTAGCCAAATTGGGGCTGACCGCATCGCCTATATCTCCTGTAATGTCGCAACCATGGCGCGTGATATCAAACTCTACCAAGAATTGGGATACGAGTTGCAGAAAGTACAACCAGTGGATCTTTTTCCGCAGACGCATCATATCGAGGTTGTAGGACTGCTGGAGAGAAAGGGATAAAGCCCACCGTTTCAGGGATTACAAAAGGCTTGATATTCGGTCTTTTTTGAATTTTTGAGTGAAGTATAAATCTAACAGCCTGAAGTGATGTAGCAGGATTGATAGTGGTAAAGTATGAAATTTATTCCCACATACGCAAAGGGGGTGCAAAATGTTCCAACAGGTAGGGTGTCTGTGGGAATTGTTTTGCACCCCCTTTTTTTGATTTTCTGATATCACCAAGATGGTCGATGGAAGTAGGAGTTCAGTAATTGATACAATAGTCTACAATGAAATGCATTATAACCTAGTATTTTTATATTGAAAGATGTGACATGCTTGATTGAACACATCAAATAGTGGGAAGTTTTCAATCGATTTATAAAGTTGAATCAAAATTCTAAAAAACACTTGCAATCTGACGAGTTTGTGATACAATATTGACTATAAGGTTATCGGGAAGATGACCAAGTCAAAAAAGGAGAATAATGATATGCCAGCAATTTCGTTGACCCCAGAACAGTTAAAGTCTGAAGCACAAACTTATACCAATGCTTCTGAACAATTGAAAGATGCCATTAACAAAGTTTCAGGCGCAAATGGTCGTCTCCAAGGACAATGGCAAGGTGCGGCTTTCCAATCTTACTTGGAACAATTCCAACAATTATCAGTAAGCGTAACTCAAATGGAACAACTTCTTGAAAGTATCCATGCACAATTGAATCAATACGCCGATACTGTTGCTGAGCGTGACCGTCAGGATGCAACTTCATTTGGTTTGAATTAATCATCGGTGAACGGCGCTTCGAAAGGGGCGTCGTTTTTTGCTAGTTATAAGTGGAAAAGGTAATAATGAATAGTCCTCATAAAGAAAAACGATACTTAAAAATTTTAACTGCAGTAGCATGCGTATCCCTGTTATCAGGTTCTCTTGTTTATTTCGCATTAAAGGATCAGAGCCTTCACTATTCAAGTGAGATCAAGCAAACTGCTAAGGTTCAATATGCGCTTGTGAATGAAGATAAAGGTGCAAGGTTTGAAAATACTGATTATAATTTAGGCTCGGATTTTGTCACTTTAATTAATCAGGATACAGAGAATAACTGGGAGACAACCAATCGTAGCGTGGCTGAAGCAGGATTGAAGTCAGGTCAGTTTGATGCAGTTATTACTCTTCCGTCAGACTTTTCTGAGAAATTGTTGAGCTTAGAGAGTGTTTCTCCAGAAAAAGCCACTGTTTCTTACCAGATTCGCGAAGGGCAAAACGAACAAGCTAATCAGGCTGTCCACAGTCAAGTTAATACAGTCTTACAAGGATTTAATCAACGGGTGGTTCGGATGTATTTTTCGAGCATCATTCGAAATCTTTCAGATGCACAGACGAATGTGAATCAGATGGCAACTACAGAGTTATCTCAAAATACGTTCATCATTTCAAATATTCAAGCTCCATTTTCGACCCTACCAGATTCATTTAGAAGTACTCAATCCATTGCAAATAGTCTGAAGACGGATAATGAACTCTTTAAGACCCAACAAGAAGCTTTTGTTAAATCAGTCGCAAGCAGCATGGAAGCGAATAACAACTCTTTAGATGCTTCTGGGAAAGCCCTTGAATCTACAACAAACTCTGTGAATGAGTTTTCAAAAGAAGCTAATACTCGTCTTGAAAAGTCAACCAACCAATATAAGGAGCAATCTGAAAAAGATAAGGCTGCCTTGGAAAAACAATGGACAGATGATCAGAAGCATTATTCTGACTTGTATAATGCCCTTTACACTGTTGGGAATGCTAAATTAAAAGAATTGCAGTTTTCCGATACGGCAACCGGTTCCTTTATGGCAGATTTCAAAGCTAAGGCGGGGGAGTATAAAACTGCACAAAGTAAGGTCAAGGGGAACTTAGAGGCACAAATCACTTCTTTAGAAAAAGAAGTAGCGGAGCTTAGAGCACTCAGGGAGACCATTGCAGAGACTTATTATGGCTCTAAGGATTTAAGTGATCAGACAGCTACTGATAAAGATATTCGCTCGGCTATTTTGAACTTAATGACGAAGCCAGAAAACCGAAGCAAACTTCCTAAGCAGTATATTGAGGCAATTGCTAGTCGCCTACCGATGATTTCATCTGGAGATTTGAGTGCTCTCATTGCTAAATTAGAGCAAGATAAATTGATCTCATCAGATGAGGCTACAACTTATCGTAATGCACTGAAAATTGTGTCTAACTACAGTAGCGAGTTGGGTGGCTCTTTAGGACAAAATACAACCTTTAAGTATCTGTCCTCAGCGGCTACTGTTACTAGTCCAGTGACCTATCCCATTCACCAAACTCTAGAATTTGATCCGTCAACTGGTAGTCAGACAGTCCAATTGAACATCGATGATGCAAATATGGGGAATCTTGAACTGGAAGGTGTGACGAAAGATTCAATTGAAGCCTCTATCCGTCAACAGTTAAAAGATACAGGCTATCATGTGACAGCTGCAGTATCAGGAAATACAATTCAAGTCACATTTGTTAATGAAAGAACGGCGTCAACTACTCCTGTCGCCTCTTCGGACTCAGGGGGATCAAGTACTTCAAATGCGGATGCAAGTGATGCAGCAACATCTACAAATTCCACTTCTACAAGTGAAAGTACGACAGCAACGCCAACTACTTCACCAAAAGTCAGTCAACCAAGCTATGCGACACTTCCTAAAAAGGTGAGTGTCACGATTAGTGGTCAGATAAAGTGGAATTTATCTGATGATGTGAAAAAGAATTCCTATAACCAAGTAGGTTATAGTTGGACAGATGGAAGTTCAGTTCAAGCTAGTGCTCAGTTATCTGTCTTTAATGGTAAGTATGACACTTTGGCTGAGGATTTACCTGCGATTCTGAAAAACTTCCAAAACCTAGACCTTACTGCCCAACAAATCGTTACTCTATTTGCATCACCAGGGGCAAGTTTAGATATCAATCAATTTGCAAGCACGCTATCAAGTGGTACTCTCGTACAAAAGGCTAGTCCAGATTCTGTATATAGTCTCTACAATAATCTAACTGACGACGAACGGGCTTCAGAAATATCGGATGTTTTAGTTACTAAGTATCGGCTTGCAGGAGATAATTTATACAAACAGGTAGATCAGCAATTAAAGGATGTGACAGATATTCTAGGTGAAAAAGAAAATCCTAAAGAAGGCACCCTTCGTCAAGTGTATCAGTCTCTCCCAGACTCAGATTTGCTTGTTAAGCAAGCTTCTGCCTTAAATACCTGGTATGGGGAGATGCAGAAGGTCTTAGATGAGGCTCATAATCAGTGGAAAGATTCTGAGAAACTTGCTTATGAATCAGTTGTCAATGATCAAAATCCACAACCAGAGAAGATGAATACCTCTAAGCTGGAAGAAGAAGTGAAGTCACTTTTGTCTCAATACGATAGCTTACGAGATAGTTCTAAAAAAACTGCACAAGCTACAGCTGATGGAGCTGCTCAGGTACGAGATATCTCACCACAAATCCAACAGTTAAACGAGACAACAGAATCGATTCAAAAGTCCGCAGATGGTGTCCTTTCCAGTTTGAATCAGAGTGTGAAGGAAACAAGTGGTACAGTTGAGAAAAATACCTCTTATGCAGAACAGTTTGGAAAGGTGCTTGCCAATGCGAAAAGTGGAGGTGCTGATAACAAGCAAGTGTTCAATTTCTTATCCGATCCAATTACTACAAAAGTCACAGAAGGTAAGACACAGGCAGCTAGTCACATTTCCATCATCCCCTATTATATGACCTTGTTGTTATCGGTTATTTCTTTTGTGATAGCTATGACGATCGGACGCTTTGTTAAAGATAGACAGGAAAGGGAAGAAACTGATCTTTTGACAACGAAAAAGTGGGACTTGAAGCTTCAAAGTTTCTTACCGACAATCATAACAGCTACTGTTGGTTCGATTTTGTTTTCAGGAGTTACAATAGGAGTAGCAACAGCAGCTAATGGATTCTTATGGTTCATTTATAGCTTTATGTTAATGGCAAGCTTGATTTTAGTGCTATCTTACAGCTTGAAGAAAGCTCCGTATCCGACTTATATTGTATCTGCATCCCTCTTAGGTTTTTATCTCCTACTAACTCCTATTTTGGGAGTGGCAACTCAATCAGGAAGTTTCCTTAATTTCTTATATCGACTGTCTCCGTTACAAAATATTGAAAACGGCTTTAGTTATCTCTTGGTCGGTGGTAACTTAAGCATTGTAACGATTCTTCTACTCTTATTATTTGTAGGCATCGGAGTTAGTCTCAATCTCTTTACAAGAAAGAAATAAGGCTCTTTGTCAACTGTAGTGGGTTGATAAAAAGTTACAGCCTGGAGAGGACCAAATTGGTTCTCTCCTTTTTGATATTCAAAGAGCGATGAGGATTCTCGTTTTAAAATTTTCAAAGTTCCGGAAGCCAAAAGCATTTCGCTTAATGACTTTGATGAGGATATTTGTGGTCTCAAGTTTTGCTTTTGAGTAGGGAAGTACAAGTGCATTAATGATCTTATCCTGATCTCTCAAAAAGGTCCTAAAAATGGTCTGGAAGATTGGATTGACAGAAGAAATAGTTTCCTTGATTAATTCAAAGAAATAATCAGCGTGCTTCTCTTGAAAATGAAAGAGTAAAAGCTGATAGAGTTCATAGTGATCTCTAAGATCTTGAGAGTAAGAGAGAAGTTTTTCGAGAATCTCTTTATTGGTTAAATGCGACTGAAATGTTGGACGATAAAATCGTTTACTGCTCAGCGTATAGTTATCCTGTTGAATGAGTTTCCAGTAACGTTTCAGTGCTTTATATTCGTGCGATCTTCTATCAAACTGATTCATAATTTGGATGCGTACGCGATTCATTGCTCGGCTGAGATGCTGGATAATATAAAAACGATCGAGAACGATTTTAGCATTTGGAAAAAATTTTCTAGCAATATCGTAGTAGGGACTAAACATGTCCATGGTAATGACTTTCACGCGACTTCTTACCTGTCTAGAATACCGAAGGAAATGATTGCGAATAGTTGCTTGAGTCCGTCCATCTAAGATAGCTAGGATCTTTCTTGTATCGTAGTCCTGTGCAATAAAGCTCATCTTTCCTTTCTTGAAGCTATATTCATCCCAACTCATGTGTTCTGGAAGGTGGTTAAGATCAGTCTTAAATTTGAATTTATGTAACTGACGAATGACTGTAGAAGTGGAGACAGATAAACTTTCGGCGATAGCTGTCATAGGGACTTTCTCGATTAATTTTTGAGTGATTTTCTGGTTGACGATCGTTGAGATTTGGTGGTTCTTTTTGACTAAGGAAGTCTCTGCGACAGCTATTTTTCCGCATACTTTACAACGAAAACGGCGTTTTCTCAATCGAATGAGAGTTTTGTAGCCCGCACACTCTAGATAGGGAATTTTAGATTCTTTTTGGAAGTCATATTTAGCCATTTGTCCTTGACAGTCGAGACACTTAGGAGCAGGATAATCTAGCTTAGCGATGATTTCTTTATGTGTTTTAGAATCCAGATAATTCAAGATTATAATGTTCTTGTCTTTAATTCCGAGTAAGTTTGTGATAAAATTTAATTGTTCCATAAGATTCTTTCTAATGATGGTTTGGTCACTTTTCATTATAGGTCTTATGGGACTTTTTTTCTACAACAAAATAGGCTCCATAATTCCTATGGTAGTTTTACCCACTACAGAAATTATAGAGCCAGAAATAATCAAGGTAAGGATCCGTAAGGATCCTTTTTGTTTTCTTGTGAGATGGTGTGATTTGTAGTATAATAAAGTTATCTTTACCAAGTGGGGAAGGAGATTTATGAAGAAGGTTCAAGTCATTTTTAGTCTATTATTGTTGTGTCTTTTTCTTAACTCAGGTGATGTCCGAGCAGATGATGGAAGTCTTGAAATTAATAATCAAACCATCCATGATCAAGGGAACAGTCCTCAGACTACTAAGTCTAAGAATATTCCTGAATTATTTTTAGAAGATAGTGTGAAGAAAGAAAAACAGCTACAAAAAGCACAGCAAGAGAATGTTCATCAAGCGCAGTCCTCTCTTTTTACCGGGACTAAAGATACTAATAGTTTTCAGAGTCAGGATAAGGTGACGCGTGGCTTGTTTCAAGCAGATTATAGAGCAGATGAAGCAATTTTGACTGGAGAGAGCACCTCTAACACTTCGCTACCTACTTGGCTATCTATTTTAGGATTTGGAATAGGTCTACTTGGAGTGACCTATCTAGGTGTTTGGCTAGGTAGGAAGTACTCAAAAGTGCTTCGTTTTAAGAAGGAGAGTGTGTGATGAAGACAATTACGGTTGGTATAAAATGGAGAGACCAAATATATGATTTGAAACTTCCAACGCAGGTTTCATTCAAGAGAGTAAAAGAGCTGATATGTGAGTCATTTTCAATGATGAACCAAGAGCTACCAAGTCACTTTGATCTTCAAGTGACTAATAAATCAATTGCCTTTTATGATGATGACCAGATAGCGGACTTTCCTTTAGGAAACGGAGATCAATTAGAAATTGTAGGGAGAAAGAAATGAAAGTACAAGAGACAAGTATCCAATCCAAGTGGTCGAAAGAGGCTGGTGAACTAGAGATTAAGTTATCCGCTAATCAATTTCAACTGAATCGGATGAAGCAGTATCGATTCTTTTTAGAAAGCACGGCACATTTAGCTCAAGGAGCAGTGAAAGAAGAGGCAGAAGAGGTCGTTCGTCTTTCTTACCAAATTCCAGCAGGTTATCAGTCGATTCGAGAAGCTGTTGAAAATAAAGAAATCTTAGAACGCCTTCATCTTTTTCAAAAGTTACAATTCTTAAAAGAAACTGTCGATCAGCCTATGAAACCCTTTATTCACCCAGATAATCTGTTTGTGAGCGGGGAAAGTGTCCTTTTAGGACATAGAGGGATGACAGATAGTGTGGTTCCTTTTTCGCTCATGAAAGAGGACTTGTTAAAGCAATATAAGGCTTTAGCTGTGTTCATTTTACAACCTAAGCTCAACTTTGAAGAGTTAATTGATAGTCTTACGACGGTAAAAAATGCTTTTGCGGAAACTCTTTTTAAAGCGGAGACTTTTGATGAAGTAGACCATCTTATTAGTGAGCAGGCTCGTATCCAAGAAGAGAAGCGTCAAAAGGAAAAACTGCTTGTCTCGAAAAGGAACTATCAATTGTTTAAATGGGGTTCTTTAGGACTCGCAATTGTAACAGTTGCGATGGGGATTGCAACAGGTATTTATGCTTTTTATGTGGTGCCTAAGCAGGATAAAATCATTCAGGCTGAGACGAGTTACATTGCTAAGGATTATACGGCAGTGGTAGAAGGTCTTAAGTCAGAAGCTCCAAATAGTCTTCCGAAGGGAGTCCAGTATACACTTGCGGCTAGCTCGTTAGAGTTAGACAATCTTACTCAAGAACAAAAGGAAGCTGTATCTAGAAACTTGTCACAGAAATCTAGTGAGAATACTCTTTCTTATTGGATCTATATCGGCCGTGGAGAACTTGAAAAAGCACTTGATATTGCTCAAAATATTGGGGACATTCAGTATATTCTTCATGCTTATACGAAGCTCTATGATCAGGTCAATACAGACAGTACGATGAGCGGAGCGAAAAAGCGAGAACTCCTTGAAAAGTATCAAAAAGAAATTGATAAGTTACAGGAACAATTAAACGGAAGTTCAAAGGCAAATAGTACATCAAAGGAGACTAAAAATGGCAACTAAGGGCAAACAAGCGACTTGGAGTCAAAAGCTGTCAGATGAAGAGGTTCTTTGGCATGTGTTTTCGTTTAAAGAATGCTTTGAGTACAAAGAGTTGACTGAAAGGGCCTACTCAATCAATATTGGAGAAAGTCATATCTCAATTACTGAAAGTGGTCTTGAAAAGGACGGAATCCCTTGGGCTGGTCAGGAGGAGGAAAGTCTGGTAGCCATTCCACATGAACAGATTCAGATCCATTCCTTTACCTATCCTAAGCAGGACTTACTCTTTTCTAAGGAGAAGAAAGCAGATGTTTGCCTTGAAAGTCAAGCTCTCCTTTACCTGAAGGTTAAGGAGAATACCTATCATCTCTCTGGATCATCTAATGGAGCTAAGGTTTATCTAAATGGACAAATTCTAGAGGAAGTTGATGCCTCTATTCAGGTAGGGGATGTTTTGGTGGTGGACTGCTTTCTTTTCTCATTTCGAGAACATCAGATCCATTTCCTGCCCTTGAGCAGACAGTACACTATCCAATCTGATCATTTGTTTGAAGAGCCTTATCAAGCTGAGTTTCCATATGAGTTTCCTAATTATCGTAGAAGTCCACGCATTTATCTAAAAGAGCCTGAGGATAAGGTGGAAATCAATTCACCAGCGCCAGAAGAAAAACTTAGACGTGGTGAGCTATGGCGTGCGATCGTACCGCCTGTTGGAATGGTGGTGATTAGCGGAGCATCTAGTGTCTTTATGCAGGGAAATGCCTTGCTTATGATGGGAATGGCCAGTGCCAGTCTCTTGACAGCTGGATTTTCAGTATCGAGCTATTTTACCAACAAAAAGGAAGTCAAAGAGAAGAATCAGAAAAGAAACGATGATTATCAAGAGTATCTCTTAGAGACAGGAAGCCAATTGAGTCGTCTAAAGGCGGAACAAAAGAAAGCCTTGACATATAATTTTCCATCGGTTGATGAATTAGTGGATTTAGTAGAAAGTTACAACCCACGGATTTATGAGAAGATGGTGACAAATGATGACTTTCTAAAGGTTCATTTGGGAACTGGAACGATTGATTCTAGTTATTCCTTACGTTTTCAACCAACCAATCGCAAGGAAGACTGGAGCCGCTTTGTCGAGAAAAAACTGGTACAACCTCATATAAAATTAGAGGATGCGCCTATTGTCCTCTCTCTACGTGATCAGGCTTTGGGATTAGCGGGAGTAGCTCCTGTCTTACGAGTAGCAGTTCAAACGCTATTGTTTCAGATTGCGGCGCTCCATTCCTATCATGATGTAGAGTTTGTGACCTTGGTCTCCCAAGAGGAATACGAGAATCACTGGCGAGAATGGCGCTGGTTGCCTCATGCGCAAATGCGGAGTCTCAATCTACGGGGACTTATTCATGATGACCAGACCAGGGACATGATCTTGACCTCTTTTTACCAGATGTTAGTCAAGCGTCGTCAGGTCGTTCGGGAACAAAAGCAGGAGCAAATCTTCTCGCCGCACTATGTCTTGACGATTTTGGATGAGTCATGGCTGTCAGGACATGGGCTCAATGAATTTCTGGCAGAGGATATGAACCAGTATGGGGTGACGGTTATCTGGGGTAAGGAAAGCCTCAATATGTTGCCTGAGACGGTGACGGCAGTGGTTGATTACCAAAATGGAGAAACAGCCAAGCTCGTCAATAATCATCATATCTATGTCAACCAAGATTTTAAGCCTAATCGTCTGCCTCAAAATGGAAAACTTGAAGAAGCAATTTACCGTTTGGCCAATCTCAATCATATCGAAGTGGAGAAAAACTCGATTCCAGATACGATTTCCTTTATGGAACTCTACGGTGTTAAGCAGGTCGAGGAATTGGATGTGGAGAAACGCTGGCAGGCGGCGGATGCATCTAAGTCTCTCGCTGTACCTCTAGGTGTTCGAGGGAAGGATGATATTGTGCTGCTCAACCTTCATGAGCGTGCCCATGGTCCACACGGACTAGTTGCAGGGACTACCGGCTCTGGTAAGTCTGAGATTGTGCAGAGCTATATTCTGTCTCTAGCTGTTAACTTTGCGCCAGAAGATGTTGGATTTCTTCCGATTGACTTCAAAGGGGGAGGAATGGCCAATCTCTTTGCCAAGCTGCCTCACTTGATGGGTGCTATTACCAACTTGGATGGAGCTGGGACGGCTCGTGCGCTGAAGAGTATTCGTGCGGAACTTCAAAAGCGTCAGCTTCTCTTTGGGAAATTCGGTGTCAACCATATCAATGGCTATACCAAGCTCTATAAAAAAGGGAAGGCACTTAGCGATCCAGAGGAGAAAAAGACCTATCCGACAGAGCCTTTACCCCATCTTTTCCTAATCTCAGATGAGTTTGCGGAGTTGAAGCAAAATGAACCAGAGTTTATGGCAGAACTCGTCTCCACGGCACGTATCGGACGTTCCCTAGGGGTTCACCTGATCCTTGCGACTCAAAAGCCATCTGGAGTGGTGGATGAGCAGATCTGGTCTAATTCTCGCTTTAAGCTGGCGCTCAAGGTTGCCGATCCTTCAGACTCAAATGAGATTATCAAAACGCCAGATGCGGCTAGTATCACTCAGCCTGGTCGTGCTTATCTTCAGGTCGGAAACAATGAAATCTATGAACTCTTCCAGTCAGCATGGAGTGGAGCGGATTATCAGCCTTATAGTGATGAAGGTAATCAAGTAGATGAACGGATTTGGTTAGTGAATCAACTAGGGCAGAGCGAACTCTTGATTGACGGAAATGACGGGGATTACTCGGTTGAAGAGACACAAGAGCGGGAGACAGAGCTTGAAGCTGTGATTGATTATATCAATAAGGAAACGGAGCGTCTGCAAGTCATCCTCCCTGAAAAGCCATGGTTACCACCTCTTGGAGAGGAGCTAGTAGGAGCGGCAATTGACCGTCAGGCAGAGTGGACAACACCACGTCAACTCTCCATTCCACTAGGCATGCTGGATCTGCCAAGTGCTCAAAAGCAGGAGGTCTACCACTTTGATATTGAGGAGTTGGGCAATACCGTCTTATATGGGTCCCCAGGCCTTGGAAAATCAACAGCTCTTCAAACTATCCTCATGAATCTGGCTCGTAGAAATACGCCTGAGCAAGTTCAGTTTAACCTTTTTGATTTTGGGACGAATGGTCTCTTACCAATTAGAGAGTTGCCACATGTGGCGGATCTGGTTCGACTAGATGAGGAAGAAAAGCTCCTCAAGTATCTGAAACGTCTGGATAGTCTTATGAAAGAGCGAAAAGCCCTCTTTACAGAGGCTGGCGTGTCTAGTCTGTCACAGTATGAGCAAAAGACAGGTCAAGCTCTCCCTGTTCTTCTCAACTTCTTTGATGGCTATGACTCAGTACGGGAAAGCCCATTAGAGGAAATCATCGAGTCAGCTGTCAACCAGCTCCTACGTGAGGGAGCTAGTCTGGGTATTTATACTCTGATAACCGTACTCAGCACTAGTAGCTTGCGTTTACGGATGAGCTCGACGATTCCCAATGCTTTGAGCTTTTACTTAGTAGAAGAAGGAGCGCTTCGGACGGTTATGGGACGTGATGCCCTGCCAGGCCAGGAAATTGTCGGCCGTGCTCAGGTGAAACAGGAAGAAGTTCTAGAGTTACAAGTCTATCTGCCGATAGAAGGAAAAGACGATATCGACCGTCTTTCTCACTTAACAGCAGAAATCCAATCGATGAATCAGGACTGGCAAGGCTTACGTCCAGAAGCAGTACCTATGTTGCCAAGTAAGATTTCTACGAGTTTCTTTGAAGATCACGAGGAAGTTCAGGATATGTGGCAAAGAGGCGAGTTGCCAATTGGTTTTGACAAAGAAAGTACACACCCGGTTGGCTTTGTGCCAAAACGAGACGGCTACTTTGAGCTTCTCTATGATACTATGCAGCAGCTAGAATATGGCGAAGCAGCGCTTCTGACAGGCTTAGAAAAAGTGCCTAGTCACATTAAAAAGTTCTTGGTGGATCCAACAGGAAACTACCATCAGTCGGAAGGGCTGTTCGACCAAGTATTTGTGGGCGAGGAAATCCCTGGTTTCTTTATGGATATGCAGTCTGAAGTGGATGCGCGCACGCCAGCTGATTTGGATTATCCTATCTACATCTTGATTCCAGAAGCACAAGCCCTCAGCAAGCTTATGAATCTTAAGATGACAGAGGATGCCTTTAAGGCTCTCCTACACAAAGGAGGGACCGTTGGGCTCCACTTCATCTTTATGGGTGAGCTTCGTCAGATCGTTAATGGCTATATGGAAGTGGATAAGATTCTGAAGGTTAATGTGCCTGCAGGCTGTATTGGTATTCGTTTCCAAGACCAGAATGTTGTATCCATTAAGAGTAGCTTCACAGAATCGGTTGTTGGAGTGGATGAGTACAACTACTTCACTAGCCGGGATGGTTATCGTATCAAACTTATCAGTGAGTAAAAGCGAGTCATTTGGCTTGCTTTTATTTTTAGGGTACTTTCCCAATCCTTATGGTAAAACATCAGAATTTTTGATATAATCAGAGAAAAAATGGAGGAGTTTATGTATGGGACGATACGATAGTGCTATTGCGAATTGTCATGCGCAAATTCGTTGGATCCGTTTGGATATACGTACTTATGAGGATAAGATAAGACGGTTGGAATCTGCGAATGATCGTATTCAGAGTCAGATGGATGTTGTTAGTAAAAACAAGACTTCTGCGAGTGATTTGAATAAGCACTCTACAACTGATTTCAAGGGAACCCGTCGGGAAGATTTTGATAAAACGTTAGCAGGAATTTCCGATGCGATTACAACTTGGTTGACAGATACAGAAATGAATTGTAAGAGTATTCGCTTTAAAATATCAGAATATAATGGGAATATTGAAGATTGCCAGACCAAAATTAATAGTCTGAATAGCCAGATTGAATACTATCATCGCTTGAATAGGGAGGAGGACTAGTATGTCAGGTCAAGCAGAAATATATGTCCAAACAGAAGAATGGGCTGGACAGGTCGGACGTTATCATTCGGGTGTTGCCTCTGTTCGTCCACTATCTACTCTTCCTTTTTCCTATACAGATTTGTCTCCTTTTAAGAACTTTAATCAAGCTATTCAGAATTTAAATACATCTGTCATAAAATATCGAACTTATGTGAATTCTCAATCCTCTAATATGCTTAGGGTTTCTGAGAATAAGTTGTTGGATGATCGTTCAGGAGCCGATGGATTTCAAGATGGGATTAGATTAAAATGAAGACAGCAGAACAAATTTGGAAAGAGTATTGTGACGGTAATACGGCATTTCCCACTACAGATTTTTTACATCAGATAGCTTTTATTTTAAAAAATCGTCCAGAGGTATTGGGCGCAATCGTAAAAGCTTTTTTGGATAAAAAGCCAAACTATATTTATCATCCGCGGATTGGCGCTGATATTGAAGTGACTTTTTTACCGAAAGAAGTGTATATTTGTCGGAACGAGACAGATATTATGCTAGCTAAAAGTGAATTTGTCCATTTTTTAGATGGGGTTGATAAGGTTTATAGTGACATTCTTCCCTTGGGCACATTGGTTGAGATTGACAAGGAGCAGCTATCTCAAGAGTTAGTAGTGTCACTTTTAGGCGATGAGCCACTTTATGTCATGATTATGGGGCGAAAAGTCGTTTTCGACGGAGCTTATGTGGATTATTTAGCACAGTTCTGGCCACTTGGTCTTCAAGCAGAGCTTCCACCGATGGCGATTCATAAGACCATGATCAAACGAATTATCGCTCAGGGTTATGCGGAATCAGAAAAAGAAAGTTCCTATGTGGGTCAATTACGGGAAATATTGATGAAAACAGCTATTCCTTCCCACTTTTATCTACGATTACAGGAGGAGTTAGACGATGAAAATCAAGCGTAATGAGTTGGAAAGTTTAAAGAATTTTCTCTATAAACAGACCCAAGCTTTCGAGGCTGATTTGGCTGAGGCACAGTCGACTGCGCAGAGTCTTGCCTCCAGCCAAGCGCTGCGTGGTGATGTCAAGACTGCGATTAACCATGAGTTGAATTATTACAACCTTCCCCTTCTTCAGGGCTATGTGGATTATTCTAATCTGCTTTATACTGAGTTTGACAATCTGATTTCTGACTTTGAATCAACAGTCGGTGAGAAAAGCGCAACAGCTGTCATCAACAGTGAGGCCTTAACTAGCTTGAAGCAGAGTGTGGATGGTCTCCATTCCTCCATTGTCCGGGATATGGATGCGACGAATAAATATTATACGGAAATTTCTGACTTGATCTTACTGAAAGCTCCCAGCAAGGATAAGCTAGATCGGGCTATTGAGGCGTCGAAACAGTCGCTTTCCGAGACGGAGAAGCGCCTGGCTGCCTTCAATGGCAAGCAGGTCACAAGTGAGTTAGATGCGATTTTAAACAATCAAAATAAGGGCTTAACGAAGGTGAGTGGGACGGTTACCATGGCCAGCCCTTATCGTAATCCTGAAGCGCTTGATATCTATCGTAATCCTCATTTCAAGAAGGCGGCAAACCGCTATCACCAGAAAGTGGATAGCCTAGCAAGGGCTTACTTCCAGAAGAATCATCCAGGCGTTGCATTTGACAAGGACAAGGCAGGGATTGAGGAATTGCAGGCTCTTGCGAGGGAGGTGACTAAGAAGGCGGAGTATGGAGAGGAAATCCCACCTGGTCTAGAAAATAGAGAGGATGGTTCATCGAATCAAAACTTGCCATCTTATTTATCGTCTTTATTTGGAGCGTTTAGTCAAGAAGCTTTAAAAAGTTTTATGACAGATAAAGCTATAAATGCGTTTATTCAATCTTCTTGGGAATGGTTGACACATAGTCCCCAAAATATGCAATATGGTTTGCTGGGAGCTGTTTCAGGCGGTGGGACTTATACTATTCCAGTTGATGTTAATCCTATATATAGTGGATTTGTTAAAGGAGTTGCTAAATATGGCGTACAGACTCTAGGGGCTGCAGTGGATTTTGGCATGCAAGTTGCAGATGGAGAAAATATTGGTCATGCAGCAGTAAAGACTGGAGGACATGTAGCGATTGGTATTGGCGCTGCTAAAGTTGGGGCAGCTATAGGTAGTGCTTTTCCGGTGGTTGGTACAGTAGGTGGAGCAGCAATAGGTTTTGTTGCAGGAGTTGCAGGATCAATGATTTTTGACTGGGTGTATGATAGTGTTGCAAAACCTTTTATAGATGATACCATTAGTAACATACAGCATGCAGCTGATACAATAGGAAAGACGGTCAATGATGTTGGAAAAAATATCGGCGATGCTTTTACAGGAATGATGAGTGGTTTGGGAAGTGTATTTGGGTGAGATGATGAAAGATAATTACGAAATTATTCCTGTAGGAATCTATCAAAAGCAATCTGTTTTTTATGATAAAAGCAGTCAAAAATTACTAATCAGGATAGATAAAAAAGAAAGCAGCTATAGTCAATCTTTCTTAGTGATGATTATACTGTTTATGTTGCCAATAGTTAGATGGTTAAATCAATATCTATTTATAAATATTTTATTATTTAATATTTTAATACTGATATTTGGGACAATTGCAGTTTTTTCTGTTTCGCGAATCTACGTTAAAAAGTTGTATAGAGGGATAGAATTATCTGATTTATACCTGTCAAGAGAATCATATGGTATATTTCTTCATCAAGAAAAAAGAAATGCTAAGATTGCGATGATAACTATCATATCTTTATTTCTAATAGTTACAATTTCTGCTATTCTATATTTACTGACATCAATCTTTTTATTCTTATTTGTTTCCGTCGGTTTACTTTTTCCTTTTTGTTTATTCTTAAATACAAAAACGAAAGAACGATATATTATTTTAAATCAATTGATAAAGGAGTTAAAGAATGAGTAATTATTTACCTATTGGAAGTGTTGTTCAACTACAGAACGGTGATACTAAAGTGATGATTATAAATCGGTTTCCACTTTACAATAGTCGAGGAACAATTGGATATTTTGACTATTCAGCTTGTCTTTATCCTTCTGGAAATACGGATAATCAAGTTTATTTCTTCAATCATGAAAATATTGACAAGATTTGGTTTGAGGGATATATTGATGAAGCAGAGGAACAGTTGCAGGAGAAATTTATAGTAGAGAAAAAGAATATCTCATATCCAAGATTGACACTTGAGCTTTAGTAGTATCGATCAAGAGTAGCCTTACGGAGGCCATGGTTGGAAGCGAATTTTCTAAAGAAACTATAGGATCTTTTTTGGATCATGTTAAAGGGAAAGTTATTGAGGAATCTAAAAATATAGGTCGTTCACTGGCGGCGACTTTGCAACCGCGTGATGCCGCAGGAAGATTTATAAAAGATAGTTCAAAAATGAGAAATTGGATAACTAGCACGCTGAAAAAAATACCGAATTCTACCAGTAAAGTTCTTGGAAATGTTGCTAAATGGGGTGGAAGAGGACTTGTTGGTCTAGGAATGTGTTCAGAAGGAAGTGACCATTATAAAGAATACCATAATGTTGGTAGAGCAGTTAGTTATGGCTTAACGGCTGGAACAGCTGGCTGGGTAGCCGGTCTTGCTGTGGGTTCAGCTTTAGCTGGAGCTCCAGTTGTTGTTGGTCTAGTTGGAGCTGTAGCAGTGGGGGCAGCTGTTTCTGTAGGTGTAAAAGCTCTGTATAAAAATGTGAAACCATTTAGAGCTGTAGTTGATGGTGCAGGAGATCTTTTAAACGGAATAGGAAAAGGAATATCTAATATCGGAAAATCATTTAGCAATCCACTCAAAGCAATTAAAGGAGTTTTTGGATAATGGAGAAAAAAGCTAACTATGTAGCCCGTGTAGTGGGGCGGCTGGATAACCGTTATTATCTAATAGAAGTCCATAACCGTCTTTATGTAATAGATTATTTTAATCCAAAGGACATCCGAAATTATTTGTGGAGATTTAATGCGTATAATAATACGGAATACTTAATTTATGATGTGACGGAACAAGTTGAACAGTATGAAGTAAAGCCATTTAATATATGGTTAGAAAATTTTAGGAAAGTATTTGATATTGTGTCTGTTGCTTTGGTATTTTGGCTCTTATTCTTTCCTCCAAAATTCGCAAATAATCCCATGATTTTTTCTTCATGGCGAATTATTCTTATTTTATTTTTTATCGGAGCTTTGCTAATTTTTCTAGTTTTAAATTTAGGAATGGATAAAACTCTTAAATTTAATTTTCAGGATGCATTATTATTACGAGCTACAATAAAAGAAAATAAGAAAGGATCTAATTCCTCATTTTTTAAGGTTATTCAACATTTAATAACTTTTATATTGCTTTTCTCAGGGTGTCTTTTCATTGGGATTTTCAATTCAAATTATCTCACTCTGCTATTATTTACCTTTATTGGAGGTTATTCAATTTTATTTATCTATGCTATATCAATACAATATAATTTAAATCGTTTTAAATTTCATATTATTAAAAATACACAGGAGGCATAAAATGTTATTACCATTAGGAAGTATTGTTTACCTAGCAGATGGTAACCAGAAAGTTGTGATTATTGGTCGTGGAATGATTGTTAATCAGGAGGGGGCAGATGTTGTTTTTGACTATACAGGCTCTGTTTTTCCAGATGGTCTCAATCCAGAAGAGATTTATTATTTTAACGAAGAAGATTTTGACGAAGTCATATTTGAAGGTTACCGTAACGATGAGGAAGAACGCTATGCAAAGCTTTATCTACAGTGGTTGGAGGAAAACAAGGAGAAAGTGGTAAAAGGAAGAACGAAATAGTATCATTTTTATACTATTATTTTTACCAGAGTAGCTTCACAGAATCGGTTGTCGGAGTGAATGAGTACAACTACTTCACCAGCCGAGATGGTTATCGCATCAAACTTATCAGTGAATAAAAGCGAGTCATTTGACTTGCTTTTATTTTTCATTCTCCTTATGGTAAAACATCAGAATTTTTGATATAATTCTATTAACTGTAAGATTTAGTCAAAAGAGGTATAAAGATGAGTGATTTTGAAGAAAAGCGGCTTGCTAGTAATGCTTATAATCGAGCGCAAGCGAGTCGCTATGAAAGTTTGGCGAATCAGTACCAGAAAGCATACGATAAGAAAAAAGCAGAGATTGAGAAGTTAGAATCTGCTAGGAAAGAACTTTCTAAGCAAATTCAATCCTATAGTGAGTTCCGCAATACAGTTTCTCAATACTCTACAACTATTTCTACAGATACCTTTAAAGGGACAAGACGTGATACATTTGATAAGACTTTATCGAAAATTGCGACGACGATGAATACGCATCAAAATGAGCATGAAATGAATTTGGCGAAGTTGGATGCAGAGATCGCAAAGCGAAAATTGGAGCTAGGCGATTTAGGTGGTGCTATTGGAAGTGCTTGGAATGCGGTTGAAAGCTTCTTGGCAGCTATTTTTTAGGGAGTAGGATAGATGGATAAAATAGGAATCAGTTCAGCTTCTTGGCAAAGTGTTGTTACCTCAGCACGGACTAAGGTCGCATCTGTATCAGACATTCAAGTGACAAAGATTGGAAAAACTACCTTGAATCGGATGAAATCTTTTGAGACCCTTCAAGAACAAGCGAAAAAAATTTTGAATGATTATAAGGATTTTGAAATGGAGCGTACTTCTCAAATGATTACGGTGGGTGAAAAGATTGTGGCTGATGATAAAGCTATGGCCGGTCAGTTTGATAAGAATACAGCCAATGTGAGGTTTAAGTAATGGTTCAATACGATAAGAATAAGATTTTTACAAGTATTATTACTAGCCGTACGAGAGAGTCATTCGAAGTAGATGATACTTTGATTCAACTTGGTCAACAATTAGGAATGCGTCCGCAGATTTTGAAGGGACTCTATAAGGCTCTGAGAAAATTAGAGGATGTCTATGAGTATGTGCCAAGTTTCGGTGCAACTTTTACTTGTCATTTTGATTATGAGAACCAGGAAGCTCAGATCCATTATAATCAACTAGATCAACTATTTTCCATCACGGATTTACAGGATTTCATGGGGATTGTGGACAGTGTCTACAGTCCTATTTATCCTTTAGGTTCTGTTGTTGAGCTAGATTTGGAGCTCTTACCAGAGGAACTCCAGAAAAGCTTAGCGGAGGGGCCAGGACCACTCGTTACGATTTCAGGCCGCAAGATGCCTCTTCAAGAAGGATTTGATGACTACGTGGTAGACTACTTGGCTCGCATCTGGCCTTTGGGTGAGATGCCTGGAATGGATGCTTTTTTCGTAAGTAACATGATGATTGAGCGACTTCGTTTTGAAGGCTATAGTGACGACTGGGAAAGTCAGTTCACAGAGGATGTTTTACGTGCGACTCAACTCTCCCAGCAACAAGTCTCGACTGCCTTTATGCGCAGTGAGGATTTTGTTCGGTATTATGAGCCGTATTTAAACACGGAGGAAGGCTAATGGGATTTTATGTCGATATTGCGGAGCTTCAGAAAGCCCAAGAGGCCTATATGAAGATGGTCGCGACTGCTCAGAGTCAGTTGGATACCGCTAAAAATGGGATGAATGCCATCATCACCAGTAATTCCATGCATGGAGAAGTTGGGAAAGCGATTACGAATGAAATCAATAATGTTCATAACCCCGTGATTGTTGGCTTAAAGAATAGCTTAGAATTTCTAGGTTCTGAGTTTTCCAAGACGATCACGGATTTTCAGAATCTTGTCGGCGAAACCTCTGCAACGGCAGTTTTAGCAGAAGAAACTTTGGATGATGCGGTCAAGAAGCTAAATGAAGCCGATGAGAAACACAAGGTCATGGATACCAATTTCAAGAGTATCTATGATGGTATTTCGAGTCTCTATCACCTGAGTGCTCCCTTAAGCAGCACCTTCTATACTAATACCCAGACAGCCCGGAAGTATGTTCAGGATACGAAGAATAAGGTCAATGCCTTTGATAAGATGACGACAACCAGCAGTACGGAGCAACTTTTTAGTGCTTTAAGTAGCCAGATGGCAGCTGCTGGAAGAGTGAAGAGTCTGAGTTATAGTGATCCTATTTTGACCGACTTTGTGGCGCATGAAGAACTCGGTAAAGCGATTTATGAGCTGGATCAGCAGTATGCGAAAGCCAAGGCAGAAGCGATTGAGGCTGCTAAACGCAAGGCAGAACAAGAAGCCGCTGAGCTAGAAGCTTCATATCGCCGTCATCACCCCATCCAAGCCTGGCTGAAGGATCGCTCGAACGAGATTGGCTCCTGGTGGGGCGATGTCGTTGAGGGCACACGGAATCTACCTATTCCACAGGACTTGAAAGATACACTCTTGTTTGCGGAAGGTTTTATTGGTGCAGCTGGAAGTATGGTTTCAGAGACTGCCATCGGAGCTGTAGATTTGACTCAGATCATTGGTATTGCCGGTATTGATGGCGTCAATCGCCTAACAGGAGGTCAAACTCCAGAGTGGATGAAGCGGGACTTGAAAGGGACGGCAGATAACCTGTCTAGCCTTGCGGAGTTAGGAGTAGGAACTTACACTGCTCTGACGGATCCAGGAGCGGCTCAGCGTGGTCAAGACCCTAATGCCAGCTATGCGGATAAGGCTGCTTATCGTGCTCAAGAGACCGGAAAAGCCCTTTGGGATAAAGTTACCCATATGGATGCCTATGACGCAGGAGGCTTGACCTTTGAGATTGCCAGTCTTTTTGTCGGTCCAGCAGCTGTAGGGAAGATGGCTAAGGGGACCAAGTTAGGAGCTAAGGCAGCTGAGATGATTAACTTAGCCAAGAACAGCACCAAAGCAAGAGTTCTCGCAAATGTCGAAAAATGGGGTTCAAAGGTTGACAGGATTCTTGCGAAGGGCGATGATGTCATTAAGCGTTTCACCAAAAATCTACTGAAGAAAGAGCTTCCTTTCTCAGTAGGAAGCGAAGTTTTAGCTGGTGTAGGTAGAGTAGGTCATCAGCCAACAGTCGGTGAGGTCATTCAGTATTTTAAGGATAAAGCTCGGGATGTTTATTCAAAACTTTCGAGCTCCAGAGGAGGATTTTCTTGGACTCTACGTGGAGAAAATGTTGAGATACCCAATATTTCCTTGAAAGAAATCGAGTATGCTAAAAGAGCTAGAGAAGAATATCAAAAATTAAGAAGAGAATTTGACTTAACTGTTCGAAAAGAATTTTTAAAGGATATTTCCAAAGATACTGATAAATTACGAGAGTTGGGATTCAGTGAGTCCGATATACAAAAATTAGCAGATGGTTTAGTTCCTAAAGGTTACCAAGTTCATCATCAGTTGCCATTAGATGATAGTGGAACAAATAGTTTTGAGAATCTTGTCTTAATAAAGAATGATCCTTATCATAAAGTGGTAACTAATTATCAACGGCATATTGTTAAAGGTATGGAAGTTGGAGACTCTAAATTAGTTGATTGGCCATTCTTTACAGATAATATTTATCCAAATTAGAATAGAGGAGATATAAAAAATGTGGATGAATTTTATTTCAAAAATTTCAGAAATTGAAGAAAAGTACGGAGATTCTGTTAATAGTGGAGTTCCAAATACTGTTTTTTCAGCTCTTATGAAGAAACATAACGTTTGGCCGAATGATGAAGTAATGGAAGATTATAAAAGATTTCTTTCTCAAGTAAATGGAATTGATTTTAATGGTTTCATTTTGTATGGTATTTCTCAAAAAACAAACCCAGATATTATAGATGAAGATGTCTATGATATATTTGAAATGAATATTATTTGGCATGAGGAATCTAGTAACAACAGCTATTTCTTTTTAGGTGAGAGTGGTATGAGTTGGTATGTCTATGATACTTTTGATAGAGTATATAAGGAGTTAGATTTACCTTCAGGAGATCTAGTTAACAAGTATAGTACTCTAGACGACTTATTGGAATCTGTTTTAAAAACAGCATTGAACTAGCATTAGTAGTTAACTCTAGAAAAATGGGGATCAAAGGTTGACAATATCCTAGCGAAGAGCAATAATGTCATTGGGAAATTTGGCGAGAAATTATTAGATACCCGAATCCCAGTCGGCATTCGTAAAGAGGCAGTTGCCTTTGCGGGAGGTATGGGAATCATGCCTGCCTTCAGCGTTGAGAGTAAGACTCTACGTGAGGTGATGCACTTCTCTAGCAAACACGCAGATTATGTGGTGAGAGGTGTAGGTGGTTCTGGAGAAGTAAGACAGCTCGTTCCGCGTAAGCTATCTGATTCAGAGAAAAAACTTTACAAGCGTCCATCAGGTTATAGGAAGAATGTAAAGGAAACTGTCTGGGATAAAGCTAAGGATGAACAAGGTGTTGTCAAAGATCCTATTACTAAAAAGGTAATGGATATTGAGGAGCCTTGGGATATGGGGCATGAACCGGGACATGAATTTAGAAAACACCAACAAAGTGCGGCTGATAGAAAAATAACTCGTAAACAATTTTTAGATGAATATAATAATCCCAATAGCTATAGACCAGAGCTACCAGAATCTAATAGAAGTCATATTGGTGAAGATAAGACGGATTTTTATTTTGGTCCATGATTTTGAAGAAAGGGACTTACTATGGAATATGATAAAAAAGAGATAGCTAGAAAGCTTTTAGATGATGTTGGCGGTACTCCAAGAGTATATGCATTTAAAGATGAATATGGAAAAGAAATTGACATATTTTGTGGTGATGATTCTCCAATTGAACACGTATCTTCTTACTCCACTGTTGGGTTATCAGACTACACTTTGAACAAAAAGATAGATGATAAATCTTTAAGAGCAGAAATTATTGGTTCAACAGATAGTAGGAATGATTTGTTTCCAAATATAATAAGTGACTGTGCTTTTAAAGTGATGGATGGATCATCTCCTTGTATGCCAGGGACTGTATTTCTAAATGCAATAGATAATTATTATCTAGATTCTAATATGAAGCACATGTTATTGACTATCCCATTTTTATGGGAGTTGCACGATTTGGAATTTGATCATGAATATGTAACTTGGTTGTTTGCTGTTCCGATTTCTGAGTCGGAGTACCATTTTTTTGTTGAGAATGGGTATCAAAAATTAGAAATGTTATTTGAAAAAAACCAAATAGATATTTATGATTTAAATCGTAGTCCTGTGGTTTAGATGATATTTTACGTTGATGAAAGATACTCTCCTGTTTGCGGAAGGTTTTATTGGTGCAGCTGGAAGTATGGTTTCAGAGACTGCCATCGGAGCTGTAGATTTGACTCAGATCATTGGTATTGCCAGTATTGATGGCATCAATCGCTTAACAGGAGGTCAAACTCCAGAGTGGATGAAGCGGGACTTGCAAGGAACGGCAGATAACCTGTCTAGCCTTGTGGAGTTAGGAGTAGGAACTTACACTGCTCTGACTGATCCAGGTGCGGCTATGCGTGGCCAGGATCCCAATGCCAGCTATGCGGATAAGGCCGCTTATCGTGCTCAAGAGACAGGAAAAGCCCTCTGGGATAAAGTTACCCATATGGATGCCTATGATGCAGGAGGCTTGACCTTTGAGATTGCGAGTCTTTTTGTCGGCCCAGCAGCTGTAGGTAAGATGGCTAAGGGCACGAAACTCGGAGCTAAGGCAGCTGAGATGATTCAGTTAGCCAAGAACAGTACCAAAGCAAGAGTTCTCGCAAATGTCGAAAAATGGGGATCAAAGGTTGACAATATCCTAGCGAAGAGCAATAATGTCATTGGGAAATTTGGCGAGAAACTATTAGATACTCGAATCCCAGTCGGCATTCGTAAAGAGGCAGTTGCCTTTGTGGGTGGTATGGGAACCATGCCTGCCTTCAGCGTTGAGAGTAAGACACTACGTGATGTGATGCGCTTCTCAAGCAAACATGCGGATGATGTGGTGGAGAGTGGAGCAAAGGCGAGAACTTTCATTGACGGTATGTCGGCAGGGGACGCTCAACGTTATAGCCAGTGGAACAAGTATGCGGAGGCCGGCCTTAGTCCAGAAGACCGCGTGAGAGTGTTGGAAATCTCGGAAAAGGCACCTAAGGTTGAGTATCAGCCAGATTACTCACCAGATAGAATACTGGGAACTCCAAAAAATGATCGTCCTAGTGTGGAAAATACTTATAGTCCAGACTATATTGAGGCTCATAGACAACAATTTGAGAATGGTGCTACTAGATTTCAAAAATTTAAGCCAGATCCTAATTATCAAGAAGGAATTATTGGAGGTAAAGATGGCACAAGTTTTTGGTTGAGTAAAGACCATGCGGATGTTATTCAAGATGTCGCCAAAGGTGATAATCGCCTCTATGAAACCTTACTGGGCTTTGACGAAGGGTACTTAGGTGACAATCCACTTTATCGCTTGGATGTAGCACCGGAAGTTGTCTCTGAAAAAGGGATCTCAATCCCAAGTGGTAGGGAAGACGGTGCGAATGGTTGGTGGCGACCAGGGGGAAGAACCTATCCAGGAGACATGCCGGAGGGTGTCATGGACGGTATCAGTATAAAGGAAGGAGATGTCACATGGAACGCAGTAAATTAACATGGGAAGAAGTTATCAAGTTTGAGGAAATAAAAGGCTACGGTCAACAGATTTGGAGGCATAATGGCCAGTATTATCTTGTCGCAGATGAAGGAGGTATTGCGGAACAACGAGTGGTGTATGAGTTGCCTCTAGAGCTGTTTCAGTTGCTTGATAGTGGGACAAAAACTATGGTTGATATTCATTATAAGCTACAAAATGATGAATGGCCTTCAACCGAAGAAGAAAGAAAGGCTAGTGAAAAAAAATGGATTGAGGAGGGACTTACCCCTCTTATAGCTAATCCTAAAAGTAGAGAATACTTTACTCAAGAAGAACTCGAAAAATTAATCCCTCTAGCAGAACAAAAATGGATTGATTGGAAGGGTAAACTCCCAGATAACTACGTGTCACCGCTAGATAAAGATTAACCATTTCGCTTTTGATAACCTCTAGATCATTAGGAGGATACTAAGATGGGGATTACCAATATTACATGGGAAGACGTTATCAAGTTTGAGGAAGTCGCAGGGTATGGTCAGCATATCTGGAAACACGGCGAACAATATTATCTTGTCGTGGATGAAGGAGGTATTGCAGAACAACGAGTGGTGTATGAATTGCCACTAGAGTTGTTTCAGTTGATTGAGAGTGGAGAAAAGAATTTAGCAGAGTTACATTTTAGGCTAAAAAATGATGCTTGGCCACCTAATATGTCACAAGAGGAAGCAAATAAGCTTTTTTGGCGAAAACACATTGAGGTTTTAAAAAATAATGCCGCAGCACAAAGGCATTTTACCCGTCAAGAGCTAGAAGAATTATTACCAGAAGGGTCAAAAATTCTGGCAAGTAGTGAGAGTTAATATGGATTTGATATGGTAAACAGTAAATTAACGTTGAAGATGGAAAAATTATAGTTTTTAATAAACGCGGATTACCTTATCCAGAGGGGGATCAAGATTATCATCAATATAGAGTAATGCATGATTTGACAGAAGAAAATATAATAAATGCTTTTAAAACAGCTTCATCAGAAGTTAAAGAAAGCTTAATTGATGCAATGGAAAACCGGGGATTTTCTTTGTCAGATCTGGCTAATATTCAACAAGGAGAAATTGCAAAAGTCTTTGGAGCAGGTGGAGGAACTCAGATACAACTAGGGAATTCTTTGAAGTATTATGAAGATTTAGCTTTATTAAAAGAGGTGATAAAATGAATTCGGAACAAATTGAAAAATTCAAACAAGAAATAGAATGTATTATAAAAGAAAAAAATTATATATCTTTACGGTATGTTCTTTTCGATGAAACAAATAGAACACCATTTGCTGTACATATATTTTACAAAGATGGTTTATTCATGGTGAATAGCAGAGATGAGAGAGCTTATGTAATTGGAAGAACATTTGAATTTGATAATTTTTCTGAGGCTGAAAAAAAATTCTTTAATGTATTGGACTTTATAGTATGTGAGGGTCGAAGGGACATATCTAACAGAGGAAGCTATATGTATTCCTCACCTCTTTGGGATAAACCATAATGATAAATTTAGAAAAGCAACGCAGTGAAATTTGATTTGAATTTTATCGAGCTCTCCCAGCAACAAGTATCGACTGCCTTTATGCGCAGTGAGGATTTTGTTCGGTATTATGAGCCGTATTTAAACACGGAGGAAGGCTAATGGGATTTTATGTAGATATTGCGGAGCTTCAGAAAGCCCAAGAGGCCTATATGAAGATGGTCGCAACTGCTCAGAGTCAGTTGGATACCGCTAAAAATGGGATGAATGCCATCATCACCAGTAATTCCATGCATGGAGAAGTTGGGAAAGCAATTACGAATGAAATCAATAATGTTCATAACCCCGTGATTGTTGGCTTAAAGAATAGCTTAGAATTTCTAGGTTCTGAGTTTTCCAAAACGATCACGGATTTTCAGAATCTTGTCGGCGAAACCTCCGCAACCGCAGTTCTAGCAGAAGAAACTTTGGATGATGCAGTCAAGAAGCTAAATGAAGCCGATGAGAAACACAAGGTGATGGATACCAATTTCAAGAGTATCTATGATGGTATTTCGAGTCTCTATCACCTGAGTGCTCCCTTAAGCAGCACCTTCTATACCAATACCCAAACAGCCCGGAAGTATGTTCAGGATACGAAGAATAAGGTCAATGCCTTTGATAAGATGACGACAACCAGCAGTACTGAACAGCTTTTTAGTGCTTTAAGTAGCCAGATGGCGGCTGCTGGAAGAGTGAAGAGTCTGAGTTATAGTGATCCTGTTTTAACTAACTTTGTGGCGCATGAAGATCTCGGTAAAGCAATTTATGAGCTGGATCAGCAGTATGCGAAAGCCAAGGCAGAAGCGATTGAGGCTGCTAAACGCAAGGCAGAACAAGAAGCCGCTGAGCGAGAAGCTTCTTATCGCCGTCATCACCCCATCCAAGCCTGGCTGAAGGATCGCTCGAATGAGATTGGTTCCTGGTGGGGCGATGTCGTTGAGGGCACACGAAATCTACCGCTTCCTCAAGGGATGAAGGATTCCCTCTTGTTTGCGGAAGGTTTTATTGGTGCAGCTGGTAGTATGGTTTCAGAGACTGCCATCGGAGCTGTAGATTTGACTCAGATCATTGGTATTGCCGGTATTGATGGCGTCAATCGCCTAACAGGAGGTCAAACTCCAGAGTGGATGAAGCGGGACTTGAAAGGGACGGCAGATAACCTGTCTAGCCTTGCGGAGTTAGGAGTAGGAACTTACACTGCTCTGACGGATCCAGGAGCGGCTCAGCGTGGCCAGGATCCCAATGCCAGCTATGCGGATAAGGCTGCTTATCGTGCTCAAGAGACCGGAAAAGCCCTTTGGGATAAGGTCACCCACATGGATGCCTATGACGCAGGAGGCTTGACCTTTGAGATTGCCAGTCTTTTTGTCGGTCCAGCAGCTGTAGGGAAGATGGCTAAGGGGACCAAGTTAGGAGCTAAGGCAGCTGAGATGATTAGCTTAGCCAAGAACAGTACCAAAGCAAGAATTCTCGCAAATGTCGAAAAATGGGGTTCAAAGGTTGACAATATCCTAGCGAAGAGCAATAATGTCATTAGGCAATTTGGCGAGAAATTATTAGATACCCGAATCCCAGTCAGTATCCGTCAAGAAGCATTTGCCTTTGCGGGAGGTATGGGAACAATGCCTACCTTCAGCGTTGAGAGCAAGACACTACGTGAGGTGATGCACTTCTCAAGCAAACATGCGGATGATGTAGCACGAGGAGTAGGTGGTTCTGGGAAAGCGGAGCGCTTCTATGATGATATTATTCCAACAGTTAAAAATGGTAAATTTAATGAGTGGTTTGATAATTTAGCTCCAGAAGAACTAGAGAAATTATGGGAAATCCCAGAATTACGTAAAAAAATCGAAGATAGAATAAGAAGACCAGGTGGCTACCATGAATGGCATCTTGTTTCTCGGACTCCTCAATTTAAAAAATGGGGAGTTTCCATGGATGATATCAAAGAAATGAGAAGTTTAATTGAAGATGTGCAGTTCATAAATCCTCGTGGAGTACATGGAGGACGGGGCTCTACAAAAGCTCATAATGAGATATTAAAAATTATTGATTCGTCATATGATTATGAGGAATTTGCACACAGATTAAATGAATGGGCAAGTCGAAGAATGAAAAATGGAATTTTAGATTTACCAGAAGGATTGAGAAGGTATTAAAAATGAAACAAAAAGTATCGTTATGGCTTGGTAATTTTGCCAGTCAAGAAGAATTTCAAGAATACTTCAAAATTTCATATAAAGAGGATGGGGATAGCGTTTCTTCAGAATTTGAGACAGACTTTCATTTGTCGTACTACGATAGAGATTTAGTTGAAAAAGATTGGGTTGATGTTCCTGAAAATAATATTGATGTTTTGCTTGAAGGTTTCTCATACGATGAAGAGATTATTATGCAGTTTCCTAAAATATCATCAACCTATAATACAATTGTTTTGATTTATGATTTTGATTATTCTAAAGAAGAATTAAAAGTAAGTAACAATGGTTCTGGGACATTAGAGTTTATTGGTATCGCAGAATACGATTACTAAGCGTAGCATATAAGGAATTCTGGCACATCATCACCCCATCCAAGCCTGGCTGAAGGACCGCTCGAATGAGATTGATTCCTGGTGGGGAGATGTCGTTGAGGGAACACGAAATCTACCGCTTCCTCAAGGGATGAAAGATATCCTCCTGTTTGCGGAAGGTTTTATTGGTGCAGCTGGAAGTATGGTTTCAGAGACTGCCATCGGAGCTGTAGATTTGACTCAGATCATTGGTATTGCCAGTATTGATGGCGTCAATCGCTTAACAGGAGGTCAAACTCCAGAGTGGATGAAGCGAGACTTGCAAGGAACGGCAGATAACCTGTCTAGCCTTGCGGAGTTAGGAGTAGGAACTTACACTGCTCTGACGGATTCAGGAGCGGCTCAGCGTGGCCAGGATCCCAATGCCAGCTATGCGGATAAGGCAGCTTATCGTGCTCAGCAGACCGGAAAAGCCCTCTGGGATAAGGTCACCCATATGGATGCCTATGATGCAGGAGGCTTGACCTTTGAGATTGCGAGTCTTTTTGTTGGTCCAGCGGCTGTGGGTAAGATGGCTAAGGGTACCAAGCTAGGAGCCAAGGCAGCTGAGATGATTAGCTTAGCCAAGAACAGTACCAAGGCAAGAATTCTCGCAAATGTCGAAAAATGGGGTTCAAAGGCTGACAATATCCTGTCTAAGAGCAATAATGTCATTAGGCAATTTGGGGAGAAATTATTAGATACCCGAATCCCAGTCAGTATCCGTCAAGAAGCATTTGCCTTTGCGGGAGGTATGGGAACAATGCCTACCTTCAGCGTTGAGAGCAAGACACTACGTGAGGTGATGCACTTCTCAAGCAAACATGCGGAGGATGTAGCAAGAGGTGTAGGTGGTTCTGGGAAAGCTACGGCCACTTTTAAAGGTGAACTTACTGCAGAGAATATAACAAAAGAATTATTACAAACTAAACCTAAAAACTCTCCGATAACCTCCCCTGCTAATATACATACGGGTCAGATTATTGATAGATTTGGTCCTTCAGGGGGGACGTATGTTAGTCCGGTTGAAGATGGAAAAATTATAGCTTTTAATAAACGCGGATTACCTTATCCAGAGGGGTATCAAGATTATCATCAATATGAAGTAGTTAAAGATATAAATCTTAAAAATCTTGAAGAAGGTTTTCTTTCTATGTCTGATGTGGATCAAGAAAAACTTTCTATCATAATGCAAAAACGAGGGATATCATTTTCAGATTTAGCTACTCCTGCAAAAGGTGAAATTGCAAAAGCTTTTGGAGCTGGTGGTGGAACGCAGATTAAACTTGGAACATCTGTTAGCTGGTACGAAAAAATGGGACTATTAAAGGAGATAAAATAAATGGATAAATTGATGCATGAAAAAAAATAATTCAACAGAAAATTGAAGAGTTAAATTATACTACGCTAAGAGTCTCCGTATTTAATGGCAGGAATAAAGGGAGAGAAGATTGGCAAACGCGAATAGAATATGATGAGGGGGAAAAAGTATACTTAGTTTATTCTTTAGGAGATAGGGCAAGTATTATAGGAAAGATTAGAACATTTGAAAATTTTGAAGAAGCAGAGCAATGCTTATTTGAGATATTGGATTTAACTGTAAAATATAACAGGTTGCAAGTGATGACTAACGAGGAACCAGAATATCCTTCTCCTTTGTGGGACAAACCATAATGATAAATTTAGAAAAGCAACGCAGTGAAATTTGATTTGAATTTTATTGAACTCTCCCATCAACAAGTATTGACTTTCTTTATACGTAATGAGGATATCAAGATTATCATAAATATGAGGTGATACATGATTTGACAAGAAGTAATATGGAGTGAAGTAAATGATATTTGAAGATTTATTAATGGAAATTCAATCTGATTTGGTGTCTTTGGGATTAGAATATTCGAATAGTCAAATTGATGAAATTTATTTGTATGGTTATATGGAAGAAGGTAGTTATTTTTTCAATTTATTTTTTAAGAAAAATGGGGAGATAATTAGACTCAATCAGATTAATGATTTTTTGAGTGAAAATGAAAAAATAGACGATTCACATGATAGACAGATACAACTTCTAGAATTAGGAATTGATGATTTGGAAAAAATCGAGATTTTGTTTGAGAATAATAAAAAAGAAGTACCTACCGAAATCAAAATTATTTATAATAAGAGCAGCAATAGTCTCAAATCTAAATATAGTTATTCGCCTATTTCAGATGATACTTCAGAATTAGAATTATTCAATAACTGGTATGATACGGTGAAAGTAGAAAATAATATTTGAAGATAAGATAATGGATTTACAAGTAGTCAAGCGCTTTGAACTTAGTTCCTACTCCATTGATCATATGGTTATGAGAACCAGGAAGCTCAGATCCATTATAATCAACTAGATCAACTATTTTCCATCACGGATTTACAGGATTTCATGGGGATTGTGGACAGTGTCTACAGTCCTATTTATCCTTTAGGTTCTGTTGTTGAGCTCGATTTGGAGCTCTTACCAGAGGAACTCCAGAAAAGCTTAGCGGAGGGGCCAGGACCACTCGTTACGATTTCAGGCCGCAAGATGCCTCTTCAAGAAGGATTTGATGACTATGTGGTAGACTACTTGGCTCGCATCTGGCCCTTGGGTGAGATGCCTGGAATGGATGCTTTTTTCGTTAGTAACATGATGATTGAGCGACTTCGTTTTGAAGGGTACAGTGACGAATGGGGAAGTCAGTTCACAGAGGAGGTTTTGTAACTTCCAGCCCTGCGCAAAATAGAATTCAAGCGAAGATTGATACTGAATTACTTCCCGAATGGAAAAATACTCGAATGTATAAAGTAGAGATTCAAATTCCTAAAGGAGAAACACTGAGTATTGGAAAAGTTGCGCCACAGAAGATTTCTTCATCAGAGACTGTGCTGAAAGGTGGTGCTGACCCAATATTATTACCGCAAGACTGGCCATTAGAATGGATTTCGGATTTCAGAATAGTTCCTAAATGATGGATTATCAATATATTGAGGGAGAAATGAGATATGACAAGTAGTTTAAAGCGAATTGCTGAAAAAATTGTTTTTATTATTGAAGAAGAGTACCCCAAACAAAAAAGTGTTACAGGCTCAATTCAAAGTATTTATCAATTAGCAAGTGAAATTGTAGAAAGTGGAGAAGTAGCAAAAAACATAAATCTTAAAAGTCTAGTTAGAATGTTTGCAGATGAGACAACGCATTATCAAAGTGAGATCATTTACTTACTTCAAGATTTAGATAAGGAATTGAAAAAGAATGAACATAAAAGATAGTTTACAACATTTTTCATCGAGCGGGTAAATCTGCGTTAGACTACGCTAAAGAGTTATCTTGGAAAAATGATTTTTTAAATATTTTGGAGAAGTATGAAAATGAAAGTAAGTGATAATTATGGAGGATTTATTCTATCAAGGAATGTAAAAAATGGATTACCTATTGCGTATACTTACAGAGAAAAATCTCGACTGTTACAATTAAATGGATGGACCATTTGTTCTAGTTCCGATGATGAGGAATACATAAATAATCCCCAAAATTTTGAAATTGTATCAGCAAAAACCATGTTTTCTATTGCACCCGTGATGGAAGAAATTTTTGAAGCGAAGTATGGGACGAATTTAGCGTGGCTATACGAGGAGGGGGTTCATGTCGGTTTCTATGATTTAAATGAGGAAAAAGAGGTAAAAATATCTGAAATTTTAGATTAGTTATATATAGTAGTATTTATCATGAAGGAGTCCAACTTAAGCCAAGGCAGAAGCGATTGAGGCTGCTAAACGCAAGGCAGAACAAGAAGCAGCTGAGCTAGAAGCTTCATATCGCCGTCATCACCCCATCCAAGCCTGACTGAAGGATCGCTCGAATGAGCTTGGTTCCTGGTGGGTAGATGTCGTTGAGGGCACACGAAATCTACCTATTCCACAGGACTTGAAAGATTCTCTCTTGTTTGCGGAAGGTTTTATTGGTACAGCTGGAAGTATGGTTTCAGAGACTGCCATCGGAGCTGTAGATTTGACTCAGATCATAGGTGTTGCCAGTATTGATGGCCTTAATCGCTTAACAGGAGGTCAAACTCCAGAGTGGATGAAGCGGGACTTGCAAGGAACGGCAGATAACCTGTCTAGCCTTGCGGAGTTAGGAGTAGGGACTTACACTGCTCTAGTAAACATGCGGATGATGCAGTACGAGGAGTAGGTGGTTCTGGGAAGGCGGAGCGAGTCACACAAGCTGTTAATAATATGTCTGAGTTTTTTGAAACATAATTTGGACAAAAGATTGTGGGAAGCCTTAGAAAGACTAAGAAGAAGTATGACGGGCAGAGTGTTTATGAAGTGATGAAGAAGGTTGATAGAAATTTGTGCAAAGGAGATTACCTGTATTTGGATGGTTTACATATGGACCATTTTGAAGTTTTTGATAAACTTGGTAATTTGAAATCTGTACTTAATCTTGATGGTACTTTAAACACAGATAAGTTATTAAAAGCTAAAGGAAGGAAATTACATTGAAGGAAGAAATCTATAAACTTTATGAGGTGTGTAAACGATTCAATTCGAGGCTAGGATACTCGTTAGAAGAAAATAAGAAATTAAAAGATTTTAAAGAATTGATAGATGATAATCTATCTGATGACTTTCAAGAGCTTATGTCAGGTATTTCAGAATTCAAGGAAGAAATAATTGATCAAAGTATAGCTGATGAGCAATACAGTCAATTCTACTACGAGTTATTGTCTTCGATGGCTAACTTTTCTTCTTACTTTGCAGATTTGCATGAAATAATTTTTGATCTAAACAAAAGACGCAGATTTAAAATGGGAGAAATTACCAAAGAGGAGTTAGTCAGTTCAGACGAAATAATTTTAGACGATGAGGATGATGAATCTGGAAATTAAAGAATAGATACTTATTGTTTTTCTAAACGCATTAAAGATTTTGTCCGGCGGATGATGCAGTACGAGGAGTAGGTGGTTCTGGTAGGGCGGAGCGAGTCACACAAGCTGTCAATAATATGTCGGAGTTTTTTGAGACAGACTTTGGAAAAAAGATTAGGGACAATCTTAGAAAGACGAAGAAACAATATGACGGGCAAAGTGTTTATGAGGTGACTAAAGATATAGATGATATTTTGAAAAAAGGAGATAAGTTGTACTTAGATGGTCTGCATAAAGATCATTTTGAGGTATTCAATAAAAGAGGTAAAGTAAAGGATGTTCTTAATCTTGATGGAACTTCTAATAGTAAAAAATTTAATTTAGCTTCTGGGAGGAGATTAAAATGATTAGTTCAGAGTTAAAAGATGTAATGAAACGATTGACTATTCTTAATGAGAATAATAAAGGTGTGCTACTTAGAGAAGAAAGTATCAGAGATATAGACAATACGATAAATATCTTTCTAAAAAAATATGAAGATCGTTTTTATGAAGGATTAAGATTGTTTAACAAGATAGATATTACTACAATTTCCTCTTCAGAGAATTCAGATTACACTATTGCTTTCTATAATCTATTAACTGGAATTAGGGGGATAATCGATTGTTTTGATGACTTTGATGATATTTTAGTTGAATTGAATAAAAACTTCATGTATCAAAGTGGCGAAATCACAAAAGAAGAATGGGAAAGTTCAGGGGAAATAGTCTTGGATGACGAAGAAAATGAATTTGGAGATTGAAGAATAGATATTGATTCCTCGCTTTTTATGTTCACTAGGAGGAAGACTAATGGGATTTTATGTCGATATTGCGGAGCTTCAGAAAGTCCAAGAGGCCTATATGAAGATGGTCGCAACTGCTCAGAGTCAGTTGGATACTGCTAAAAATGGGATGAATGCCATCATCACCAGTAATTCCATGCATGGAGAAGTTGGGAAAGCGATTACGAATGAAATCAATAATGTTCATAACCCCGTGATTGTTGGCTTAAAGAATGGCTTAGAATTTCTAGGTTCTGAGTTTTCCAAGACGATCACGGATTTTCAGAATTTTGTTGGCGAAACCTCTGCAACGGCAGTTTTAGCAGAAGAGACTTTGGATGATGCGATCAAGAAGCTAAATGAAGCCGATGAGAAACACAAGGTGATGGATACCAATTTTAAGAGTATCTATGATGGGATTTCGAGTCTCTATCACCTGAGTGCTCCCTTAAGTAGCACCTTCTATACCAATACCCAAACAGCCCGGAAGTATGTTCAGGATACGAAGAATAAGGTCAATGCCTTTGATAAGATGACGACAACCAGCAGTACTGAACAGCTTTTTAGTGCTTTAAGTAGCCAGATGGCGGCTGCTGGAAGAGTGAAGAGTCTGAGTTATAGTGATCCTGTTTTAACTAACTTTGTGGCGCATGAAGAACTCGGTAAAGCGATTTATGAGATGGATCAGCAGTATGCGAAAGCCAAGGCAGAAGCGATTGAGGCTGCTAAACGCAAGGCAGAACAAGAAGCCGCTGAGCGAGAAGCTTCTTATCGCCGTCATCACCCCATCCAAGCCTGGCTGAAGGATCGCTCGAATGAGATTGGTTCCTGGTGGGGCGATGTCGTTGAGGGCACACGAAATCTACCGCTTCCTCAAGGGATGAAGGATTCCCTCTTGTTTGCGGAAGGTTTTATTGGTGCAGCTGGTAGTATGGTTTCAGAGACTGCCATCGGAGCTGTAGATTTGACTCAGATCATTGGTATTGCCGGTATTGATGGCGTCAATCGCCTAACAGGAGGTCAAACTCCAGAGTGGATGAAGCGGGACTTGAAAGGGACGGCAGATAACCTGTCTAGCCTTGCGGAGTTAGGAGTAGGAACTTACACTGCTCTGACGGATCCAGGAGCGGCTCAGCGTGGCCAGGATCCCAATGCCAGCTATGCGGATAAGGCTGCTTATCGTGCTCAAGAGACCGGAAAAGCCCTTTGGGATAAGGTCACCCACATGGATGCCTATGACGCAGGAGGCTTGACCTTTGAGATTGCCAGTCTTTTTGTCGGTCCAGCAGCTGTAGGGAAGATGGCTAAGGGGACCAAGTTAGGAGCTAAGGCAGCTGAGATGATTAGCTTAGCCAAGAACAGTACCAAAGCAAGAATTCTCGCAAATGTCGAAAAATGGGGTTCAAAGGTTGACAATATCCTGTCTAAGAGCAATAATGTCATTAGGCAATTTGGGGAGAAATTATTAGATACTCGAATCCCAGTTGGCATTCGTAAAGAGGCAGTTGCCTTTGCGGGAGGTATGGGAACCATGCCTGCCTTCAGCGTTGAGAGTAAGACTCTGCGTGATGTGATGCACTTCTCTAGTAAACATGCGGATGATGTAGTACGAGGAGTAGGTGGTTCTGGTAGGACGGAGAGAAATCTTGAAGCTGTATTGGAAAAAGCGAAAAAAGGAGAGCCTGTTAGCACTTACCAAGAAAGATTGAATCAGACTCCTGTAAATGAAGGTCATTGGACAGGTGAAAGAGGAGAGTCTACATTTGTTTCAAACAAAGATGAAGTTAGAAAAATTTTAGATGATGTAAATCTAGAAGGTATAGAGTATGAAAATGCGATACCAGATTTTTCACCTGTCTCTAAAGGTGAAGTGAAAATTACAGATATGGGTATTGACAGAAATGCTAACTTTAGACAAGCTGATGAGCTCCTTGCTAGAGAATTAGGGAAAACTCGTCGAGAAATTGTTAAGTTTAGAAAAGAAAATAAACTAACGTGGCACGAACTTAATGACATGACGAGTATGCAACTAGTTCCGAGTATCATAAATAGTAAATTTGGGCATTTAGGCGGTGTTTCAGAAGTTAAAAAGTTGTTGGAATTATTGCAGTAGAAAAAGAGGTGTGAAATGAAGATAGTACATCCTGTTTTTGGGGAATTGACATTTAATAATGGTTGGACTAAGAGTATTAAATTAAATATTTTTAAAAAGGAATTTTCTGTTGAAATAATTATTGATGCAGATGAAGATGCGGTGTTCGATGAAAATCAAATCAAAGCTTTTGAATTTTTTTTCAGTGATATTCAGAACTGTGTTACCCAAGCCGAGAATGGTATTGTTGGATATTATAATTCAATAATTGATGAGGTAATTGATAGACTGGATTCAGATTCTAATTTTGGTCAGAAGTTATTAAATGCTAAAGATAATCCGAGTGAAATCTTTAAATTTTTGACAGTAAAACAAATTATGATTCCGATGAATTTTGATGATAATACACGTGAAGCAGGCTTCATTTGTGATTGTGAATGGGATATTGAAAACGGTGTTGGAATAAAATATATTAATGAACAAATATCAGAAATAGGATTTCAAGACATTTTGTTATAATTGAAGTTATGTTCAGCGGACCACGATCAGCAGTACTGAACAGCTTTTTAGTGCTTTAAGTAGCCAAATGGCAGCTGCGTGATGTGATGCACTTCTCAAGTAAACATGCGGATGATGCAGTGAGAGGTGTAGGTGGTTCTGGGAAAGTAGAGCGCTTCTATGATGATATAAAAAATATAACAGCTAAGGATATTCCAACAGTTAAAAGTGGAGATTTTGAAAAATTTTTCAATTCTCTAACGGTAGAAGAGTTAGACTTTATTTGGAAGAAAAAGGAACTACGTAAGAAAATTGAACGTCAATTAAGATATCCTGGTGGAATGCATGAGTGGCATTTAGTTTCAAGGACTCCGCAATTCAAGTATTGGGATATAACTGCCGAAAAAATTAGAGAGTTACGTACTGCAATTTCAGATGTAAAGTTTATTAACCCTGAAGGAGTCCATGGTGGTTTAGGTTCTACAAAAGCACATAATGAATTGCTGGAAATTATTGATTCGTCGAAAGATTATGATATGTTTGTGAGAAGATTAAATATCTGGGCTAATTATCGTCTTGAGGGAGGAGTTCAGGTATTACCTAAGGGGCTAAGAATTCCATAGCTAATAGAAAGGATTTAATAAAATGGAAACAGACAATACGGTATCTATTTGGATAGGTAATTTCAAAAATTTAACTGAGTTAGAAAATTATATTGATCTAACTTATGATAATGAGGGAGAGATCGTTGTTTCTGATTTTTTCAACGATTTTAAGATAGATATTAATGATATAGATGAAGATTTAATTGAAAAAGCAGTTTTGCCAAATGAAACAAACGATATATCTATTATTTTGCGCACTGCTTCCTATGAGGAACAGTTGTTGTGTGAATTGAACGCATTAGAGAGTCTGACTATAAATAAAGGCAATGCAGTTGTACTACTCTATAACTATGCTTATGATGGCTCTGTAAAATCCTCAGATTATTTAAATTTTATTACAAGTGTAGATTATAGATGAAACAATAACTTAGGAGTTTTATTGCCGTCATCACCCCATCCAAGCTTGGCTGAAGGATCGCTCGAATGAGATTGCCTCCTGGTGGGGTGATGTTGTTGAGGGCACACGGAATCTGCCTGTTCCACCACAGGACTTGAAAGATTCTCTCTTGTTTGCGGAAGATTTTATTGGTGCAGCTGGAAGTATGGTTTCAGAGACTGCCATCGGAGCTGTAGATTTGACTCAGATCATTGGTATTGCCAGTATTGATGGCGTCAATCGCCTAACAGGAGGTAAAACTCCAGAGTGGATGAAGCGGGACTTGCAAGGAACGGCAGATAACTTGTCTAGCCTTGCGGAGTTAGGAGTAGGAATTTACACTGCTCTGACGGATTCAGGTGCGGCTCAGCGTGGCTAGGATCCCAATGCGAGCTATGCGGATAAGGCAGTTTATCGTGCTCAAGAGACAGGAAAAGCCCTCTGGGATAAAGTTACCCATATGGATGCCTATGACGTAGGAGGATTGACCTTTGAAGTTGCTAGTCTTTTTGTCGGTCCAGCAGCTGTAGGTAAGATGGCGAAGGGGACGAAACTAGGAGCTAAGGCAGCTGAGATGATTCAGTTAGCCAAGAACAGCACCAAATCAAGAATTCTCGCAAATGTCGAAAAATGGGGATCAAAGGTTGACAATATCCTAGCGAAGAGCAATAATGTCATTGGGAAATTTGGGGAGAAATTATTAGACACTCGAATCCCAGTTGGCATTCGTAAAGAGGCAGTTGCCTTTGCGGGAGGTATGGGAACCATGCCTACCTTCAGCGTTGAGAGTAAGACTCTACGTGAGGTGATGCACTTCTCAAGCAAACTTGCGGATGATGTAGTGAGAGTGGCAGAGAAGCCCTTTGATAAAGAGCGGATTCTTGAAAATATTAGGCAAAGCCGACTTGCACGGGAAAGTTCGAAGTTTGATGACTATCTTCGCACGTTGAGTGTGTAGCTTTGCTTGTACGAGCCAATTAAACAAGGATGTAGCTAGTGAAGGTCCTAAAGTAAGGAGTTTAAACATGAAATTCCATGAATTTGGGGATAAGAATTTGCCTCCTATCTTACTGATACACGGTGGTGGCAGTTCTTGGTGGAATTATCTTCGTCAAGCACGAATCTTGTCAAAAGAATACCGTGTTATTCTACCCACTTTGAATGGCCACGGCGAGGAATATCAACTTGATTATGTTTCTACTGAAGATTCTGCTTTGGAGATTCTAGACTATATCAAAGCAAACTGTGGTGGGAAATTGTTTGCAATCGGTGGTGTTTCACTTGGTGGTCAAATTGCCATGGAGCTTTTGTCTTTAGACAGTGAAATTGCTGAGAAGGCCATCATAGATGGAAGTCTCTGTATTCCTCAACCAAGGTTAGCTAAAATCAGCATCTTTCTAGTGTCTCTATTTGGTAAACTGATGTTCAATAAATTCTCTTGCAAACTTCAGTTAAGCATGATGAACAAACTCTATCCTAAACTGGCTTATCCAGAGGAAATAAAAGCTTATTATTTGGAGGATTTGCCAAGGACCCCTGTCAAAACATTGGTGACCATTTACAAAAACTATATGGGATGTTACAAGCTGAAAGATATGATTTCTGCTAGCAAGGCTCAGGTTCTGTATATCTATGGTGAAAAAGAATTGAACTGTGTGAAAGAATCAGCGAAATTATTTCATCAGCTACATTCAAATACAATTTTGTATGAAGCAAAGGGGTATAACCACGGTTATTTATCAGCTTACCTGCCTTATGAGTGGATTGATTTGGTGGTGCCATTTTTAAAGAGTGATTCATTAGAAATGTGTAACGAATCTGATATGCCATAAAGAGGAAACTTATGCTAGAAGCAATTATTGGTGATATTGTAGGTTCAGTTTACGAATGGAACAATATCAAAACGAAAGACTTTCCATTATTTCGGAAGGATTGTTTTTTCACGGATGATACGGTAAGTCCGAACTGCTGAGTGTGTGAGTTTGTTAGTGAAACGTTGCTAATCCTCAAAATAAAGAAGCCAAAATTCCATTATTTTGAGATGAAAACCTAAACTGTTTTTAAGGAGGTAAAATATTGATAGAAAGCAGACCTGAGTTTGAAAAAATCTCATCCTTTGATGAATTTAATAAATACTATTGGTATCGTGATGAACTTTCACAGATATGCAAGTCATTAGGGCTTGAATATAGAGGTACAAAACAAGAACTCAATGATATTATTGAGCAGTACTTCAAGGGGAATTTGATTAAAAAATCATCAGTAAAAAGAAAAAAGAAACGAGTAGAAGTCGTTACTTTAGACACGCCCTTACTTGAATGTGGATTCGCCTTTAATGCACGCTTTAGAGAATATTTCTCAACTTTAACAGAGGTTTCACCCTTCAAGTTTACTGCTGATATGGCTACTGCTTGGAGAAAGGTCAAAAGAGAACATGATTTGAGTTTTACAATCCAAGATATGCTAAAAGTTTACTATGGAGATTCAGATTATGCCAAGTATGACCATTCGGTTTGTCAATGGAATCAGTTTTTAAAGGATTTCTGTGCAGACGAAAATAGTGGCAATTACTCGAATAAACTAAAAGTAGCTTCTATTCTTTGGAAAGAAGTTAGAAATTCAAGTAATGAAAAAATTTATTCAAAGAATCTTTTGACCGAATATGCTGATAAAATACAAGAGTATGGCAAGTAGAAATGTCAGTATAAACCAATAGTTCACAGGGAGGAAGTTTATGCTATGCGTGTTTCTGATAAAGAGAAGCTAGATTCTAAGAAAATTGAATTTGATTTTATGGAAAAAGTTGCTTCTCTTGGAGTTTGTAAATTTTTAAAAGATAGACCTCAAGTATCTCCCTCTTTTGCATCTGGTATGATAGATGGATATTTTGATGACGAGGTTCCGGATTTATTTTAGAAACTTCTTGCAATTTACATTCTAAGCAACCTAGTTGGAGCTCTTCCACGGGCTATTGCTTATGGAGAAGAAGAAGTATCAGTAATGCAAAATCAAGCAAAGGAAATTTTGGAATGGTATGATGATATGAAACAAATTATTCCTGGTTGGTATATGAACAAGAATAATACTGATAATTCCAGAAACAGCAAATAAAAATAAGTTTGCTGTTTTTTCTTTATAAAAATAGGAGTAAGAGAAAATGAAGAATATCTTTCGGATAAATATAAAGATACAGGATGAAACTAGTCTTAAGCACAGCTGATAAAATGTTCTAAAAATGATATAATTATAAGAAAATATGATGGATAATTTAACGCTTAGATAGGCTAATGTTAGAGGAGCATTGAAGTCATTTATTTTAAATGTGTAAAAGATAGTTTAGTATTTTAAGGAGAAGGGCTATTATGAAAATGGAAGTAGGGAAAACTTATCTTGTTAAAAAAGATATTTTTAGTTTTAAAAAGGGAGAACTTTGGTCATTAGTAAATATAGGGTATCAGCCTTATTTTGGTGAACATAATTTTGTTTTTATCAATGCGGAGAAGCGGAAGGAGTTCGCGGTTTTATGTGACAGCTCAGATGAAGATATGCAGATATATCATCAGTTGGAAGAATATTTCGAATCATACCAAAAATGAGAGAAGATTATTATCAAGAAAGGTGATAGAAAAAATATTTTCCAAAAGGCAAGCTGGTTTATAAATATTCGAAAACATTACAGGTTGGAAACGGAATTCTACAAAGCGCCTTACCTGAAATTCGTCTAAGCAATGATAGTGAAAAAATTTGCAGAAGAGTCAAGTGGTTCGTAGGAGGAGTGATGGAGAAATTAAAATTAAGTCTTTTACAAAAATGGGAACTGCCTAAGCAGTATAGCTTTGTGCATAGTTCAGCTCTACTTTCTGACGGTAGGGTGTTGATTCTGACAAGTGAAACAGATGATAGTGATAAATATTGTGTTCTTGTATTGTCTTCTTCAGATATCAAAAAAATAGAGATTTGTAATTGTTCTGAAGATAGAAGAAATTACCCTGTACTTTTCCGTTTTGAAGAAGGTTTTGGAATCATAAAAAAAGGACAACAATGCGAATATTATACTGGTGATTTTTCCTCACCTGAACGATTATCGATAAAGAACGGTCATTCAGTTTTACAAAATATAGTGCCTAAAAAAGCTCAACAGAGATATTTTCAGGTTACATCGGACAGTTCGCTGATTCCGGTTTGCTTTGAAAATAATGTGTATTACGGAGATGCAAGATGTTTTGCTCTTTTGGAATTTGATATTACTAAAAAATATGCCGAATGGAAATCTTTTTCAAATATTGATAAAAAGGCATTCACACATCGTGATGACAGAAGAGATGAGACACCAAAAATAGACAGTCTGAAAATAGCTAACCGAGAAATCTATGCTTTTCTTTCGGGAGAAAGTACAACATCGGTAAATAAATGGGGCATGGATTACTATGCACTTGCCAAAATCTCTGCAGACGGAACAGTAGTTGAAAAGTTTTTAGAATCGGACAATTTGAAACAATCCAGTAAAAAAGGCGGTGTGAACGGAGTGTTCACCGATTCCGACTACGTAGTAATGACACCTCTTTTTAAGACAGATGAGTGGAAGGGAAAGCAAAAACTTTTTTCACTTACTGTAAGAAAATATTTTGATATCGGTCTTCCGAGAGGAATGAGCAAGCATAAGGTGCAAAATATCAGTGGAGATAGTTGCATTACTTCGCTTTATAACAGAGGGTTAAAAGAAGTTGCACTGTGCAAAATAGGATGACAATAGTAAGATTTACGATGTTTTTACTTCGCGATAATCGGTTTGCTTTTAGATTCGTATTTGCTGAGATAAAAACGAATGCAATCATGTGACTGAAAAGATAACATAACAATAAAAATTTGAGGAGGAATGTAGGATGTTGTTGGATGATGAAAGATATGCAGAGGTTATTGCTTATGGTAAGGAAGCTGTAACCAAGATAGGCGAAAACAAGTTCGAGGAGGGATTCGTTCTTGCAGAACAAGGTTGGAACGCTTTTCCAGAGTCGGGAGCAAAATGGAATCAGGGATACAACTATGCGAAAAGCTTTTTCAAGCATGCGATCGGAAATAGAGATATGGTGATAGCAAAATCTTGGTTGGACAGAATGATCGAAAACAATGATGAGCTGCACTTGTTTGATTCTGAGGTTGAACACATGAAGGCAAAGTATGAATTTGAACTTGGAAACTTAGACGAAGCATTTGAACTATGGAAGAATCTGCTCAAACAAAAAGGTGTAGGCAACCGATATTTCCAGTCTGACGATCCAAAGTATAAGGAATTCTATCAATCAAGAAAATAATTTTATTCAACAAAAGTAACTAAGAGAAATCAATCTTAGAGAGGATTGTGATATCTGTATAAGGAATTGTTATAAAAAGATGAATCAACATAAGGAAAAATAATTGCTGGAGGAACTATGAACCAAATTGAGAAGTATCGAATATTGAGTGCAGGAAAAGCATTCGGTAACCGTGCCAAAATTGCTTTGGTCTTGCTTGATAGCAGCACAGCTTATGAAGAATTAAAAGAAGAAGCCGCACAAAGCATGGTTGCTGGAAGTTATGACTGTGTAGGAGGAGACCCGGCTGTAATACTTGAAAGAATAGCAATAGAATTGATATGTCGTGACACCCGTAATACGTGGTATTTACCTGATAATGTAAAATTTTGGGATAAGCGTTTCGGCAGTTTGTTTGAAAATAAGTTTTTTTGTTATGACGATGATATAGAAACATGGAGCAAGATACTTTACAAATATTTTGTAAAACTGCAATGGATGCCGAAAAGAGAAGATTATACTTCAACAAGGAGCTATAATAATGTTTGGGGATATTTTGCAGAACTTTTAGCAGTTGTAAAACAAAATAATCATCCTGAGTTTGATAAGTATTATGAAATTGCAGTTCAAAATGGAATGAATCCAGTGGTTTTGGAAAGAAAGTTACAAGAACTCTCTGAAATCAAACAACAATTTTCTGTAATTTAACAAGTAGTCATTCAGTTTAGAAAAAATGTGACAAAAAATGAATCAATTTATGGTCGAAAGGAAAGAATTACAGATTTTATATCCTTGGAAGCCGTTGTAATAATCTTTTAAGAGATGTGCAGTGTAGTAGCTGCCGACGATATAATCTAGCTAGCCAATCGTTTCATAAGCAGAAGAAGCCTAAAACAAGGCCTTAGAATAAAAGCCACAATTCTCTGGTTCTATAATTGCAAAAAATAATGTCGAATCAGCAAATCTTTTATATTTGCTGATTTTTAACTATCAAGGCAAGCGATTCATCTTTTTACTTAGATTCTATGACTTGTTTTTCGAATTGAGATTATTGAAGATTTTTAATATAATAAAGTAGAAATAACGAACATTTAGATGAAATTAGCATTTGAGGTTTAGAGTAAACATGAGTCTCTTATTTGAAGAATTTAAAACCACTTGTTTCCATTTAAACCAAGTCGGAATCACACCGACGCTTATGGGGTCTTTGGGGTTTGAATACCGTTCAAATGAAGATTGGAAGCCGTCTGATATTGACATTCATGTGCCTGGCGATCCAAGAGGATGGGAAGCGCCTGATCATCTCAGGATTTATGACTGGGACAAGATAATGAAAGTTATGAACCACTTGGGCTACACTTTAATAGATATTCATGAGCATGAATTCCAAAAAGATGGCTTGAGTGTTGAATTTGGAAGTATCGATTCCTTACCTGATTTTGCAGGAGTTTCGGAATCGGATATAGAGCTTATTCATCTTGAGAACATCACTTTTCGTGTTCCAAGTCTGGAACAGTATCTAAGTATTTACAAAGCATCTTCTCAAGACTCCTATCGAAACAATCAAAATAGCAATAAAGATTTTAAGAAGATTGAATGGCTGGAAAGACATTTGTAAATCATCATTTAAAAAGTAGTAAGTTGTGAGATTTACTGCTTTTTTATTTTCATAAACAAACTATTGGAAAATACAAACGAGCCTTGCAAATAAAATTTTAAAGTAGTATACTAGAATCACGGTTGTGAAAACGTTTGCGTTATAAGTGAATTAAAGTAAATTAGGAGACAAAACAATGGAATTAACAGCCATTTACCATAGACCAGAGTCGGAGTATGCTTATCTTTATAAGGATAAGACAATGCACATTCGTATCCGGACTAAGAAAGATGATATTGAAAGCATCAACTTACATTATGGTGATCCTTTTATCTTTATAGAGGATCGTTATGAAGCAATCAAGGAGATGAGGAAACTTACCTCCGATGCTTTGTTTGATTACTGGCAAGTGGAGGTTACAGTTGGCTATGCACGACTCCAGTATCTCTTTGAACTCAAGGATAAGCAAGGGCAGAGTATCTTGTATGGCGATAAGGGATGTGTTGAAAACACGCTCGAAAATCTTCATTACGAGGGGAATGGCTTTAAAATTCCGTATATCCATGAGATTGATGCTTGCCATGTTCCTGACTGGGTAGCAGAGACGGTATGGTACCAGATTTTCCCAGAACGCTTTGCCAATGGCAATCCTGCTCTTTCGCCAGAAGGGGCGCTAGCTTGGGATTCGTCTATCAAACCAAAGACGAGCGATTTCTTTGGTGGTGATTTGCAGGGCATTATTGACCATCTGGATTACTTGCAAGATTTGGGTATTACAGGACTTTATCTCTGTCCGATTTTTGAATCCCCAAGCAATCACAAGTACAATACGACGGACTATTTCGAAATTGACTGTCATTTTGGAGACAAGAAAACCTTCCGTCAACTGGTGGATCAAGCCCATCAGAGAGGCATGAAAATCATGCTGGACGCTGTTTTCAACCATATCGGAGATCAATCTCCACAGTGGCAGGATGTTCTCAAACATGGTGAAGATTCTATTTATAAAGACTGGTTCCATATTCAAGACTTTCCAGTCGTTAAAGAAAATCTTGTTAATAAAAGAGAACTATCCTACCACACCTTTGCCTTTGAGAGCTATATGCCTAAGCTCAATACGGCCAATCCTCAAGTGAGAGACTATTTGTTAAAGGTTGCGACATACTGGATTGAAGAGTTTGATATTGATGCTTGGCGTCTGGATGTGGCGAATGAAGTCGACCATCAATTTTGGCGAGATTTCCGTAAGGCTGTCTTGGCTAAAAAGCCTGATCTTTATATTCTTGGTGAAGTTTGGCACACTTCTCAGCCTTGGCTAAATGGTGATGAGTTCCACGCAGTTATGAACTATCCTCTCTCTGAGAGTATCAAGGATTATTTCTTGCGTGGGGTTAAGAAGACCAGTCAATTCATCGATGAGATCAATAACCAGTCGATGTACTATAGACAGCAGATTTCGGAAGTGATGTTTAATCTTCTGGATTCGCATGATACAGAGCGCATTTTGGCAACTGCCAAGGGAGATAGCCAACTTGTTAAGTCTGCCCTAGCCTGCCTCTTTTTACAAAGGGGAACATCGTGTTTCTACTATGGAACCGAGCTAGAATTAGACGGAGGGCCAGATCCAGATTGTCGTCGCGTTATGCCTTGGGAACGTGTTTCCGACAGCAATGAGATGCTTAATTTCATGAAGAAATTGATTCAGCTTCGTAAGGATGCTTCAGGCATTATCCAACATGGAACCTATAGTCTGCAAGAAATCAAGCCTGATGTAGTGTCTCTGGAATGGAATCATGATGGGCAAAATCTTCGAGCAATTTTTAACCAATCAACTGAAACCTATCTTGTAGATCGTAATTCTGTAGCACTAGCCAGTCATTGCCAAGAATTGGAGCAGCAACTGGTTATTTTGCCAAAAGGATTTGTCATTCAATAAAAGATATGATTAAAAAGACTGTAATGATGGGGGACCATTCGTTTCAGTCTTTTTTCTATTTATGTAGTATAATAAAGGAAATACCAGAGGCAAACCCTTAGAAAAAAGAGAACGATGAACCATCTAGTCCAATCTTTAAAAGAAAAGATCACTGACCAAACGTCCATGGTTCGACAAGTTCCTAATGACGATGAAGAATTTTATCAAATCCATTTAGATATTTTCTATAAGCCGACTAGTGAGAATGCAGAGTTTAGAGAGTCTATATGGGACGAAGATCCTAATGAGAATATCTTTGACTATATTCGAAACTCTGAGGACTTTGCCGATGCTAAAGACAAGGAATACCTCAAAGTAAAAATTTATTTAGATGAAACTTAGTAAGGAGAAATCATGTTTAATTTTTTTAAGCGAAAAAGAAACAAGCGGTTCAATCAGGAGTCACATGACAAGGCTAAAGAAAATCAGACTGTTTCTGAAAAGAAACTTGATTTAGAAAATGATGAAGCAAAAGTGGATTCTGAAGAAATCCTGTATTTTGATCATTTGAACTTTAAATTGGCCGTCATTCAGGTCTTAATGTACGATTTACAAGTATTGAAACCATCCTTTGATATATATACTTTTGCTGATCAATACAGTGAAGAAGAGATTGATACTGAAAGCATGGAAGTTATAAGGCCTGCTCTTGAGTATTTTGAAGCATTATCTATTCCTAAGAAATATGCTGAAGAGGTCAAAGAAATTTACATGGATGGTGGAAATGAGATTTATATGAATATCATTCCGCAATGGGATGGAGAAGATGGAACATTTGATTTAAATGAGCTCAGTTTATCCGAACTGCAACAATTTCCAAACTTGAAAGAATCAACTATTTTAAGCAGCAATTTTGATAGCGTGAAAGAAATCTTCGATGCGGCTGGTATTGAAGTCGAGCTATTATAATTTTAGTTATCAAGTCAATTCATGTTAAAACAATAATTGGGTCACGCTTTAAAAGGAGTATGAAAATCAATGGATGCCAACACACTTAGAGTTGTGAAAATAGATAAAGAAGCACTTTATGAATTTATCTATGAAAACTTTATAGCACAGCAGGAAGAATTGTTAGACATATCCAAATCTGAAGTGATGAATAATTTTGCAATAGATTGGGAAAAAGGGGAGTTTCTATTTACTGCGCATAGACAGGAAAACATGGCTGAAGAATTGATTTCCTTACCAGAAGGACTAAATGCGGAAACATTACTGGAAAACTTGCCTGTTACAACTGATTCTGTACTTAAACCAAATCGAATCTATAAAGATTATTCATTTGAGGATTTGAGCAAATTTATTTGATGAGAGTATTTTATATCGCAGAGGTTGTAGATGCTAGAGTGCGGTGAGTTACAGTTAATTACAAGAGAAAAGTGTGAAAAAATACAATTCAAATCTGAGTTTACTCAATCTAGTGTAACTTACTCGAATTTAAATAGTCAAACTAATGTTGAAGAAGTGAAGAATTTATTATTCACTCATACTATCATTAGAAGGAAGCAAGTCAAAGAATTCAACTTATAAAAGTCCCTTTATCGTAGAGAATATTGATTAGATAGCAAGGAAGAGGAAAAAATGAAACTATTTAAAAAAATTTCCTATCTATTTATTATTATAGTTGGCGCCCTTCTACTAAGTGCCTGTGCTTCGCATAAAGAGGACAAAGAGCGACTGGTTCGATATCTCAATAAGGTCTATGGAGAAAATACTTATGAGATGAAAGAAGATCCCAGGCATCCCTATTATTGGTTTGTGACATTGAAGGATTATCCAAATATTCCCTTTACTTGTAGTGTGTCCCATGATTGGCTAGCAATGGGATCACCTTTTATTCATTCTGATTTTGAAGAAACATTCTGCACAAGAGCTCTTGCGGAATATAAGGAAAATCATAATCTAGGTGATGATGTCCTTTCCTATCTGCATCCTGTAAATTTTGTCTATTCTACAGAAGTAACAAATTTAGATCAGCTAAAAGAATCCTATGACAAGATGTTGGACTTTATCAACTATACTAGCCTGAAGTATCCTATTTTAGCTGAAACTGATTGTTTCGGGGTACGAATGGATATCAGTGGTATTCGATTAAAGAGCTCGAGGAGGAATCTTGATGGTTCAAACGATACCAGTATTTATCGACAAGTTTGCAACGCAGAAAATGGGAAATTAAACATAAGACTTTTTGAGGAAATTCGTCAAGAATTGGAGCCCCAACTACGAACACACCCTGAGAATTCAAAGGGATTTGTATTTGTAGTAAACACGACCTCCTTTGTACTTGGAAGCGATACACTCGATGATTGCTTATATAAGCATTTCGAATTATCATCTACCACAGTAGAAGAACTTCAAAAGATCAAGTTGCAACCTGGAGAAAATAGCGAAAGCTATATATTGGCCAAAGACTATAATGATAATAGTCTGGAGTATTATACAAAAGTTACAGTGCAGGTAAAAAATCTAAGTGATAAGGAATGTTCTGTTTTAGATGGAACGTTGATGAAGGCTGTCATCTCTGATCCAGCAAGTATGTATATTGGGGATGTCTATTTTGAATTTGATAAAAGAAAAGAATTAACCGCTGATTTATATGATATGCTTGGAACAAAAAGGCCCTCCACTAGTGAAGAGGAGAGCGACGGAGTTCCCTATAAAAATATAAGAGTTTTATTTAAGATGAAGAGCTATTTCAAAGAGATAGATAGCGTTACCTTATCCTATCAGGAGTAGGGATTTTCTCACTCCCAGATTGTATTCTGAGCTCTTACTCCGTATCGATTGGGAGACTGATCACTATTGAAATTTGCCACAAATTGATAGCTGTTCCATAGTACATAGTCAGCAGTTTGCAGCCTCAGACTGAAGTAGGTGTCCTGTTTTACTTCTTTAGCATCAGCAGGTTTTAGTGAAAAGATATCTGTTAAGTTTCTCGTTTTAAAATCAGTGATTGTGAGTTTGGAGAGGTCTTGGTCGCTGATTTTAACTTGGGATAGTTGCGGGCTGTCTGCTGAGATTTCATAGTATGTGACGACGCAGTTCTCGAGTTTATCAGAATCTTTCCACTTTGGTGTAATGCTCATAAGACCGTAAGATTTACCATCTCGGACTATTTCAAGCAGTTCTCCGTAGTAGAAGTGGTCATTGCGTTTGTTCACAATCTCGCTCTCAGGATTTTTTCCAGTAAAGCTGAACCCCTGGTCCAGTAGTTCTGAAGCCCTTGTTTCTCCGACCACCACATTGGTCTTATCGATTTGTATTCCAAAAGGTTGAGCAGGAAAGCCAGTAATGAAGATGCAAAAAGTAAAGATGAAAGTAGTCAAAAAGACAGCAAAAACAACCGCATTAGATGATGAATAACGGTGATGGTTTTTCCTTGGACGCTTTACTATAAATAACATTAAGTTGATAAGGTTTCTAAACAGAATACTTGCTACAACAATGGCAAATTGAGCCTTTAAACACGTATAAAGGGCTGCTGAAAAATTGTCCATTTTAACATACAGTGCCACTAGAGTGAGGATATTAGCCAGAAGAAAATAGAAAATAAATAGGTTTACTTCCTTTAGAGCGTCCCTATTAGTGATATCTTCATATTCAATATGGTAACGTCCTTGAAAACCTTGCCCAAACTGATACATCCACTTAGGAACTTCTTCGCCGGCGCTAACGGCACTCGCCAGTTTAAAATAGATATAAATCGTACAGACTAAGAATAGGAAAAAAATAAAATAAAAAGTCAAAGCAAATATAAAAAAGCCCATTGCTATTCTCCTTTTTAAACTATAATCCACATTTTGGATACACCTTTATTATAACACTTTATAGGGAAAACATCTGAGGATACAATAAATCAGGCAAAAACTAAACCTGGGCGAAATTGAGCTTATATAAAAATGCCATTCAACATAGAAATTTTGGAGGAAAAACAAATGGGAATGATTGCTAATTATAGATATATCAATGATCAGTATTTACATCAAATGAAAAGTTTTAATGCTGAAGAAGATGATCAATTTGAGATAGTAGAGGAAGAAGAACTTCTACTTGATATAGATAAAATGTGGGATGTTCTTCATTTTGTGCTGACAGGTGTTGGCACTTCAAATCCTAGTGAAAATGATCCTTTGAGCGTTGCTGTTTTGGGTGTGACACCTCTTGAAAATGTTACGGAATATATTGCTTATACAGAAAAAATAAAAGTAGTAGAGATTTGTTCAGCTTTGGAAAACTTTGATATTGAAGAAGCCATGGCGCATTTTAGTATGCAAGCTTGTAAAAATGCTGATCTTTATCCTGATATTTGGGATTATGATGATGAAGAGGAAGAAATTATAGAAGAAATCTGCGAGTATTTCCAAGCAATGAAGGATTTTTACAAGAAGATTTTAGAGCTCAATGGTAATGTCATGGTCACTATTTGTTAAAAGGTTTATCAAACGTTTCTAAAAGAATAAAATAGCTTGAGGCAAAAAATGGATAAAGAAGATTTACAAAAAGCATATCTTGACTTGGAAAAAGAAAGCTTTCCTTCTGGTAAAAGAATCAAATTTGTAGCTAATTTGGGTAGTTCCCAAGAAATCGCATATCATTATGAACTGATTTGCAAAGATTGGAATGAAGGTAGAAACCTGCATTTAGAAGGTAGCTTTGATAAACATGGAAGAGATGGATTAGAGTTTCTATTTGAACAGTTGGATGAAGTTAAAGATGAAAAACAAAGTGTATTGACTGCGTATCTTATAGCGGAAATCCTTTCTAAATCAAAGCATCGAGATTTTTATTGGTCGCTTTGTGACCAATTGATTCCTATTCTCATTTCATTTTTAGATATAAAGAATACTATTCTTCGTCAAAAGGTGGTCATAGCTTTAGGTTGGGTAGGAACAGAAAAAGAAATTGGTCTTTTGACAAGACAAATGTTAGATGATGCAGATGCTCTTTGTCGTGCATGGTCTGCGACAAGTCTCATGCAACTGTCCTTTCATAGAGTAAAAGTAGAAATCATATCAAAAGAAGCAAAGGCCAGTTTTATTCAAGCTATTACCGAAGAAAAAGACCTCTATGCTTGCGGTATGATGATAGAAGCAGCTCAAATATTATTTGGCAAGAGATGGATATCATCTTCTGCAGTAGAAAATATGGACCTTGAAAAAATAGAAAAGGCTCAAAAATCTGCTATTAGATTTCTAAGTAAGCATTAGACACCAATCATATAGAAACATTTGAGAGTTATTTGATAGATAAGTTTCTCCAGCTCTAAAACTACAAAGAAACATATTATCAATATCAGCACCTGAAATGTATGAATGTTGTTGTCATCATTGTTTCTTTCTACATAGTAAGCCTGCAGTACACTGAAACTACAGGCTTTTATCTTTTAAGTGGTATAATAGAAGAAAAACGAGAAGTGTTTTATACATAATGAAACTATTTCAGAACTGGAACTGACTAAACTATTCTTTTTTACCTGTTAGTGAAATTCGACAAGCAGTTTCAGGCTAATAAAGAAAAGAGGTTATTTATGAAATTTACTAACCACCTAAAAATGAAAGTTTAAAATGAGGTAAAAAAATGAAAGAATACCTAACAGAATGGATACGTTTAAAAGAGGATTTCAATCTTCAAGATGGTGACAAATCAAGCGTTTTAGCTCTCTATCAATTTGCAGATAGACTCTCTGAGATTGAGGAGATAGAGGCGAAGAAGGTATTGGTGGATGTGTATCAAAAACTTGGTATGATGGAGAGTGCTTTTAGAGTGTTTTCGAATATCTTTGATAAAGCAGACCGAAAACAACTGAAGAAATTTGCCACTTTACAAGAGTTGAGTAATAATCGTGGGGATGATTTCGCTTTGCCACGTCCACTAACAGTGGTAGAAGAAGCTGAAAGACAGGAATGTTTGAAAGATTTACCGTATTTTCGTTATCATCCTGATCCACTGGCTACAGATGCCTTTGTGGAGGGAGAAGAACAAATCTGTCCTTGCTGTGGTAAAAAATCAAGAGTTTATTATGCTATGCGTCCTTACTGTATAGATGATGTAGACTATCTCTGTCCGATGTGTATCGCAAATGGGGAAGCAGCTAAAAAATTTGATGCAGAATTTGTTCAGGGAGCAGAATGGACTGGAGAGCCAGATGAAGAGAAAAACAATATTCTTTTCTACCAAACACCAGGATACCCAAGCTGGCAGGGAGAATATTGGCTCTCATGCTGTGATGATTACTGTGCCTACTTGGGAACGGTAGGAACTCGGGAGTTGAAAGCAATGGATATTGCTGATGAAGTCTTAGCAGAATACCACGCGCGCGATGAGTTTGCAGATGTAGAAGATTATCTTGTAAAAGATGGTTCCGTTTGTGGCTATCTATTCAGATGTCTTGACTGTAAAAAATATCATCTCTGGGTAGATGCGGATTAGGAAACTAGTGTAAACTGGCCAAGAAATGTTCAAATTATAAGAGAGGATGATGGCATTGGAGAATTTAGAGATTTTTGAGATTGCATCTAAGTATTTTCTAGGACAAATGACTGGGTTCAAAGACTCATTAGCTAGTAAGATCAATCAATTGGATAGTATTGATTGGGTTCATAATAAAGGAAGCGTAAAAACTTGCAAAGCTGATGAAACGGGTCGAAAGATGAGATGTAAGGTTGGATTGGGATATGGTCTAAAAGTCGAATTATCGCTTAATGAGGTTGAGCTGATTTGGGATGAGTTTCAGAAGTTTTTAAAGAAAGCTATTTCGAAAGGATTGAAAGAAATAGAAACAATGAAGAATTAGGAAGATACGAATTTATTGCAAGGACTCCTAAAGGAGATGAAATTGAGTGCAGGATTTACCTAGCTAATGAATGGAATATTCCTCAGATTTCGATTTCAGGCTTTGTTTCTTCTCGCTATAAGAATTGCGATTTTAGCAAGTAATGGAAAAGATGGGTAGAAAAGGTGAGATATGAAGCACTTAGACCGGGACAATATGCAAAAAAGCCTTGAGGCCTTGTATGTTTTGGATGATTATTTAACAGATCCTTCAAAAGACTATTTGAGATTGATACGAAAGAAAGTAACGGACTTCACTAGCCGATACAGCATTGATAACGGTGCTGGGGATTCTTTGGATGTGATTTTTACAGAAGAAGTGGTCTTGATAAAGGGATTTGATCATGAAAATAGTCTCAATCAGTTTGCAGCTGACCAATGGAATCAGAACATTATCGACAGGATTTATGAAGGTATTGATGAAAAATGGCTGAATCTTTTAACTTTAAAAGAAAGAGAAGAAACAACATTTTGTATCTGGTATGATGGTACCATTCATCAAAATAACATTGAGAATAATAATGGTGGAACTTGGTTATTGGGATACACCTTTGATACATACGATAGGTTCAAAGAATTTGTGATAGGATATTATTCTTTTGAATTTGATGATAAGTTGTTGAAAAAACTCTATACTGATGGTAGTCTGTCTGATAGAGAATTAGCAGAACTGGTACATGAATATCGAGGTTAGAAAATAATGGAACTGACGTTAAAAAGCACCCCAGAAAAATACAAAAAAATGGTAGATGAACTCTTGCCTCCGTTATTGGAATTATTACAGAAATTAACCTTTTTGGAAGAAGAGATTTATGAACGCAACAAGGAACTCGATGCTGAAAAAAGGCTACTCAAGATACCTTCACATCAGATCCATCCCGAGTGGAATGAACTGATGGACGAATACCATCAACGCTATCTGGCTCTCCTGGATGGCTGTGTCAGCGAGAAACTCTTATTAAAAGGGGCTAGGAACTCCTATGGCCATCCAAGTGAGTATTCGTATTTACGAGGCGAGAATTTTTCCGTTTGGTTTACCATGCGAAAAAGGGATCTGGCAACGGTCATACTATACTATGAGGAAGCTTTGGAAATGAAACATAAGTTTGTGCTTAGGTTGATAGATGGCAAATGGTTGATTGATGAGAAATTCTATGGTTTTGGTGATGAAAAAACATGGTATGTCGATATGCTCTGAACAAGATCCCTATGTTCCCTTCACCAATAATCACAAATTATCTAGACTGCAATTCCTTGAATTAGAAGATTTTTAATTCGTTCTCCAAGCTTCAGACGAGGTTTTATATGAAAGGCGATATGCGAAAGGATTACCTCTATCGGTATCTACTCTACAGATTTGAAAAAGAAACTTTCAAGAATAGTGCTCTGGAAGGGATTGATCAAGAGGCCAAAGAAAGAATCTGTCGGCAGGCGACAAAGATCACCAGACGGATTAGTGTATTTGTCGGTCTGGTCTACTTGATTCTGTTTTGTTTGATAATTATCTGGCTGAATGCGAATTGCTCCCAAAATCCATTCTTCCGATGGTATCAAGGCTACATAGAATCACTATTTCCATTAATCAATGGTGATTGGGGGAGTAGTTGGATTGAGAAAAAAGGGACGATTTTATGGATTGCTATTAAGGCCTTCCCTATATTTGTTCTTAATGGAATCCCCTTTCTTTTGCTTGTGCTACTGATTGCGAATAGAACTTTAAAAAAGAATATAAAGGCTGAATGTATCAACTAAGGAGAAAATAAAGATGGGCAGAATGATTGCAATCGGATCCCTAGTTTTTCTTGGACTAGCGTTTTTGGGGATTGGACTCGGAATGTATTTCTTCCTCAAAAGGCTGGTAGTGAATGGGAAATCCGTCTTAGATGAGCCAGTAAATGAACAAACTCTTACAGATAAGATGGGGCTTGGCGAACTTCTAGTTTACTTGTCGATGATTGCGATTGTTGGCGTTTTTGTAGTACAAATCATGAGTAGGGGAGGAACTGGTAATGCTATTTTGGCAAGAATTGTGATCCTACCACCGATTATGGCACTTTTTAATGCTAGAAAACGCACGGGCAAAGCGATGATTGCGCTTGTGGTTTCTTTTATGGTGGCATTATTTGTTATGATTGCATACGGTCAGATCGGTTCACCTCCCAAAGCGCCTGAACTAAAGATAGATGATAAGCCAATCACGCTAACACAAACAAGTGTGAGTGACCTTCTAAAAGAAGGTTTTGACATCTACATCAGGGAGAATGACAGCTTTAGTAACGATTATGATGAGGCTCTTTCTTCGGGGAAAATCAAAAAATATCAGGCTGATAAGAGTATTTTTATCGAAAAAGGTTTTCATCGAGATAGTAATGCTGTGTCGTATGCTCCCTATCTTCTTGGAAAAGATGGTTTAATCCTTGGAAGTATTGCATTATATGGAGATGAAATAAAAGAAACTGTCTTAGAGGACTGTAAAATTATCCAGTTTAAGCTGGATGAAGATCGTATCAAAGCAGCAAAATCAAAAGCTATCTCCTATAAGCTGAATGGTGTAGATTTACTGACTAGAATTGAAGAAGGAGCTATGCGAACAACCTTTGGTAATAAATTATGGTCAGTTCCGCCTGCACATCCTGTCGATTTGACCCAACTATGGTATGGTATCCAGTGGAAAAGTCACAGTGACCACCTGTTTTGGAATGAGTATTTCTCCTTAATTCGCTTGGATGAAAACTACCATATGATAGACTTTGAGCTAGTTGGAGAAGTAGCGCGCGATGATTAGTGAAATAAAGACCTACTAAGTTTTTTTGATGTTATTCTATTTGTACTTTGGTCAGGATTAGTATATAATCTACCATAGAGTCATTTACTAACTAGGAGAAGAATCATGGAATTAAAAGATTTTACTGAAAAAGAACAGGACATGATAAAGCAGGGACTGACAACATCTGAAATTAGCGATAAGGAAACCGCTGCGAAAATCCTTGCTCTAGTGCCTCAGGAATGGATCAAACGCATTCCCTTTTTCGTGCGAAAACACGCAACAACTCGGACAATAAAGCGAATTTCTATTGAACATCCACTTCTCTATGCAGTTGCCAAGAGAAGTGGTGAGATTCCTGAGAAGGAAAGAGAAGAATTACGCCAAATCATTACAGATATTTTCCAAGAGAAAATGAATAAGCATAAGATTAAATAATTTTGAGAGGAACTAAAAATTAGTTCCTTTTTTAATCGTTTTCAGTTGATTGGACTTTAACTTTTGGGTGGCAATTTAACTATTCGCGAACAAATTTTAAGAAAATTTAAAAAAAGTACTTTACAAGTTCTTGTAAACATGATATAGTTATAAGGCTTAGAAAATGAGATGATGTTTTCTAGCAAATATAAACCCGAGTAAAAAATGCCTACGGACAGGCAGGGTTGAATGCCGAAGCGTGGTTGAAAAGCCACATTATTGATAGGGTTAAAAGCCTACTTTTATAAGTTGATGTTAGGACGCTTGTCCTAATTCATAAATTTTAGTGTGGTGAAAGCACACGTCATCTTGTGAAACGATCAATAAAGTACGTAATATTTGCTACTAGAGAGTTAGGAAACATCGGGAACAGACATACTCAACAGAAACCAAAATAAAAACGTCAGAAGATTGCAGAGCAGGTGAAAACCTGCTCTTTTTTCATAAGTCAAGCTTTGGTCGCCTTCATTTTTTTAGGCGCTAAAAATATGGTAAAGGAGTATGTCTTGATAAAATTAGATCAGAATCAGGCCCCTATTTATGAAGGTCTGATTAAGTTACGAAAGAAAAGGATTGTTCCCTTTGATGTACCAGGTCACAAGCGGGGACGCGGAAATCCAGAACTTGTTGAATTGTTGGGAGAAAAATGTGTTGGCATTGATGTCAATTCTATGAAACCCTTGGATAATCTAGGCCATCCCATTTCGATTATTCGAGATGCAGAGGAGCTGGCTGCGGATGCTTTTGGAGCAGCGCATGCCTTTCTCATGATTGGTGGAACAACATCATCTGTTCAAACTATGATTCTTTCCACCTGCAAGGCTGGAGATAAGATTATTCTGCCGCGAAATGTTCACAAATCTGCTATCAATGCGCTGGTTCTATGTGGTGCCATTCCCATCTATATCGAGATGAGTGTAGATCCTAAAATTGGCATCGCTTTAGGTCTTGAAAATGACCGTGTTGCACAGGCCATCAAGGAACATCCGGATGCTAAAGCTATCCTAATCAACAATCCTACCTACTATGGTATTTGTTCAGACCTCAAGGGTTTAACGGAAATGGCTCATAAAGCTGGCATGCTGGTTTTAGTAGATGAAGCTCATGGAGCGCATTTGCATTTTACAGACAAATTGCCACTATCTGCTATGGACGCTGGCGCTGATATGGCGGCGGTCTCTATGCATAAGTCTGGTGGGAGTTTGACCCAGAGCTCCATACTGCTTATCGGGGAGCGTATGAATCCTGAATATGTTCGACAGATCATTAACCTGGCCCAGTCTACATCTGCCTCTTACTTGTTGATGGCAAGTCTTGATATTTCACGTCGTAATCTAGCTCTTCGTGGTAAAGAGTCTTTTGAGAAGGTTATTGAACTATCCGAGTATGCTCGTCGTGAAATCAATGCTATCGGTGGTTACTATGCCTACTCAAAAGAGTTAATAGACGGTGTGTCGGTCTGTGATTTTGACGTGACCAAGCTGTCAGTCTACACTCAGGGTATTGGCTTAACAGGTATCGAAGTTTATGACCTCCTGCGAGACGAATATGATATTCAGATTGAGTTTGGGGATATCGGGAATATCTTGGCTTATATTTCCATCGGCGATCGCATCCAAGATATAGAGCGTCTGGTCGGTGCTTTGGCTGATATTAAGAGACTCTATTCAAGAGATGGAAAGGACTTGATTGCTGGAGAATATATCCAACCAGATTTAGTGCTGTCTCCTCAGGAAGCCTTCTATTCAGAGAGAAGAAGTTTGACCTTGGATGAGTCTGTTGGACAGGTCTGTGGGGAATTTGTCATGTGCTATCCTCCAGGGATTCCAATCCTAGCACCAGGTGAACGTATTACACGAGAAATTGTGGATTATATCCTATTTGCCAAAGAACGTGGTTGCTCCCTCCAAGGGACGGAAGATCCAGAAGTCAATCACATCAACGTTATTGATAGAAAGGAGAACTAGATGGATTTGTGGTTTTCTGAAGTTCATACTCCAGATGTGAAATTATCTTTGAGAACAGCTAAGCAACTCTACGCTGGAAAAAGTGAATGGCAGGATATAGAAGTATTAGATACTCCCGCTTTTGGGAAAATATTAATCTTAAATGGCCATGTCTTGTTTTCAGATGCAGATGATTTTGTCTACAATGAAATGACCGTCCACGTACCGATGGCTGTCCATCCCAATCCAAAGAAAGTCTTGGTTATAGGGGGTGGCGACGGCGGAGTTGCCCAAGTATTAACACTCTATCCCGAACTGGAGCAAATCGATATCGTGGAACCAGATGAAATGCTTGTTGAGGTTTGTCGTGAGTATTTCCCAGACTTTGCTGCAGGGCTAGATGACCCTCGTGTTACGATTTATTATCAAAATGGACTGAGATTTTTGAGAAACTGTGAGGATGATTACGATATCATTATCAATGATGCGACGGATCCATTTGGACATACGGAAGGGCTCTTTACCAAGGAATTTTATGGAAACAGTTACAGAGCTCTCAAAGAAGACGGTATCATGATTTATCAGCATGGTAGTCCTTTCTTTGACGAAGATGAGTCAGCTTGCCGAAGTATGCACCGCAAGGTCAATCAAGCCTTTCCAATCAGTCGGGTTTATCAGGCGCACATCCCAACCAGTCCAGCTGGCTATTGGCTATTTGGATTTGCATCGAAAAAATACCACCCTGTTAAAGATTTTGATAAGGAAGGCTGGAAAAAACGCCAGCTTTTCACAGAATACTACACTGCAAACTTACATGTGGGAGCCTTTATGTTGCCTAAGTATGTAGAAGACATTTTAGAAGAAGAGGAAGGGAAAAAATGAGTCGTCTATTAGTTATCGGATGTGGGGGTGTTGCCCAAGTTGCTATTTCAAAGATTTGCCAAGATAGCGAAACCTTTACAGAGATTATGATTGCTAGTCGTACAAAGTCAAAATGTGATGATTTAAAGGCTAAATTAGAAGGCAAAACAAGTACAAAGATTGAAACAGCTGCTCTTGATGCTGACAAGGCAGAAGAAGTGATTGCCTTGATTGAAAGCTACAAACCAGAAGCCGTTTTGAACGTAGCACTCCCATATCAAGACTTGACCATTATGGATGCTTGTTTGGCTACAGGTGTCCACTATATAGATACTGCCAACTACGAGGCTGAGGATACAGAAGACCCTGAATGGCGCGCCATTTATGAAAAACGTTGCAAGGAACTTGGTTTTACAGCTTACTTTGACTACTCATGGCAGTGGGCTTATCAGGAGAAATTCAAAGAAGCAGGTTTGACAGCTCTTCTTGGTTCTGGTTTTGACCCAGGTGTGACCAGTGTCTTTTCAGCTTATGCTCTCAAACACTATTTTGATGAGATTCACTATATCGATATTTTAGACTGTAATGGTGGTGACCACGGTTATCCGTTTGCGACTAACTTCAACCCAGAAATCAATCTACGTGAGGTTTCTGCGCCAGGTTCTTACTGGGAAGATGGAAAATGGGTCGAAGTCGAAGCAATGTCTATCAAGCGTGAGTACGATTTCCCTCAAGTTGGACAAAAAGACATGTATCTCCTTCACCATGAAGAAATTGAATCATTGGCTAAGAACATTCCTGGAGTCAAACGGATTCGTTTCTTTATGACTTTTGGTCAATCTTATCTAACGCACATGAAATGCTTGGAAAACGTTGGTCTCCTTCGTACGGATGCTATTAACTTTAACGGTCAAGAAATCGTTCCAATCCAATTCTTGAAAGTCTTGCTTCCAGATCCTGCTAGCCTTGGACCACGTACTGTTGGTAAGACCAATATCGGTTGTATCTTTACAGGTGTCAAAGATGGCGTTGAAAAGACCATCTACATCTACAATGTTTGCGACCATCAGGAATGTTACTCAGAAGTTGGTTCACAAGCAATTTCTTACACGACAGGCGTTCCAGCCATGATTGGAACAAAATTGGTTATGAACGGAACATGGAAACAACCAGGAGTTTACAACCTTGAAGAATTGGATCCAGATCCATTTATGGAAGCTTTGAATGAGTATGGTTTGCCATGGGTTGTGGTTGAAAATCCACAAATGGTGGACTAATGAAGCTAGAACAAGTACCCACACCAGCCTATGTTATTGACCTAGCCAAGTTAGAAGCAAACTGCCGTATCCTAAAATATGTTCAAGAAGAAGCTGGTTGCAAGGTTTTGCTTGCCCAGAAGGCATATTCCCTCTACAAAACCTATCCCTTGATTAGCCAGTATCTATCAGGTACAACAGCTAGTGGACTCTATGAGGCCAAGCTAGCTAGAGATGAGTTTCAAGGTGAAGTCCATGTCTTTGCGCCAGCTTTCAAGGATGCAGACTTGGAGGAATTGCTAGAGATAACGGACCATATCGTCTTTAACTCTGAGAGACAGTTGCGTAAGCATGGTTCGCGTTGTCGTGAGGCTGGTATCAGTGTTGGTTTACGTCTCAATCCTCAATGTTCAACACAGGGTGACCATGCGCTCTATGACCCTTGTGCACCTGGTTCTCGTTTTGGCGTTACACTAGATAAAATTCCTAGTGATTTGCTGGATTTGGTGGATGGTCTTCATTTTCATACTCTTTGTGAGCAAGGTTCAGAGGATTTAGAGACAACTTTGAAAGCAGTAGAAGAGCAGTTTGGTTCCTATTTGCATCAAGTTAAATGGCTCAATATGGGTGGAGGACACCACATCACAAGAGAAGGTTACGATGTGGATTTGCTGATTTCAGAAATCAAGCGTATCCGAGAAACTTACAATCTTGAAATCTATATCGAACCGGGTGAAGCCATTGCGCTCAATGCAGGTTATCTAGCAACTGAAGTATTGGATATTGTCGAAAACGGTATAGAAATCTTGGTTTTAGATGCCTCTGCGACCTGCCATATGCCTGATGTACTTGAGATGCCCTATCGTCCACCTTTGAGAAATGGCTTTGAGGCACAGGAAAAAGCCCATACCTATAGACTTTCTTCTAATACCTGTCTGACAGGAGATGTGATCGGTGATTATAGCTTTGAAAATCCAGTTCAAATCGGTGACAGACTTTATTTCGAAGACATGGCAATTTATTCCTTTGTCAAAAATAATACCTTTAATGGTATTGGATTGCCAAGTCTCTATCTCATGGACGAGCAGGGTGAGTGCAACTTAGTCAAATCTTTTGGTTATCAAGACTTTAAAGGGAGATTATCATGATGGACAGTCCAAAAAAATTAGGCTATCGCATGCCAGCAGAGTACGAAGCTCATCATGGAACCCTCATGATCTGGCCGACTCGACCAGGTTCATGGCCCTCTCAAGGAAAAGATGCTAAAAAAGCATTTAGCCAGATTATCAAGACCATAGCAGAAGGGGAAAGAGTTTATCTTTTGGTGGAGCAGGACCATCTATCTGAAGCCCAATCCTATCTAGAAGATAGCGTTGTTTATCTAGATATTCCTACCAATGATGCCTGGGCGCGTGATACAGGTCCGACGATTCTCGTAAATGATAAAAGAGAAAAGCTGGCCGTCGATTGGTCTTTTAATGCCTGGGGTGGTGCAGTCGATGGCCTCTACCAAGATTATGAAGATGATGACCAAGTAGCCAGTCGTTTTGCTGAGGTCTTGGAAATGCCTGTTTACGATGCCAAACCTTTTGTACTGGAAGGCGGAGCGATACACAGCGATGGTCAAGGAACCATTCTTGTGACTGAAAGTTGCCTTCTGAGCCCAGGTCGCAATCCTCATCTCAGTAAAGAGGAAATCGAAAACACCTTATTAGAGAGCCTTGGCGCTGAAAAAGTTATTTGGCTTCCTTACGGTATTTATCAGGACGAAACCAATGAACATGTTGACAATGTTGCTGCCTTTGTTGGTCCTGCGGAACTTGTCTTAGCTTGGACAGATGATCAAAACGATCCCCAGTATGCTATGTCTGTAGCTGATTTAGCTCTTTTAGAGAAGGAAACGGATGCAAAAGGTCGTCCCTTCACTATTCATAAACTTCCAATCCCAGCGCTTCATCAAGTTGTAACCGAAGAGGATTTGTCAGGCTACATCTATGAAGAAGGTGAAGAGGAGCGATATAAGGGCGAGCGTCTTGCGGCTTCCTATGTCAATTTCTATATCGCCAACAAGTCTGTCTTAGTCCCACAGTTTCAGGATGTAAACGATCAAGTAGCCTTAGATATCCTCAGTAAGTGTTTCCCAGACCGTAAAGTTGTCGGAATAGCAGCTAGAGATATTCTTCTAGGTGGTGGCAATATCCACTGCATCACCCAACAAATCCCTGAATAGGAGAAAAAGATGAGAAATGTAAGAGTTGCAGCAATCCAGATGCAATGTACCAAGGATGTGGCAACAAATATCCAAACAGCGGAGCGTTTAGTACGTCAAGCTGCAGACAAAGGCGCACAAATCATTCTCTTACCAGAGTTGTTTGAACGTCCCTATTTCTGTCAGGAACGCCAGTATGACTACTACCAGTATGCCCAGTCAGTGACAGAAAATACAGCCATTCAGCATTTTAAGGTGATTGCTAAGGAACTACAGGTTGTTCTACCGATTAGTTTCTATGAAAAGGATGGCAATGTCTTGTACAACTCAATCGCCGTCATTGATGCAGATGGAGAGGTACTGGGCGTTTATCGGAAGACACACATACCAGATGACCATTATTATCAAGAAAAGTTTTATTTCACGCCTGGCAACACTGGTTTCAAGGTTTGGGATACTCGCTACGCTAAGATTGGGATTGGTATCTGTTGGGATCAATGGTTCCCTGAAACAGCGCGCTGTCTTGCGTTGAATGGGGCAGAATTGCTCTTTTACCCAACCGCTATCGGTTCAGAACCTATCTTAGATACGGACAGTTGTGGTCACTGGCAACGTACTATGCAAGGGCACGCAGCAGCTAATATTGTCCCAGTTATTGTAGCCAATCGTTACGGTTTGGAAGAAGTCACTCCTAGTGAGGAAAATGGTGGACAAAGTTCCAGTCTTGACTTCTACGGTTCATCCTTTATGACAGATGAAACAGGCGCTATTTTAGAGAAAGCTGAAAGACAAGGTGAAGCTGTTCTGTTAGCGACCTATGACCTTGACAAGGGAGCAAGTGAACGCCTCAACTGGGGACTGTTTCGTGATAGAAGACCAGAAATGTACCAACGAATTACGGACTAGAAGGTAACTTTCATAATAAACTTTTGATATTCACGCCTGTCTTACAAAAATGTAAGATAGGCTTTTTAAATGTAAGATGGGTGTACGATTATACGTGGAGATGTATGCTATACTCTATGTAGATCAAAAAGAAAGAGGTTTATTATGAAAAAATGGAATGCGACACAGCTGAAGTATCTGATGGCGACAGTAATGGTTCTGGACCATATTCCCCATATCACAGGGATCGTTTCTCCTCTGTGGGAAGGTATTTTCCACGCCTTGACTCGTTGTGTGGGAGTCTGGTTTGCCTATATGGCTATGGAAGGTTTTATCCATACTCGAAATCTGAAAGACTATCTCATCCGCCTCTGGTCTTGGGCGCTTATCATGTTTGCTGGAAATAGCCTCCTCAATACCCTATTTGCATCCAAAGGGGTAATGGTCAATAATAACATTTTCTTGACTTTGGCCATCGGTGTCACCATGCTTTGGATTGGTTTTCCTCGAAAAGAGCTGGATAAAAAAGAGAAGTTGTGGCGTCGGATTGGAGTTGCTGGGCTTTTGATTTTCGGTTGTCTTTTTACTGAGGGTGGTATCACTATGCTACCATTTCTCTTGATTAGTTACTCTTGTCGAAATCGTAAGGGATTGCGAAATCTCCTCTATACTCTCCTTTGGGCCTTTCTATTAGTGACTTCTATCCATACCTATGATACTTGGTACCAAACCTTGGAAATGATGCTTTACAATTCTGACTGGCTCTTTATCACCGTCTTTCCTTTCATGGCCTTGTATAATGGACAGCGAGGAAAGGAAACCAGCTGGAGTAAATATTTCTTTTATATTTTCTACCCAGCCCATCTATGGATTATAACCTTGATTGCTTATTTGGTTAAGTAGATTCAATTTTCATTAGCTCCTTCTTGCTTAAAATGTGAGAGGAGCTTTTCTGGATCTGGAATTCCTAATAAAACATGTTATAATGGTTTTAGAAAGGACGAGGTTTATGGCGAGCATACTTGTAATTGAAGATAATAATGAAATCCAGGAAATCTTAAGAATCCTTCTTGCAGAGGAACACGAAGTGATTCAAGCATTTTCTGGTACAGAAGGTATAATGCAATTTGACAAAGGTGGCATTGATCTCGTTTTGCTAGATATCATGCTCCCTGGGAAAAATGGCGACCAAGTCTTGCAAGCTATTCGACAAACTAGTCAGACTCCGGTCATCATGCTTACTGCTTTGGGTGATAAAAAGCTCATCAGCCAATATCTCCTAGATGGTGCCAATGATTACATAGTAAAACCTTTTGATTTGGACGAAGTCTTTGCCAGAGTCACTGTGCAATTACGCCAAAGTGGTGAATATCAGTCAGAAGATCGAAGAGAAATTAATAACCTCGTGCAAAACTTTAAAAATATCCAGTTCGATGCGGATAGTTTTGAAATAAGCAACTCTACTGAAATCATTCGCCTTGCAAAGAAAGAGTGTCAGATTCTTCAAATGTTGCTCCATCATCCTAAAAAGATCTTCACCAAAGAAGAACTCTATGAATTAATTTGGGAAGAAAGTTACCTGCCTGGAGACAATACGCTCAACACCCATCTAAGCAATCTCCGTAAAAAACTGCATCAACTGGATCCAAATCACGAGTACATCGAAACCATTTGGGGAGTTGGTGTTCGATTAAAAGGAGATAAGTAATGATTTACAGTTTGATATCTCTGTTGCTCCTTATCAACATCATTTTGGCGATTTCTTTGATTCGCTATCATATAGCAATTAGAGATTTAAGCAGACAAATCGAAGAAAAGATTCGCTCTGGTAGCATGAAGAGGATCGGTGTAAATTTCTTTTCAAAGACCATTTTGCGTCTACATAACCAAATTGAGAATCTATTTCAAGAGGTAGAGCAAAATCAGCTAATCATGAAGCGTGAAAAACACACCCTAGATATGGCAATCAGTAACATCGCTCATGATATTCGGACACCTTTGACAATCGCTTCAGGATATACTCAACAACTAATAAAACACCCCGATAATAGTTCAGAAACCTTAAATAAAATAGCCCATCATCAGGATTTGGTTTCCAAACGTTTGGAGACTCTCCTCGAATACCGTCATTTGATGGAAGGTGCAGTCAAACCGAAACTGGAAGAGCTTGATTTATCAACTTTTATAACGAAAAAGACTTTAGCCTATTACGACGTTTTTCAATCTTCACATATTGTTCTTGATTTTAATGTTGAACCAGGATTGAAAACGACGACTGATGAGGACTTGCTTGATCGAATTATACAAAACCTCCTTGGAAATGTTCTCAAGCACGGCAAGGAGAAGGCTCGACTTTCTTTGAAAAAGGAAGAAAATAGGCTTGTTTTGGAAATTGATAATCTAGTCAAAAAACCTATCAAGAATATAGATAATCTCAGCAATCGTTTTTATTCTGAAAATATGTCTGATACCGAAGAATCCTCTGGTTTAGGTCTCTATATTACTGAGGAATTGGTTCATCTTCTTGGAGCGGAAATGAAGCTAGCCACTGATGGAGAATGGTTTTCGGTCTTTATCTATCTTTAACAGAAGAAACCTCCTCTATATCCTAGAGGAGGTCCTTTTTATAAGCTTTTCTTCTTGAAAACAGTTAGTCCACTGAGAGAAAAGAAAAGTATGATAGCGATGCAAACCGTAATGGTATAGAGAACGGATTGACTATCAGCAGTCATGGCATAGGCAAAATTTAAGCTCAGATATCGTAGAATTTCAATGTCTGGGAAAACAAGCATTGGCATAGAAAGGATGATAGAGCTAATCAGATAACCAATAAATACGGCAAGATAAGAATGAGTTAGGTAGAGAATAAAGGAAATAATCGAAAGCCAAGCGAGAAGGCAGAGAAATTGAAGGGAAATCATTAAGAGGAGATTGGCAATAAAACCATCAGGTATCGTACCAAGTCCGTTTAGTAGAGTTGAGGGAACAAAAGCAATCACAAGGCTGGCGATGAGTTGTAATAGAGCGATGCTTGCTAGAACAAAGGATTTAGCGAAGAAAAACTTTGTACGAGAAACGCCAACTGTCAAACTATTTTTATAGAGCTTGCCGATTAAATCCACTCCGAGAACTAAACATGTTAGTATAATGCAGAGAAAAACGAGGTTTGAATCATTGCTAGACGCATTGATAAGAGCTTCTATCCCATTCCAACCATGGGTAGGAGTCTCTGGTGGTGTTGTATTTACTGACATTAAATGTCCTGTAGCCCCGATAGTGGCACCCATTAGCAAGAGGACAAAGAGAATGAATTCTGTAATCCAAAATCCTTTGGAGCGGAAAAGACGGTAAAAATCTGCTTGAATGGTATGTATCATGATTTTTCTCCTATTCTACCAATTGTGTGAAGTATTCTTCTAGGTTTTGACGGGCAAAGTATATCTCATCAATAGCAACATCGGCCAAAGTTAGTTGCTTAAGAATCTGTTTGACATCTTGTTCATTTCCAAAGATATGGATTTCATTTTCAGGGTTTACAACCTTAAACTGAAGCTGGATTTGTTCTTTCAATACCTGACAAGCTCTTTCTTTGTCGCTTGTTTTAAGCACGATATAATCCTCACTTAGTGTTTCAAACTCAGCTTTACTGATTTCACGGATAATCTTACCTTGATCCAAAATTCCAAAGCGATTAGCTAGGAGATAGAGTTCTGACAAGATATGGCTAGAGATGAGGATAGTTATGCCTTTTTCTTGATTGAGCCGTTGAATCATCAGACGAAATTCTTTGATCCCAATTGGGTCGAGACCGTTAATGGGTTCATCAAGAATCAGGAAGTCAGGTTTGGATAGAAGGGCAATGGCGATGCCAAGTCTTTGTTTCATTCCTAGTGAGAAATCACGAAAGACTTTTTTCCCTGTATCTGACAAACCAACATAGTCCAAGGTCTCATGAATCACCTTATCAGCATTTGGAATATGACGTATCATACAATAATATTTAAGGTTTTGATAAGCTGTTAAGTGATTGTGAGCTACAGGTGATTCGATAACAGAACCCACTCGAGATAAAGCCTTGGTCCACTCATTTTGTTCTTGGCTAGAAAAGAGGGAGACTGTGCCTTTGTCCGCAAATAATAATTGTGTAATGATTTTAATAAGAGTAGTTTTACCTGCTCCATTTTTTCCAATTAGACCATAAATATCTCCCTCTTTTATGGTTAGACTAAGATCTTGAAGAATAGCTTGTTGGCCAAATTGTTTGGTCAGTCCATGAATTTCGAGTACTGTTTTCATGATTTTCTCCTTTTGATTTATTTTCTAACTTTAGTATAAGGTATAGAAATCAAAGAAACATCAAGTAATTCTAAAGAGTTTCTAAAGTTTTCTAATTTTAAAAAAACAAAACCCAGTTGATATGAACTGGGCCTCTCAATTATAAAATATACTTCTCAATGGCACGCGCAACGCCGTCTTCTTCGTTGCTGGCTGTGACGTCGTTGGCAAGAGATTTGACATAATCGCTGGCATTTCCCATAGCAATGCCAAGTCCTGCAAACTGAAGCATTTCGATATCGTTATTGGCATCACCCATGGCCATAATTTCTGAAGGCTCGATATTCAAAATCGCTGCTAGTCGAGAAAGAGCAGTAGCTTTGGTAGTCCCAAGAGGCATCGCTTCATAAATAACAGGCTGCGAACGAACTCCACTGAATCGTTGGCAGAGTTCCTCAGCGAACCGTTGTTCAAAATCGTCTGTTTGTTCTTTTGTTCCTAAAAACATACCTTGGAACATTCGATATTTGCCACTGGTCGCTTCCTCAAGGGAAATTTCAGTCAGGTCTGAAAAGACTAGCTTGGCATCATTTTGAACAATTTGATTAGGCTTGCCACCGAGGACAAAATAATGTTTCTCATCAAAAAGAGTTAACTGGACGTCGCTCTTTTCTGCTAAGTCATAGAGGTATTCGATGTCAGCTGGGCTGAGTTCTTGCCAGTCAACTAGCCCCCAGTCACTGGTCTGGTGAGTTGAACAACCGTTATTGACGATGACATACTCGTTCTGGAGGTCTAGTCCCAGTTTTTTGTAGTAGGGGAGGACACCGAAAAGTGGGCGACCCGTACAGAGAACCAGTTTGACACCTTTTTCAATAGCTTGATGAATAGCAGTGATGTGGGTTTGTGGGATTTCCTTGGCTTCGTTAAGGAGAGTTCCGTCCATATCCAAGGCTAGTAGTTTAATCATAAGACTTCCTTTTCTAGGTGTTTTACTTTTATTATAGCATATAGACTATGAAATGTCTGACAGAATTGTAAAATTCGGCTTTCCTTTTCTTGAAAAAGAAAATAAAATCTTATATAATATGTATACTTAATATTTAAGGAGAAATAATGTCAAAGTATCACTTTAATTCAATTTACAAAAATGATGAAACAGAATCTACAGGTCTTCTTTTCATCAAAGTCTACAACAAGTGGGAAAGCAACTTAAAAAGAGTCTTGAAATCAGTTGGCCTCACTTTGCCCCAATTTATCGTTTTGACTTCGCTCTTGTTTCTGACCAATAGAGAGGAATATGTAACGCAAGTTGATATTGCTCGGTTCTCTGGTATGGATGTCATGACGGTTTCCCAGATTGCTAGACTACTGGAGAAGAAAGAATACATTAAACGCGATCAACATCCAAAGGATAGTCGGGCAAAACTAGTCTCAGTGACGAAGTCTGGCGCGGAGAAGGTCAATCAAGCTTTACCTTTAGTAGAAGGTGTTGATGAAGTATTTTTTGATAAACTATCTAACGATAGAGAAGTTTTTAATCGCATGTTAGTAGAGTTGGAGGATAAAAATGCCTAGATATTGGGTCGGAGTTGTTTCGAAGAACCATGTTTTAAGAGGAGTTGAAGGAAATTTTTGCCAGGTCTGTCATGGAAAGGGCGGCCCCTTAAACCGTATGAAAAAAGGTGACTATCTTTTATACTATAGTCCAAAATACGATATGAACAGTCAAGATAAGTTACAGGCTTTTGTGGCTGTAGGTAAGATTATAGATGACAAAGCCTATCAAGTAGAGCAGTTTGAAGGATTCTTTCCCTTTAGACGAAATGTCGAGTATTATCAACCAGTCAAAGATTGCTTCATAGAAATAGCCAGACAACATCCTGAATGGAGAGACTATACTTCTCGACTTCGTTATGGACATTTTGAAGTTTCAAAAGACTTTTTTCTCTATATCTTTCAGCATATGAAAGTGGATGATGAAGGATGATTGATTTGCTAATTAAATGATTGTCAACTAGAATTTTGGATTTGGACTGTGAAGCGAACTTTGCTATAATAGAGTAAGAAACTTTGATAAAGCAAACGAGGCTGAGATGAAATTACTTTATACTGATATTCGGACTTCTTTGACTGAAATTCTAACCAGAGAGGCAGAAGAGCTAGTTGCTGCAGGCAAGCGTGTTTTCTACATCGCACCCAACTCTCTTTCATTTGAAAAGGAACGCGCCGTGCTGGAATGCTTGTCCCAGCAGGCTTCTTTTGCGATTACCGTCACGCGTTTTGCTCAGATGGCTCGTTACCTGGTCTTGAATGATTTGCCAACTAAGACGAGTCTAGATGACATCGGGCTTGGGATGGCTTTTTATAAATGCCTTGCGGGACTCGATCCCAAGGACTTACGTGTTTATGGTGCTATTAAGCAGGATCCTCAATTTATCCAGCAGTTGGTTGAACTTTATCATGAGATGACGACTGCTCAGATGAACTTTTTAGACTTGGAAAGTTTGACTGATGAGGATAAACGAGCAGATTTACTCTTGATTTTTGAGAAAGTTACTGCCTATCTTAATCAAAACCAGTTGGCTCAGGGGAGTCAGTTGTCCCATTTGATTGAGGCTATTGAAAATGGCAAGGTAAGTAGTGATTTCAGTCAGATTGCCTTGGTTATTGATAGCTTTACCCGTTTTTCTGCCGAGGAAGAGCGTGTAGTAGATCTACTCCATCGAAAAGGTGTCGAGATTGTCATTGGTGCTTATGCAAGCAAGAAGGCCTATACCAGTCCGTTCACTGAAGGGAATCTCTACCAAGCCAGTGTGGAATTTCTTCATCATTTGGGGGCAAAATACCAAACACCTGCGCAAGACCTTTCTCAATCTCATGAAAAGATGGATAGTTTTGACAAGGCCTCTCGTTTGCTGGAGTCTTCTTATGATTTTTCAGAACTCACTTTAGATGTCGATGAGAAGGACCGTGAAAATTTGCAAATCTGGTCTTGCTTGACGCAAAAAGAGGAGTTGGAATTGGTAGCCCGCAGCATCCGTCAACAATTACATGACAATCCAGAACTGAGTTACAAGCATTTCCGTATTCTCTTGGGTGATGTGGCTTCTTACGAGTTATCACTGAAAACCATTTTTGACCAGTACCAGATTCCTTTCTATCTTGGTAGAAGTGAATCCATGGCCCACCATCCCTTAACCCAGTATGTCGAATCTATTTTGCGTTTGAAACGCTACCGTTTTCGTCAGGAGGATATGATTAATCTTCTTAGAACTGGTTTGTATACTGACCTTAGCCAAGCGGATATTGATGCCTTTGAGCAATATCTCCGCTATCTTGGCATCAATGGCTTGCCAGCTTTCCAGCAGACCTTCACCAAATCCCACCACGGAAAATTTGATTTGGAACGTTTGAACGCAATTCGTCTGCGCGTTTTGGCGCCACTTGAAACCTTATTTGCCAGTCGGAAGCAAAGGACTGAAAATCTCTTGCAAAAGTGGAATGCTTTTTTAAAAAATGCTGCTTTAAGCAAGCAGATGCAAGAATTGACAGCTACTATGGAACTTCTAGAACAGGAAAGACAAGCCGAAGTTTGGAAAGCCTTCTGCCATGTTTTAGAACAATTTGCGACCGTTTTTGCTGGTTCACAAGTTAGTCTGGAGGATTTCCTAGCCTTGCTCCATTCTGGGATGAGTTTGTCCCAGTATCGCACCATTCCAGCGACAGTGGACACTGTTCTGGTGCAGAGTTACGATCTGATTGCCCCTCTGACCGCTGACTTTGTCTATGCCATCGGGCTGACTCAGGATCATTTACCAAAAATTGCGCAAAACACCAGCCTGTTAACAGACGAAGAAAGACAAAGCCTAAACCAAGCGACTGAAGAGGGAGCGCAATTACTGATTGCAAGTAGTGAAAACCTCAAGAAAAATCGCTACACCATGCTTTCTTTAGTCAATGCTGCCCGTAAGCAGTTGGTCTTGTCGGCTCCAAGTCTTTTTAACGAAAGTGAAAGTAAAGAATCTGCCTATCTTCAAGAGCTGATCCATTTTGGATTTAGTCGGAAAGAGAAGAGGATGAATCACAAAGGGCTGTCTAAGGAAGATATGGGTTCATATCACAGTCTCTTGTCTAGCCTTGTTGCCTATCATCAGCAGGCAGGTTCTAGTGAAAATGAGCAAGATGTGACCTTTGTCAAGGTTCTAGCACGTGTGATGGGGAAAAAACTTGATCAGAAAGGTCTTACCAATCCTGCACTCCCAACTAGCCCAAGCAGCAAGCCATTAGAAAAAGAGACCTTGCAGGCTCTTTTTCCAGCTAACAAAGAGTTTTACCTATCTACCTCTGGTTTGACGGAGTTTTACCGCAATGAATATAGTTATTTCCTCCGTTATGTCTTAGGTTTGCAGGAAGAATTGCGCCTTCGTCCGGATGCTCGCAGTCATGGGAATTTCTTGCACCGTATTTTTGAACGTGCCTTGAAACTGCCTGATGAAAATCCGTTTGACCAGCGTTTGGAACAAGCCATCAAGGAAACCAGCCAAGAACGCGAATTTGAAGCTATTTATCAAGAAAGTTTGGAAGCCCAGTTTACCAAGGAAGTTCTGCTTGATGTTGCGCGGACAACTGGCCATATTCTCCGCCATAATCCAGCCATTGAAACCATCCAAGAGGAGGCAACATTTGGTGGCAAGGACCAGGCCTTTATTCAATTGGATAATGGTCGGAGTGTCCATGTACGAGGCAAGGTTGACCGTATTGACCGCCTGAAAGCTGATGGAGCGCTAGGAGTAGTGGACTACAAGTCTAGTTTGACCCAGTTCCAGTTTCCTCATTTCTTTAATGGTTTAAATTCCCAGTTGCCAACCTATCTTGCTGCCCTAAAAAAAGAAGGGGAACAGAACTTTTTCGGCGCTATGTACCTAGAAATGGCAGAGCCTGTCCAATCTCTGTTGACCGTTAAGAGTTTGGCTGGAGCAGTAGCAGAAGCCAGCAAGTCAATGAAATACCAGGGGCTCTTTTTAGAAAAAGAAAGTAGTCATTTGGGAGAATTTTACAACAAAAACAAGGCCAATCAGCTGACAGATGAGGAGTTCCAGCTCTTACTAGACTATAATTCCCATCTTTACAAGAAAGCAGCTGAGAAGATTTTACAAGGCCAGTTCGCTATCAATCCCTACACAGAGAACGGCAGAAGTATTGCCCCATACGTCCAGCAACACCAAGCCATCACTGGATTTGAAGCCAATTATCACTTGGGACAAGCCCGTTTCCTTGAGAAGTTAGAACAGGCTGATGGCAAGCGTCTGGTCGGAGAAAAGCTCAAGCAAGCTTGGTTTGAAAAAATGAGAGAGGAGTTGAATCGATGAAGCCCATTTCCTTTTTAACTGAGGAAGAAATTCAAAAATTGCAAGAAACAGAAGCGCATTCGAACAAGGTACAAAAGAAAACTGCCGAGCAAATCCAAGCCATTTATACGGCAGGGCAAAATATCCTTGTTTCAGCGTCTGCCGGTTCAGGGAAGACCTTTGTCATGGCCGAGCGTATTCTGGATCAATTAACTCGTGGTGTAGAAATCAGTCAACTCTTTATCTCGACCTTTACCGTCAAGGCTGCTACAGAACTAAAAGAACGCTTGGAGAAAAAAATCAGCCAACAAATCCAAGAAACCAATGATGTCGATCTCAAACAACACTTGGGACGCCAATTGGCAGATCTACCAAACGCTGCCATCGGAACCATGGATTCCTTCACACAAAAATTCCTTGGCAAGCATGGCTATCTGATTGATATCGCACCGAATTTCCGTATTTTACAAAACGAAAGTGAACAATTGCTCTTAAAGAACGAAGTTTTTCATCAAGTCTTTGAAGACCATTACCAAGGTGAGAATAAAGAGAAATTTAGTCGTTTGGTGAAGAACTTTGCTGGACGTGGCAAGGATGAACGAGGTTTGCGCCAGCAAGTCTACAAAATCTATGATTTTCTTCAATCCACCAGTAGCCCCCAAAAATGGCTGAACGAGTCTTTTCTCAAAGGGTTTGAAAAAGCTGACTTTGCAAATGAAAAAGACAAACTAACTGAGCAAATCAAACAGGCGCTTTGGGACTTGGAAAGTTTCTTCCGTTATCATCTGGATAACGATGCCAAGGAGTTTCCCAAAGCTGCCTATTTAGAAGCTGTTCAACAGGTTCTGGATGAAATTGGCTCCTTAAATCAAGAGTCCGATAGCCAAGCTTATCAAGTAGTGCTTGCGCGTGTTGTCGCCATCTCTAAGGAGAAAAATGGTCGTGCTCTAGCCAATTCCAGTCGTAAGGCTGAATTGAAGCCACTGGCTGATGCCTATAACGATAAGAGAAAGGCGCTGTTTTCTAAACTAGGACAACTAGCAGACCAGATAACGATTCTCGACTACCAAGAGCGTTATCATGAAGACACCTGGGAGCTAGCTAAAACTTTCCAAACCTTCATGGGTGATTTTGTGGAGGCTTATCGTGAACGTAAACGCCAGGAAAATGCTTTTGAATTCGCTGATATCAGTCATTACACCATTGAGATTTTAGAGAATTTCCCACAAGTCCGCGAGGCTTATCAGGAACGATTCCATGAAGTCATGGTTGATGAGTATCAGGATACTAACCACATTCAAGAACGGATGCTAGAATTGCTGTCGAATGGCCACAATCGCTTTATGGTGGGGGATATCAAGCAGTCCATCTACCGTTTCCGTCAGGCAGACCCACAGATTTTCAATGAGAAATTCCAACGCTATACGAAAAATCCTCAAGAAGGCAAGTTGATTCTTCTTAAAGAAAATTTCCGTAGTAGTTCAGAAGTGCTGTCAGCAACCAACCATGTATTTGAACGTCTCATGGACCAAGAGGTCGGCGAAATCAACTATGACAGCATGCACCAACTTGTTTTTGCCAATACCAAACTGACTCCTAATCCAGACAACAAGGCAGAATTTCTCCTCTACGATAAGGACGATAGTGGGCAAGAGGAAGAAGAGAGCCAAGCAGAAACGAAACTCACTGGGGAAATGCGCCTAGTGGTCAAGGAAATCCTGAAGCTCCATCAAGAGAATGGTGTAGCCTTTAAGGAAATTGCCCTTTTGACTTCCAGTCGCAGTCGAAATGACCAGATTCTCCTCGCCCTGTCTGAGTACGGGATACCTGTCAAAACCGACGGTGAGCAAAACAATTATCTCCAATCCCTAGAAGTACAAGTCATGCTAGACACCCTTCGTGTCATTCACAATCCCCTGCAAGACTATGCCTTGGTAGCACTTATGAAGTCTCCTATGTTTAGCTTTGATGAGGACGAGTTGGCACGCTTGTCCCTTCAGAAAGTAGAAGATAAGGTCCAAGAAAATCTCTATGAGAAACTGGTCAATGCTCAAAGACAGGTAACTGATCAGAAAGAGTTAATTCACAAGGACCTAGCTGAAAAACTAAATCAGTTCATGGATATCTTGGATTCTTGGCGCTTATATGCCAAAAACCACTCTCTCTATGACTTGATTTGGAAGATTTATAATGACCGTTTTTATTATGACTATGTTGGGGCTTTGCCAAATGGTCCAGCCAGACAGGCCAATCTCTACGCCCTAGCTCTTCGCGCTGACCAGTTTGAAAAGAGTAATTTCAAGGGCTTGGCGCGTTTTATTCGTATGATTGATCAAGTCTTAGAGGCTCAGCATGATCTTGCAAGCGTAGCCGTCGCGCCGCCTAAAGATGCCGTAGAACTCATGACCATTCACAAGAGCAAAGGATTGGAGTTCCCTTATGTCTTCATCCTCAATATGGATCAGGACTTCAACAAGCAAGACTCGATGTCAGACGTCATTCTCAGCCGTCAAAATGGGCTTGGTGTCAAATACATTGCCAAGTTGGAAACAGGAGCAGTGGAAGCACACTATCCTAAAACCATTAAACTCTCTATTCCTAGCCTGACCTATACGCAGAATGAAGAAGAATTACAATTGGCTAGCTATTCAGAGCAGATGCGTCTGCTGTATGTTGCCATGACGAGAGCTGAGAAAAAGCTCTATCTTGTTGGCAAGGGTTCTCGTGAAAAGCTGGAAGCAAAGGAATACCCAGCAGCAAACAATGGAAAATTAGATTGCAATACCAGACTGCAAGCAAGAAATTTCCAAGATTGGATCTGGGCTATCAGTAAAGTTTTTACCAAGGACAATCTCAACTTTAGCTATCGCTTTGTTGGTGAAGACCAGTTGACTACAGAAGCTATCGGGGAATTGGAAAACAAGAGCCCTTTAAAAGACAGCTCTCAAGCAGACAACCGCCAGTCAGAAATCATCAAAGAAGCCCTTGAAATGCTGAAAGAGGTGGAAGTTTATAATACTCTTCACCGCGAAGCCATTGAACTACCAAGTGTCCAAACCCCAAGTCAAATCAAGAAATTCTATGAACCCGTTATGGATATGGAAGGGGTACAAATTGCTAACCAAACTCAATCACCGAAAAAGCAAATCAGCTTTGATTTGCCAGATTTTTCAACCAAAGAAAAGGTAACAGGAGCTGAGATTGGTAGTGCCACTCATGAACTCATGCAGAGAATTGACCTTAGTCAGCAACCAACACTTGCTAGTCTAACAGAAACACTCAAACAAGTTCAGACTAGTCCAGCTGTGAGAGACAAGATCAATCTTTCTAAAATTCTCGCTTTCTTTGACACACCACTTGGTCAGGAGATTCTCGCTAATACCGACCATCTCTACCGCGAGCAACCTTTCTCCATGCTCAAAAAAGATCAAAAGAGTCAGGAAGACTTTGTTGTCCGTGGTATCCTTGATGGCTATCTACTTTATGAGGATCGCATCGTTCTTTTCGACTACAAAACAGACCGCTATGATCAACCAAGTCAACTCATAGACCGCTATCGTGGTCAGTTAGCCTTATACGGAGAAGCCTTATCACGAGCCTATTCGATTGAAAATATTGAAAAATACTTGATCTTACTCGGCAAAGACGAGGTTCAAGTTGTAAAAGTATAACCTAGAAAGGAGACCTCATGACACTTCCAGTTAGAAAATCCCTTCATGATGCAGTTTTACAAGCTTCAAAAGCTGATACTTGGGATCAAGCTACCAAGGAATGGAATGAAGTTTCCTTGATTTTTAATGGTATTGGCCGTAGTAATTGTGTTTGTGGGAACGCCATAAAATACGCCTACGAACTCTTTAATGGAGTTACAGGCCAACGTCTCTTCCCTATAGGAAGCGACTGTGTTCGCCATTTTCATCGTATTAGCCTCGATCGGCAACTAGAAGAGGAAGAAAAACTACTCAGAAAAGTTGAAAAACTAACCAGAAAGGCCCAGAAAAAGGAAAAAATCAATATCAATAAAAGCGATTTTGACGAACGACTTCTAAAATGGTTTTGGGAAAAAGGTGTTTTCAAAGCCAATCGTGGCAATCAATTCGCACCTGAGAGAGACTATCAGCTCTTCCTAGAGGTCTTTCAAGGCGGAAGTTGGACCAAGGCAGAGCCAAAGAAGAAAGCTCGTATGGAAGAAGTGCTGGAAAAGTGTATCAAACCTTTTCTACTTGGTAAGACCGATGACCAACTCTACCTTGTCAAACTAGGCAAGGAGAAAATCGACTACGAGCAGCATTTACGGATTCAAGCGGAGAAAGAACGCAAGAAAAGAGATAAAATCGCCAAGCAATACGCTGACAATCTCATTCTTGCTATGGGACCTGCAGAACGAGCCTATCAAGATTACTTTGGCTTTACAGAAACCTTGACCCAAGAAGAACGAAAGTGGGAAAAAATCCTCTTTGGTAAAAATAGAGACGAACGGGCTATCAAGGCTAAACAAAACCAAAAGGAGCTGGAAAAGGATCAGCGAATTGCGAATCAAGATCCGATTGAACGAAAGCAAAAGCAGACTTGGCTTCTTAATTCTTATTTTCGGGATTTGCCTGATGAAAAAGCTAGATTTTCTCGTCTCTTATTAGAATATCGAAAAAGTGGAGAAGTATCCTTTTCAGACGATTACTTATCTAAGCATCTCATCGACTTTTTCTACAAGATGAAGGCCTTTGAGTTTGAGATTGCGCCAGAACGAGTCCGAGATTTTCTAAAAGAATGCCTTCAGGCAGAACATCTATCATCAGCACAAGAAAGCTGGATTAGAGGCATTCTCCTCAATTGCCTTCACCCATTTTTAGATAGATTGCTCATATAGAAAAAATCCTACCTTGTCTATGCATGGTAGGATTTATGTATCTTCAAAAATGTATTGGTAAAGTTGGACGACTTTCTGAAAACATTGTGTGTCCATTCTTGTTATTTTTTGAGCATTACGAATCCGAAAATCAAATGTATATAGTTGAAATGGATTGACAGCGCCATCTACCTTATCCGACGAGACAGGAACGAGCAAGCCTTTTTCTGCCAAACGTTGTTGGCCATGAGTGATGGGACAGACAGCCACAAAACCAGTTTGCAAGGCATATTCTCTCCTAGAAACTACCAAGGCAGGTCGCCGTTTCTGGATTTCTCGACCGACTGATGGATCAAAGTCCAGCCAAATGATATCCTGCTTTTCAGGAATATAATCAGATTTCGCTATCAATAATTTTTACCCCTTGAAAATCATTTGTCATTCTTAAGTCAGCAATCCCATCAAAAGGATCTTTTAGCTTAGGAGCCAAGACAATAACCCCATCAACTCCTTTGTAGACAACCATTTCTTGACCTTCCGTCATCCCCAAATTTTTAGGAATGGTCACAGTGAGAGAATTCCCCACCTTCCGAGTCTTTACTGTATTCATCGCTCTACCTCCGCGAATTTGTATACACTAAGTATATACCTGTCAGCAAAAAAAGTCAAGTAAACGTTTAATTACATAAATTAAGTTATGTTATATAGCGTGATTTTATTTTAGTCAAAGTCTGTGCAAAAGCACCTAATTTATGATAGAATAGATGGTGAGAAAGAAAACGTTTTATTACGTTTTTTTAGTCGGAAGGGGAAAATATTATGGCTACTATTCAATGGTTTCCGGGCCACATGTCTAAGGCTCGGCGACAGGTTCAGGAGAATTTAAAATTTGTTGATTTTGTGACAATTTTGGTGGATGCTCGGCTACCCTTATCTAGTCAAAATCCTATGTTAACCAAAATTGTTGGTGATAAACCCAAACTTTTGATTTTGAACAAGGCAGATTTGGCTGATCCATCAATGACTAAAGAATGGCGTCAATATTTTGAATCACAGGGGATTCAAACACTGGCTATCAATTCTAAAGAGCAAGTGACTGTAAAAGTTGTGACAGATGCGGCTAAAAAGCTCATGGCTGATAAGATTGCACGCCAGAAAGAACGCGGTATCAAAATTGAAACCTTGCGGACCATGATTATCGGAATTCCAAATGCTGGTAAGTCAACTCTCATGAACCGTTTGGCTGGGAAAAAGATTGCAGTTGTCGGCAATAAACCAGGTGTTACCAAGGGGCAACAATGGCTCAAAACCAATAAAGACCTTGAAATCCTAGATACACCAGGGATTCTTTGGCCTAAGTTCGAAGATGAAACCGTCGCTCTAAAACTAGCCTTGACTGGAGCTATCAAAGACCAGTTGCTTCCTATGGATGAGGTGACCATTTTTGGTCTTAATTATTTCAAAAAACATTATCCAGAAAAGCTAGCTGAACGCTTCAAACAAATGAAGATAGAAGAAGAAGCGCCTGTTATCATCATGGATATGACACGTGCCCTCGGTTTCCGTGACGACTACGACCGCTTTTACAGCCTCTTCGTCAAGGAAGTCCGTGATGGAAAACTCGGTAACTATACCTTAGATACATTGGACGACATCGATGACGACGATTAAAGAAATTAAAGAACTTCTTGCTACTGTCAAAGACTTAGACAATCCCCTTTTTCTTGAACTGGAAAAGGATAGTCGTTCTGGAGTTCAAAAGGAAATCAACAAGCGTAAAAAAGCCATTCAGGCTGAACTGGATGAAGACCTTCGCCTGGAAGCTATGCTTTCTTATGAAAAAGAACTTTATAAACAAGGAGTGACCCTAATTGCAGGTGTTGATGAGGTCGGACGTGGTCCTCTGGCTGGCCCTGTAGTCGCTGCAGCTGTTATTTTACCTAAAAATTGTAAGATTAAAGGCCTCAACGATAGCAAGAAGATTCCTAAAAAGAAACATCTGGAAATTTATCATGCTGTTCAAGACCAAGCCTTATCAATCGGCATTGGAATCATGGATAATCAGGTCATCGACCAAGTCAATATCTATGAAGCTACCAAACTAGCCATGAAGGAAGCAATCTCCCAGCTCAGTCCGCAACCTGAGCACCTCTTGATTGATGCCATGAAACTGGAGTTACCAATTTCACAAACCTCCATTATTAAAGGAGATGCCAACTCTCTCTCTATCGCAGCCGCATCTATAGTGGCCAAGGTGACACGGGATAATATTATGAAGGACTATGACAACCAATATCCTGGCTATGATTTCGCTACTAATGCAGGCTATGGGACAGCTAAACACCTAGAAGGACTGGAAAAATTAGGTGTCACCCCAATTCACCGAACCAGTTTTGAACCAGTCAAAACACTGGTTTCAACTAAGAAAGATAAGTAAGAGGAAATGATTATGGAGGAACAGTCAGAAACACTCAGTTCCAAGAAAGAATTTGCCTTTGCCTCAAGCACCATATTATCCCAAGTTGGACGAGGAATCATTGTTGGTCTCGTCGTCGGGCTAATCGTCGGATCTTTTCGTTTCTTAATCGAAAAGGGTTTCCATCTGATACAAGGACTTTATCAAGATCAAGCGCACCAAGTGCGCAATCTTTTTATCATTGGTCTATTTTATTTAATCGTTTGCTGGCTTAGTGCGAAACTAACTCGGTCAGAAAAAGATATCAAGGGTTCAGGAATTCCTCAAGTCGAAGCCGAACTAAAGGGACTGATGACTCTTAACTGGTGGAGTGTTCTCTGGAAGAAATATGTATTAGGGATTCTTGCTATTGCCAGTGGCCTTATGCTAGGTCGAGAAGGACCAAGTATTCAACTTGGAGCAGTTGGTGGTAAAGGTATAGCCAAGTGGCTCAAATCTAGTCCAGTAGAGGAACGTTCCCTGATTGCCAGTGGAGCTGCTGCAGGTTTAGCAGCTGCCTTTAATGCACCAATTGCAGGTCTCCTCTTTGTTGTAGAAGAAGTCTATCACCATTTTTCCCGCTTTTTCTGGGTCTCAACTCTAGCAGCCAGTCTCGTAGCAAACTTTGTTTCTCTGCTCATATTTGGCCTAACACCCGTACTGGATATGCCAGACAACATTCCTCTTATGACCCTAGACCAGTATTGGATTTACCTCTTTATGGGAGTTTTTCTCGGACTTTCTGGTTTTCTCTATGAGAAGGCTGTACTCAATGTTGATCGAATTTATGACTGGATTGGTCAAAAAATCCATTTGGATAAAGCTTATTATCCAATCCTAGCCTTTATCCTTATCATACCAGTCGGGATCTTCTTGCCACAAATCCTTGGTGGTGGAAATCAGCTTGTTCTTTCCCTAACTGAGCAAAATTTTAGTTTACAAGTTCTATTAGCTTACTTTTTGATTCGCTTTGTTTGGAGCATGATTAGCTATGGAAGTGGCCTCCCAGGAGGAATCTTCCTTCCCATTCTGGCGCTAGGTTCCTTACTTGGTGCCCTAGTTGGTGTCATTTGTGTCAACCTTGGGCTTGTCAGTCAGGAGCAATTCCCTATATTTGTCATTCTGGGAATGAGTGGCTACTTTGGGGCAATTTCCAAGGCTCCCTTAACCGCTATGATACTCGTAACCGAGATGGTTGGAGATATTCGCAACCTCATGCCACTTGGCTTAGTGACCTTGGTCGCCTACATCGTCATGGATCTACTCAAGGGTGCTCCAGTCTATGAGGCCATGCTCGAAAAAATGCTACCAGAAGAAGCGACAGATGAAGGAGAAGTCACCCTCATTGAAATTCCTGTATCTGACAAAATCGCTGGAAAACAGGTTCACGAACTAAACTTGCCACATAACGTACTCATCACCACCCAAGTCCATAATGGCAAAAACCAAACCGTTAACGGCTCAACTAGAATGTATCTTGGTGATATGATTCACCTAGTGATTCCAAAAAGTGAAATTGGAAAAGTCAAAGATTTGTTGTTGTAGGCAATATTTACATAATTTATGTTATGTATTTTGAATTCTAGATTTTCAATAAATTACTTTAGAAACCGATTCTCGAGCAGAGATCGGTTATTTTTTCAGATAAGATATTTCACATATAACTAATTGAACTTTGGTAAAAATAAGACTATAATTAAGACTATAATTAAGTTAGAAATGATAAATCATAAAGCTAGAAAGGAGTTTACTGTATCAAATCTGTACAGTAAGATTAAAATCATGAAAAAGAAAACAATAGCAATTATACAATGTATTTTGTATCTCATAGCTCCTTATATAGCTCTTCAGTTATGTAGAATGAACAGAAGTTTCGTTACTGATAATCTCTTTTTTATTTTCCTTATTCTGCTGACTATTTCATTCTGGTTTAGTATTTGGAAACTAGAAAAAGCACTAGATAATGATTCACAATAATAACTCCTAAGACTTGGTTCTGTATTTCATAGATCTAAGTCTTTTTTCTATTTTATTCCTTTTTATAAAAAACCAAAAATTTATGTACAATTGACTTAACAAGAACTAAACCATTGATATAACTGAATTAGAAGCGTAAAGTACATTCTTTAAAAAGTGTATTTTATTTTTGTTTTGTACATTATTCTGGAGTGGTGTTTTGTATGTTTTATAGTTCATCATATTATCAAATCTAAGAAATTGATTTGTACATTTTTAAAAATAAAGTAGCTATTTTATTGATAGCTACTGTTCTTGAGTTTGAACTTCTTTATTAAGTTCATTTAATAAATTGTTAATTTTTGATTCAACTGATACTCTTGTTACTTTTAAGATATTTTTTGGTTTTAGAGAAGGATTACTAGGATTGTTTACTTCAAAACAATTTTCGTAATTTTTCAACTCAGGAATTGCTTCGTACCATCTTTTGAAAGAACGAGTCAAGATTATTTTTACATCTTTTTGTTTGATACGATTTTTAATAATGTCAAAAAGGAATTTTTGAGTTGGAAGATAATCTTTTCCTGCTAGTTTATCACAACGATCATCATAAGAGATAGAATGATAAGGAAAGAATTCTGCAAGAGCAATATTTTTAGTAATTGTCTTTAATGAAGTTAGAATTTCTTTTTTATCTATTATCCAATCTTTCAGTTTTTCTCCCCAGTATCCTAAATTATTATCAGTTGAAAATTCTAAAGCGTGAAAATTCGTTGAGTTTAATTCAAGATTGTTTTTTATTTTATTTGCGTATTCTAGATCTGATTTATAGTCATCTTCATAATCTCGACTATAGCAAGGATTCAAGCTTAGAATAATCACACTAGCGTGCTGTATATCACCAACAAAGTGTTGAGGATAGACTTCAAGTTTTAAAGCGTATTTAGGGTCTTTTGATAGATAAGATTTTCTTTCGATAAACTGTTTAATATATTCCCAGTCGTCATCAGCAACTATTATTTTGCTACCATTGTAGTCTCTTGGAGCTACACCAATCCAAGGATTCTTCATCATATTAACCTCTATTTCATATTTATAACACTATTTTAACACAAATATGAATACTTCCTAAGATAAAAAGTAATAATTAATGATATAATAGTATTTATAAAGCGAAAAGATATTAAGAATGGATATTAATACTGTAATCACTTCAATTATAACATCAGGAATTATTGGTGTCTTTATTTCAGAGTATTATCAACGAAAAACCTTGGTTAAGAAAATGAAGAGAGATTTTGTTATCGAATTTTTTAGTTGTAGATTTATGTTGAAAGATGACCATAAAGGGGATACTACTGAGTTAAATAAAACATTGGGTAAAATCCCTATTATTTTTTCAGATAATAAAAAGGTGATTGAGTGTTACGACAATCTTTTTACTGACAATAGTAATAAGACCTTATTAAGATTGATTAAAGCAATGTGTAAAGATAAAAATGTGAACATTGATATTTCTAGTTGGGATGATGATATGATTATGCGAGTATTATCCGTTACCAAAGAAGAAAATATTTTTTCATAATATACTTCATGTAGTAGATGTAAAAGGTTAATTATAAAAGGAGAAACTATGGCTAATAAGAGAACATTTTGTTCCTTATAGGAAAATCTAAAAACAGGTTCAAATTTGAACTTGTTTTTTTATCATAGATTTTTATAAAGTACATTATTTTAAAAGATTGTATTTTTAGTTTTCAAGTTGATAATGTACAGAATTTTAGTATGCGAAAGATTTAGTTTTCACGTGAATAAAGTACATTATTTCGAGAAAAATTTTTTTGGTTAACCAATAGAGCTCCTATATCATCTTTCCGAAAAACTATAATTTTCTTGAAAAATATACGAGTCTATGCTATACTACTAGTAGACTTATATATGGAGAGAACACATGAAACGTGAGATTTTACTGGAACGAATCGACAAACTAAAACAAATCATGCCCTGGTATGTTCTGGAATACTACCAATCTAAGCTTGCTGTCCCCTATAGTTTTACAACCTTGTACGAATACCTTAAGGAATATGATCGATTTTTTAGCTGGGTTTTAGAGTCTGGGATTTCAAATGCTGATAAAATGTCTGATATTCCTTTATCGGTTTTGGAAAACATGTCAAAGAAAGATATGGAATCCTTTATCCTTTATCTACGAGAACGACCTTTGCTGAATGCTAATACAACCAAACAAGGTGTTTCACAGACAACTATCAATCGGACCTTATCAGCTCTTTCCAGTCTTTACAAGTATCTAACTGAGGAAGTTGAAAACGACCAAGGGGAGCCTTATTTCTATCGTAATGTAATGAAGAAAGTTTCAACTAAGAAAAAGAAAGAAACCCTTGCTGCCAGAGCTGAAAACATCAAGCAAAAGCTCTTTCTAGGTGATGAAACAGAAGGTTTTCTGACTTATATCGACCAAGAGTATCCAAACCAGCTCTCAAATCGTGCCTTATCCTCCTTTAATAAAAATAAGGAACGTGATTTGGCCATTATCGCCCTTCTCCTAGCGTCTGGTGTCCGCCTATCTGAAGCTGTTAATCTGGATCTAAGAGATCTCAATCTCAAAATGATGGTTATCGATGTCACTCGAAAAGGTGGCAAACGTGATTCTGTCAATGTCGCTGCCTTTGCCAAGCCTTACCTAGAGAATTATCTCGCCATTCGAAATCAACGATATAAGACTGAAAAGACGGATACAGCACTCTTTCTGACACTTTACAGAGGTTTTCCCAATCGTATCGATGCTTCCAGTGTTGAAAAAATGGTTGCTAAATACTCAGAGGATTTCAAAGTGCGTGTAACACCCCATAAACTACGCCATACCCTAGCAACTAGGCTCTATGATGCAACTAAATCGCAAGTTTTAGTTAGCCATCAGCTAGGTCACGCCAGTACACAAGTCACTGACCTCTATACCCATATCGTCAATGATGAACAAAAAAATGCTTTGGATAGTTTGTGAAATACATAAAATAAATTATGTAATATAGATCGCACTTAAAAACGAAAGACCAATTCCTTTATCTTTCGTTTTTTATTTATTTAAACTCAATCCAGTAGTTACGGTGTGGCTCTATAATTACTGGTTTACCCCAAAAGGCTTTCAGATAAGCTAAATTTGCGTGGCTTACTGGTCTTTTTGCATCATTATATTGCTCAGCGCTCTCTTTAGTTAGAAAGCATTTTACTGCTTCATAAGAAGTTCCATCAGCTGATTCTCTTTCGATTCCCATATACGAAATTTCGTCACCTTTTTTAAGACTGTCAGTCAACAGTTTACCAATAAAATACACTGTCTTATCCTTCATCAGTTCATAAGCTTTACCATTTTCCAGTCGGTTATTTGCTGCAGCGTACATAATACAAAAACTATCAACAATGTCTTTCAAAGGCATTAAGTCCTCTTTCTTTACTTTGATTTCATCGGGAAGAAGACCGCCAATTATAAGATTTTGGAAATAGGCTTGCTGGATTACATTATCTAAAGCCATTCCTAAAGGTATTTGAACAGCTTGGTATCCTAAAGGCTGCAGCTCTTTATTTTTCTTATCATAATGTTCTTGTGTGATACTTATATTTAAACTTTCTGTTTGGGAAATTTCTTCATTTCTATAAAAAGCAACAACATTGCGGTCTAACTGTTCAAATAGATTAAGACTTTCTACTGGAATTTCTAACATTAATGAATAACTCCTTTTCATTTTTCCTCTCTATTATACTCTAATCAGCTTGATTATCAAGTCTAAATGTAATAAAAGAATCCATCTTAAATGGATTCTTTTATTATCCCACTACTGCTTCAGCTATTTCTTCACGGCTAATGCCAGCAAAGTAGCGTGTAATATCAATAGTTTCTAGAGCCTTAAGAACATCTTCGCGTTCGTATTTTACTCCACGAAGGACATCTTCTACAGCTGCAACGTCTTCGATACCAAAGAAGTCTCCATAAATCTTGATATCTTGGATTTTTGATTCAATGACGTTGGCAAAAACTTCAACCTTACCACTGGTGAATTTTGTACCACGACGGACGTTAAATTCAGGTGATTTACCGTAGTTCCAGTCCCAAGTTCCAAACTTAGTATCCTTGATGCGGTTGATTTCGGCCAATTCTTGCTCAGAAAAAACGTATTCAGTCATCTCTGGGTACTCTTTTTTCATGTATTCCAATAGCAAATCACGGAATTCTTCAACTGTGATTTTTTCTGGTAATTCATTGATAATATTGGTTACACGGGCACGGACAGATTTCACGCCTTTTGATTCAAATTTATCTTTTGAAACCTTGAGGGCGTTAGCAAGGACTGATAAATCAACGTCAAAGAGCAAGCAACCGTGGTGCATGATACGACCATTGATATAGGCTTGGGCATTTCCACAGAATTTCTTACCGTCAATCTCAAGGTCATTACGACCTGTAAATTCAGCTTTAACACCGAGTTGAGCCAAGGTATTGATTACTGGAGTTGAGAAGCTCTTGAAGTCAAAGGCCTTGTTTTCGTCTTCTTTTGAAATGATGGTGTAGTTGAGGTTGTTTAGATCGTGGTAAACAGCCCCACCACCACTGATACGCCGAACCACCTCAATACCATTTTCTCGGACATAATCACGGTTAATTTCTTCAATAGTATTCTGGTGACGACCTACAATGATAGAAGGTTTGTTAATCCAAAGAAGGAAGATTTGATCCTCATCCAAAAGGTGTTTAAAGGCGTATTCTTCCAAGGCGATATTAAAAGCAGTGTCGTTTGAATGATTGATAATATATTTCATAGTATTTCCAAAAATTTAGTTTTTAAATTCTGTTCATAGCAATCAAATTTTCTAAAGTGGTAAAAAGAAATGTAACGTGTTATCGTTACATTTCTCGGAAAAATTGAGACAAGAGACTCAATTTTTAGGCATGGAACTCTAATAGAGGTGGCTGCCGTCCGTACTACTTTAAGAAAATTTAGTTGAAAAACTTATTTATTTTTTCTTAGGTGAATGGATAGCCATTCCTAGAACATCCGCAAATGCTTCGTACATCACTTCAGAGTAAGTTGGGTGTCCATGGATAGTCTTCAACATTTCCTCAACAGTGATTTCCATTTCGATAATGCTTGATGCCTCGTTAATCAGTTCTGCGGCTGCAGGACCAATGATGTGCACACCAAGGATTTCCCCGTATTTCTTATCAGCGATAACTTTTACGAAACCTTGAGCAGCATCAGATGCAATGGCACGACCGTTTGCAGCAAAGTTGAATTTACCGATAGCAACATCGTATTTCTCACGGGCTTGTTCTTCAGTCAAACCTACTGCTGCTACTTCAGGAAGAGTGTAGATTGCTGCAGGAGTCAAGTTCAATTTGGCAACAGCATGATTTCCTTTAAGGGCATTTTCAGCAGCAACTTCCCCCATACGGAAGGCTGCGTGAGCCAACATCTTCGTACCGTTGATGTCACCTGGTGCGTAAATGCCTGGAACAGAAGTTTCCATGTATTCATTGACCTTGATACGTCCACGATCCAATTCAAACTCAACATCACCAATACCTTCAAGGTCTGGCACACGACCGATTGAAAGAAGAGCTTTGCTTGCGATGACATCGTCTTTTCCTTCAACCTTGATACGAAGTTGACCATTTTCCTCGATGATTTCTTGCAATTTTGTACCTGTTAGGATAGTCATACCTTTGCGTTCCAAAATCAAGCGAAGATTCTTAGACACTTCCGCATCCATAGCTGGAACGATACGATCCATCATTTCGATAACAGTTACTTTTGAACCAAATGTCATGAAGGCCTGACCGAGTTCGATACCGACAACTCCACCACCGATGATTACGAGGCTCTCTGGAACTTCGTTCATTTCAAGAATGTCATCGCTGGTCATCACAAGTGGAGATTCCATACCAGGAACGTTAATCTTGCTGACTTTTGAACCACCAGCAAGGATAATTTTCTTGGTTTCAAGCAATTCAGAACCATTTACCAAGACATTCTTGTCTTTAGTAATAGTACCAACACCCTTATGAACAGTAACTCCGTAACTACGAAGAAGACCTGCAACACCACCTACCAAGGTATTAACAACTTTAGATTTTGTTTCTAAAAGTTTGTCCATATCAACAGTGAAGTTTGGATTTTCGATGACGATACCACGGTTTGCTGCATGACCGATGTTTTCGATAATTTCAGCGTTGTGAAGGTAGGTCTTAGTTGGGATACAGCCACGGTTCAAGCAGGTTCCACCGAGTTCAGATTTCTCAACAAGGGCAACCTTACCACCGAGTTGGGCAGCTTTAATGGCAGCCACGTATCCAGCAGGACCTCCACCAATCACAACGATATCAAAGGCATCATCGCTCTTGCCATCGTCATTTGAGGCACTAGCTGCGGGCACTGGGCTAGCTTCTGGCGCTACAGCACCAGCTGTTGGGATGTTTTCTCCTTCTTCACCAAGGTAACCGATGACTTCCGTTACAGGGACAGTTTCACCATCTCCTTTGAGGATGGCAATCAAGTATCCATCTTCTTCGGCTTCCAATTCCATGCTGACTTTATCAGTCATGATTTCCAAAAGGATTTCTCCCTCTTTTACAAATTCACCGACTTTCTTATTCCATTGGACGATTTGTCCTTCTGTCATATCCACGCCGGCTTTTGGCATAATTACTTCTAAGGCCATGTCTTACTTCCTTTATCTATATCTCTAAAAATAAATACTGTATTTTTTAAACCAACATTGAAATTGGATTCTCAATCAAGGCTTTTAAGTCTTTCATAAACTTAGCACCAGCCATACCATCTACGACACGGTGGTCAATAGTTAATCCTAGACTCATGATAGGGCGAATCACAATCTCACCATTGACAACAACAGGTTTCTCAACTGTTGAGCTAACCCCGAGGATTGCTGAGTTTGGTTGGTTAATAATCGGACCAAAGGACTGAACACCAAACATTCCCAAGTTACTTATTGTGAAGGTTGAATTTTGGAGTTCGCTTGGAGCTAATTTACCATCCAAGGTACGACCAATCACATCCTTAAAGGCTACAACCAACTCTGACAAGCTCATTTTTTCAGCATTATAGACAACAGGTGTCATTAGGCCGTTATCCATCCCAACCGCCATCGCAAGGTTGACATAGTTATGAGTGATAATGGTCTTGCCATCTTCAGTCAATGAAGCATTGATGTAAGGGTGTTTCATTAAGGTCTTTACAACAGCGAGTGAAAGAAGATCTGTAACCGTTACTTTCTTACCAGTTGCTTCCATAATCGGCTCAAGAACCTTCTTACGAAGAGCCAACATTTCTGACATATCGACATCATAGTTGAGCGTGAAGGTTGGCGCAGTTAGGTAGGATTCAACCATACGTTGGGCGATAACCTTACGCATTGGCGTCATCGGGATACGCTCAATCTCACCATAAGGAGTGATATTGTCTGGAACTTCTTCCACTTTTTCGATTTGAGCAGGAGACTTGATGGTGTCGTTTTCGATATTTTCAGGAAGCAAGGCCAAAACGTCCTTCTTCATGATCTTACCACGGTGACCTGTTCCTTGGATTTCCTGCCAAGCAATGTTATGTTCAAGGGCAATTCGTTTTGCAAGTGGCGAAATGCGAACCACGTTTGTGTCTTTATAAGTTTCCACGTCTTCTTTGTGGACACGACCGTTTGCACCTGAGCCAGAAACGTCGTAGAGGTTGATTCCTAGATCATCCGCTAACTTTCTAGCCGCAGGAGTCGCTCTTAGCTTGTCATCAGCCATGACCTCTCCAATTCTATACTAAGATATTAAGGACGAAAAGAGTTCTGCACCTAAAAGATACAAAGTTTCTCGTCTTTTTTATTTTATTTACATAACTTATATTATGTATTATTCTTTGTTATATGTCTTACGGATTGTATCTTTGATGCTTTCAACTGTTGGAATCATTGCATTTTCAAGGTTTTGCGCGTAAGGCATTGGCACATCTTCTCCGGCGCAACGGCGGATTGGTGCGTCTAGATAATCAAATGCTTCTGATTCTGAAATAATAGCTGAAATCTCTCCGATATAGCCACTTGTTTTGTGGGCGTCGTTGACCAGAACGACCTTACCAGTCTTCTTCACTGAGTTAATGATGATATCCTTATCAAGTGGAACGAGGGTACGTGGGTCCACAATTTCAACTGAAATTCCCTCTTCTGCTAATTCTTCAGCAGCTTGAACCACACGGCGAAGCATTTTTCCATAAGTAACGACTGTTACATCTGTACCTTCGCGTTTGATTTCCCCAACCCCAAGTGGGATTGTATAGTCTGGATCAACTGGCACTTCCCCTTTTTGGTTAAATTCTGACTTGTATTCAAGGATGATAACAGGGTTGTTATCACGGATAGAAGACTTGAGAAGTCCTTTCATGTCAGCAGGTGTACCTGGAGCTACAACCTTAAGACCTGGGATGTGTGTGAACCAAGACTCTAGAGACTGAGAGTGCTGAGCTGCAGAACCAACTCCGTTACCAGCTGCACATCGGACAGTCATTGGAACCTGACCTTTCCCACCAAACATGTAACGTGTTTTAGCAGCTTGGTTGACGATATTGTCCATGGCAATGACCGAGAAGTCCATGAAGGTCATATCGACGATTGGACGAAGTCCTGTCATGGCTGCTCCTGCTGCTGCACCTGAGATAGCAGCTTCAGAAATCGGACAGTCACGAACACGTTCTGGACCAAATTCTTCGAGCATTCCAACAGAAGTTCCGAAGTCTCCTCCAAAGACACCGACGTCTTCTCCCATCAAGAATACATTTTCATCGCGACGCATTTCCTCAGACATAGCAAGGATAATGGTGTCACGGAACGACATTGTTTTTGTTTCCATTTTTATCTCTTTCTCCTTAGTCTGCGTAAATATCTTCAAATGCTGATTCTAGTGGTGGGAATGGGCTTTCTTCAGCAAATTTAACAGAAGCTTCTACTGCTTCCTTGACTTGTGCTTGAATTTCTTCCAATTCTTCTGCACTTGCAATATTGTTTTCAATGAGGTATTTGCGAAGGTTTTCGATTGGGTCTTTTTGTTTCCACAATTCCACTTCTTCACGAGTACGATATTTACCAGGGTCAGATGATGAGTGGCCAAGCCAGCGATAGGTTACACTTTCGATCAAGACTGGGCCATTGCCACCACGAACATGATCTACAGCTTTCTTAAATCCTTCATAGACATCGATGACGTTGTTCCCATCTTCGATAAACATTCCAGGAATTCCATATGCCGCACTACGTTGATGGATATGCTCTACATTGGTCATTTTCTTGATATCCGCAGAGATCCCATAACCGTTGTTAATGCAGTAGAAAACAACTGGCAAGTTCCAAATAGAAGCCATGTTGACTGCTTCGTGGAAGACACCTTCGTTGGTCGCACCATCTCCAAAGAAGCAAACGACGATTTTTCCAGTGTTTTGCATTTGTTGACTGAGGGCTGCACCGACAGCGATTCCCATACCACCACCAACGATACCATTGGCACCGAGGTTCCCAGCATCCAGGTCAGCGATGTGCATAGAACCACCTTTTCCTTTACAGGTTCCAGTGTATTTCCCGAGGATTTCAGCCATCATTCCGTTGAGGTCAATCCCCTTAGCAATAGCTTGCCCGTGTCCACGGTGATTTGAGGTAATCAGATCATCTGGATTAAGAGCCAGCATCGCTCCGACGTTAGCAGCTTCCTCTCCGACAGAAAAGTGAGTCATACCGGGAACTTTCCCCTTTTTCACTAACTGAGCGATTTTTAAGTCCATGCGACGGATTTCTTCCATCTTACGGAACATCTCTAGCAAAAGATTCTTATCTAAAGTTGACATAATCTTGCCTTTCTAACTTTGTACTTACCTTACTATTTTACCTTTTTTAGTATACGCTGTCAAAGTATATGGCTAATAAAAATTCACAATATAAAAAAATAAACCCCTGTTAAAACAGGGATTCTCTCTAGTTAGAGTATTTTTTCACAAAGTGCTTTTTCAGGATATTTTCCAAAAATTAGCTCAATCTTTTCATTACGGTTTTCAGACGCCATTGATACAAACAACCAGAAACAATCAAGCTGGCAATTAACCCAATCCAGTAGGCAAATGCCCCTAAGTCAGTTACTTGATCTAGTAGATATCCTAGTGGTATCGCTACTCCCCAATATCCGATTAAGCCAAGATAGAAAGGAACGATAGTGTCCTTATACCCTCTTAAAATTCCTTGGAGCGGAGCCGCAAAGGTATCAGCTAGCTGGAAAAAGAGACTGTAGGTTAGAAATACAGCAGTTGTTTCAATGAACTGAGAGTCATTCCCATATAGACTTGCTACACGATCTCTAAAAATGTAGAGAAAAGATAGGGTAAGACCTGCAAAAATAAGGGCGGTTACTCTCCCCAGACGAGCATAGATTTTTGCATCCTCAAAACGTTTGGCCCCCACCTCGTAAGACACAACAATCGCCATAGCAGAGGAAATACTCATAGGAAAAGCATACATGAGACTCGAAAAATTCATAGCTGACTGGTGACTGGCAATGATGAGCGATGAAAACTTAGCCATGATTAGTCCAACCACGGAGAAAATGGCTACTTCAGCAAATACGGTTCCCCCGATTGGTAGACCTAATCGAACACCTTCCTTGATTTTATCTATATTTAGTGGAATGCGTTTTTCAAGATGTAACGCTTTTAACCTTTCTTGTTTGAATAAAACAAGAATAGAAATCCCCAATAAAACCCAATAGGCTAGTGAAGTTCCTAGTCCTGCTCCTGCGCCACCAAGCTCAGGGAAACCGAAAGCTCCATATATCAAGAGATAGTTAAAACCACTATTGAGCGGAAGTAATAGGAGCATGAGGTACATAGATAGCTTGGTCAATCCAAGAGAATCCAACAAAGAGCGAATGACACTGAACAGCAACAAGGGAATAATTCCAATAGACAGGTACCAAAGATAGGAAACTGCAACTGCCGCCACTTGAGCTTCTAGTCCGATGTTGGTTAAGACAGGTGGCGCTAAGAATACTACCATTCCAAGCAAGACCAAAGACAGTCCGAAAGCCAAGTAGATAAATTGGTAAAAATCAGATGCTACTTCTTCCTTTTTGCCCCGTCCCAGATGATGGCCTATGATGGGAACCATGGCCGAAACAATCCCTGTTAAAAAAGTAAAGAAAGGATTCCATAGACTCGTTGCGGTTGACACCCCCGCCAAGTCCATGGTATTGTACTGCCCAGTCATGGTTGTATCAACAAAAGAGGCAGAATAATTGGCAAATTGATAGATCAGAATAGGGAAAAATATCTTAAGAAATAAGACAAACTTGTCTTTAAATTGATGGGTTGGATACATATACGCTCTCTATTCTTATAGTTTCTAGAGCAGAATCCCATCTAGTTTTGGTAGACAATTTGTCCCTTGCAGATGGTATATTTAACCTGCCCTTTTAAAGTTTCACCGATAAATGGGGAATTAGCTGCTTTTGACGCAAAATGGGAGTCCACAAGGCGGTCAGCCTTAGCGTCAAAGATAGTGATATCCGCTGGACCATTCTCAGCCAAGTAACCTGCTTCAAAGTTGTAAAGCTTGGCTGGATTGACAGTCATTTTTTCTAGCAATTCCATCAAGCTCAACTCACCAGCTTCCACCAAATAAGTCAAACCAAGAGAAAGAGAGGTTTCCAAACCTGTCATACCAGATGGTGCTTTGGTGATATCTTCAACATTTTTCTCATCTGCATGGTGAGGCGCGTGGTCCGTTGCGATAACTGTGATAACACCTGACTTGAGACCTTCGATAACGGCACGACGGTCTGACTCCAAACGAAGTGGAGGATTCATTTTGGCATTGCTTCCTTGAGTTAAAAGAAGAGCTTCTGTCTTAGAGAAATGCTGTGGCGCTACTTCTGCTGTGACCTGCGCACCTAGTCCTTGAGCAAACTCCACCACCTTGACACTTTCTTCCTTAGACAAATGCTGAATGTGAACATGGGCCTTGGTTGCATAGGCAATCATAACATCGCGCGCAATCATAGCGTACTCAGCCACTCCTGTCGCTCCACAGATATGGAAATGTTCTTTAGCGATGTTTTCGTTAAAGCCAAGAATTCCATTCAAACCTGGATCTTCCTCATGAAGGCAGATAAAGGTATTGAGTTTTTTGGCTTCTACCATTGCTTCCTTAACCACTTTACTACTTTCAAGCGGAATTCCATCATCTGAAAAACCAACGGCTCCAGCTTCTAAAAGAGCCTTAAAGTCTGTCAAGTCTTGGCCATTAAAGTTCTTGGTAATAGTCGCAACTGTCTTGACGTTAATCTTTTCCTTGGCAGCAGACTGGAGAACTTCTTTCAAAGTCTCTACGTCCGAAATGGTTGGACTAGTATTAGCCATCATGACAACGGTTGTAAAGCCACCTGCAGCGGCTGCTAGGGCCCCAGTATGAATGTCTTCTTTATGAGTTTGACCAGGTTCACGGAAATGAACATGGATATCGACTAGTCCAGGCGCAACAACAAGGCCCGTAGCATCAATTAGCTCTGCTCCTTCTTCCTTGATTTCGGCAGCTATTTTGACAATTTTCCCATCTTGCACTAAAACATCACACACTTGATCCAAACCAGACTTGGGATCCATTACACGACCATTTTTGATTAGTAGCATCTGCTTTCTCCTTTATTCATAGAAATCAACTTGGGTATCCAACAATTTATCCCCATCATAAACAAACTTTGCTGAAAAGAAAGGTTTATCTTCTAAAAGCCACTCAACAAAGGTGTGATCACCCTCCCAAGTTGGCTTGCTTAAGACTTCATCATAGGGAACCCATTCTAAGGTCCCCTCATTGCAGTCAATCAAGTCACCCTCGAACTCTGTCACCTTAAAAACATAGGTGTACCAGTCTAAATCTGGCGTAAATTCAGGAAAAGTGATAACACCTTTAAGTACTGGCTTGGCTTTGAGCCCTGTTTCTTCGAGGATTTCACGCGCTGCACATTCCTGTGGAGTCTCACCTCGCTCTAGCTTTCCACCCACACCAATCCATTTGCCTTCATGGACATCGTTGGGCTTCTTATTGCGATGGAGCATGAGCAGTTCTTTTCCGTTATCAATGTAGCAAATCGTCGCTAACTGAGGCATATTCTCTCCTTATCTAAACCAATCGATTGGCACTTGTCCTGTCTCTTTTAAGAATGCATTGGCCTTGGAAAAAGGCTTGGAACCCCAAAATCCTCTATAAACCGATAAAGGACTAGGATGGGCTGATTCGATAACCAAGTGGTGAGGATTGGTAACCAAGGCCTTCTTCTTGCGTGCATAAGCACCCCAGAGTACAAAGACTACAGGTCTGTCTAGATTATTGACAACCCGAATCACAGCATCTGTAAATGGCTCCCATATCTGCCCAGCATGACCATTGGCCTGCCCAGCAGGAACCGTCAAGCAAGCATTGAGAAGCAAGACTCCCTGCTCAGCCCAAGACGTCAAATCATGAGATTTCTTAACGCCGATATCATCTGACAATTCTTTTAAAATGTTTTGCAAGGACGGCGGAGCTGGGATTGAGTCAGGTACAGAAAAACTCAAACCCTGCGCTTGACCTGGCCCGTGATAGGGGTCTTGCCCTAGAATCACCACCTTCACTTCTTCAAGCGGTGTAGTCAAGAGAGCCTGAAAAACTTTTTCCTTAGGTGGATAAACAGTTCCCTGAGCATAGACCTGTTCCATAAATTGATTGATTTTCCCAAAATAACCTTCAGGTAATTGCTCCTTAATCAAAGCATGCCATGATGAGTGTTGCATCGCCAACTCCTTCATTTTTACTGCCTCTATTATAGCAAAAAGTGGCTATCTAAACCACTTTTTACAGTTTATCTAAACAATCCAGCAAGTCTTGGTAAGAATGGACTTCATAAGTTGGCTGGACTTGTGTGTGATTTTCAAGGCGATGAGGGTTGTACCAGATAGTATCAATTCCAGCATTATTGCCACCTTGAATGTCGGCGGTTAGAGAATCTCCAATCATCAGGGCCTTTTCTTTATAAAATCCAGTAATCTGTTGACCAATTTTTTCATAGAATAGTGCATCAGGTTTTTGCGTTTGCAACTGCTCAGAGATAAAGACTTGGTTGAAATAGGGAGCCAGACCTGATTGAGCCAGACGACCCGTCTGGATGGCAGTAATCCCATTTGTCGCAGCATACAAATCATAATCACGTTCGATGAGGCTGTCCAAGAGTTCATGAGCACCCGAAAGAGTTTGTCCCTGTTGGGCTAAGTAAAATTGGTAACGCTGAGCAAGTAACCTACCGTCTTTTTCCTGTCCAAAATGCGCAAATAGACGAGAAAAGCGCGTGTTAACCAGCTCTTGTTTACTGATTTTCTTTTGCTCCAACTCCTTCCAGAGAGCCTTGTTCATAGGAACATAATAGTCTTTATAGGCTTGAATGTCCGCAACTCCTTCTTCCTTTAGAAGTTGCGTCAAAGCCACATCCTCAGCAGCATCAAAATCAAGCAAGGTGTGGTCAAGGTCGAAGAGTAGAAATTTGTAGGGCAATTTGAAGTTTTCCTTTCTAAGGAGATAAAATAGTCTCATGAACCTTCAAAACAGGAAAAGAGACAAAGTCCAAGTAATTATTTTATTTTCTTCTTTCACACAGATAATTTATTTAACAAGTCTCATTAAATTTATTTTTTATCTAGCTGATTTTCCTTTGCAACGACAAATTCCTTAACCAATCGATAGATAACAGCAAATATCGGTGTAAAGAATATCATCCCAAGTAAGCCAAAGAGATTGCCTCCGATACTAGCTGCTGCAAGTGTGAAAAGAGCTGGCAAACCAATAGACTGACCTACAACTCTAGGATAAATAAGGTTTCCTTCAATCAGCTGTATAACTTGATATAGAAGAATGGAAAGTAAGGCTTGAGTAGGACTCACTGTGAAGATAAAAATCGCTCCCACAACACAAGCAATCATAGGCCCTACATAAGGAATGAACGATAGCACTCCTGCAAAGATACCTGTCATTACCCCATAAGGTAGGCCAAATAGGCTATAGCCAACCGCTACCATAACTCCTATTATAACCGCTTCAATCAGCTGACTCATCAAAAATTGGTCATAAGTCTCTAGTGCTACTTGTCCAACGTAAGTCAACTTTATCACCACCTTCTCTGGAAGTAAAACTTTTAGAAGTCGACTCGTCATCTCAGCCAAATGTTCCTTACTAGATAAAAATGAAAATGTGAAGACTATAATCAGGAAAGCATTCATCAAACTTGAAAAAATATTGCCGATATTACTAGTCAGACCTGATAAAAAACCTATCAAAGCTTGGCTAATAGAACTAGATTCTCCCTGTATGCCTGATACGATAGTTGACAACATGTCTTTGGTTACAAATTCCGAGCTGTCTAGCAATTTCCCAAGTTTAGTGAGGACAGTTGAAAGGACTGTTCCCAGCTGACTAATAGTCTGAGATAGGGTTGGCAGTATCAAAACCAAAAGACCAATCACGATCAAGATAAGAGCTAGGAAAACAAGAACCATGGCAATAGGACGACACAACTCTGCCTTTACCTTCATTTTAACTAGGAACTGTTCAATTTTTTTCATAGGAACATTAAGCACAAAAGCAATAACAGCACCATAAATCAAGGTTGATGTTACATCAAAGAGAGAGATTGCTCCTGATATAAAGCTCGATGCATTCAGAATTACAAGAGCAACCAGCCCTATAAAAAGGATTAACGGGGTATATTTTTTAACTAAGTTCATAAATTCTCCTTAATAAACATGTTTAGATACGACTATACTATTTGGTTTTTCAAACTCTCGATCAAGGTAGGCTTGGTAAGTTCCTGGAGCGATAAATCCTTTGGGTGAGAGGATATCGGTGCCAGCCTGACCGACTATGGTATCAGCCAAGAGCACACAGTTTGTAGATAAGACAAAGTAGGATTTAAACTTAGATTTGATAAATTTATAAAGTTCCCCATCTGTCTCATGTCTGATTTTATAAGCGTAGGTGTAGTCTTCCTTACCATCACCTGTCATGATTTTATCTGCACTTGGCTCCCATGGAATCGTCAGTTGTTTCAATTCAGCCAACTTTTTCTGAACTGCTTTTTCCATTTCAGGCGTCAAATCTATCCCATAACCAAAAAGCGTTTTTTGACTCTCACGTTTACATAGGTCAATGTACTTGTCACGATCACAGAAATATAAGACACCATCTCCTACCATGCCAAATAAGATCTCAGAAGACGGATCATAGTTGCCATAAGAAATAACACGGCCTTGATAGCATATATCCACATGACCAATTGCCGAAAACAGAGAGGTCTCAGCTGTATGAACAAAAATTTCAAGCTCCGCTGTCTTACCAGACTTCACCATTCCAAGATGGATATCCTCTCTCTCATCAGCATTTTCCTGCATGAATTTATTGATTTTTGCTAAAGTACTTGCAGGGATGAGAGCGGCTAGGACAATAGGTAAGCTCATTCTTACACGACGTTTGAGATGGTTTTTCCCAATTTCCTCCTCAAACAAGAAACCGTCACGGATATTGGACACACCATAAAGGAAAAAATAAGCCCCTAATACAAAGAGTTGAAAGACAGAATTTCCTGTAGAGGACAAAAGACTAGTCCCACCAAGAAAAACTAGTACGAGTCCATCTAGTAAGAGACGAAAACGAGGTCGAATTTTGTTTTTGCGGTAGAGAACATAGGTGACAAGGTTGATAGTAGCATGAAAAATCTGATAAACTCCAATCACAAGAGCCAAAATATAAATCGGCACATCCGTCGCAAGATTCGAGCCTAGCAAATATCCCAGCACTAACAATTTAACCAGTGCAACTCCCAAGGTGTCCGTTGACTGACTTTTTTTGAAAATACGTAATACTAAATCTAAGACCGTTGCTATCCAAGCTAAAAACAGAACCAGTCGAATAACCGTTACTGGCAACCAAGTCCCCGTAACCATCAAGATAAGACCTAGCAGAACAAATAAGAAACCCTGAGCAAGTAATTTCCTACCTGTCAGACCTAAAGATAGAATTTTTTCCATAAAAGACCTTTCAAAAATAATAATTAAGCCATTTGAGAAAACTAACGATTATGTCAATCGTGGTAAAAACCAATCAATGCCATCAACTCATCATGACTAGCAAATCTGGTGAAGATCCTGACTTTCATCACAAAAATCAAATCAGTATTTTTAATGGTTGACTAGAGGTGAGTAATAACATAGAAAAGTAATTTTTCATTCATTTTTGCACATTCTCTATAACTATTTGATTTATTCCATTAAGTAATTTCGAAGAGTAGAAATTTATTGAACATTGAGCTTCCTTTCTGAGTTTCATTAAGAATATTATAGCATAAATGAACCTTTGATTTATTGAGTTTCAAATACTTTTTACACTCACATTTTGACCGTGCTCAAATGCAAATCTAAAACTAGTCAGCAAAACTTCGAATAAATCTTTTCCGGAACTCGTTATGAAATAATGCGATAAATTTGTTATATGCTCTGCGATATTATTTCCCCAAGGAGGAGTGAGTGACAAATCTTCAAAATCCCATATAACATCCTGAGGGAGAAATTTTTTCAACTCCTCTTGGATAGATACCAACTCAGCTATTCCTCTTTCAACAGATTCAAAAGGAACATCTCCCCAGTAAAGCTTATTCATTATTACTGGGTATCTACTTCCCCACTCATTATTCTCTAATCGAATGAAAATAGTCGAAAAGAATGAATTAAAAAGACTCCCTTCTCCTATAGTCCACCAATTATAACCAACCATTAACCCTACAGACATAGATATTCTCCTATTCATTTTTAATATTATTTAACGTCAAATAAAGTTTTATATTGATAGTATCTAAAACATACATTCATTATCCCCTACCCCAACTCCTTGGCTATTCTGCTTTTTTCAAGTTTTCCCTTAACAATTCGTTTCCATAAAACAAGTAGATTCAAACTATAAGATAAGCGTACGAGGAAATAATTAATCCATTCGATAAGGGCAAAAAGCTGTATTAGTGTGGCTATAATAGCCACTCGAACACTCTGTGTGTTCCAGACTATAAAAGGAAAGCCTGAAATAAGTAAAACAAGGTCTAGTATTCTGAAACAACCATATAGTTTGGGAACAGTTCCACTTCCGAACTGAGGTTTCGACAGCCTTCTAATCAAAATTGCCCAATAAATTGAACCTTGAAGCAAAATAAATATCAGTAAAGACAGAGGATAGAGAATGGTTACTAGACTATTCACATCACCAAGCCTATTTTTCAAAAGAAAAAAACAAAACCAAATAGATAGGACGGCTGTGAACTCTCCCAAACAGAGGGACACCAACTCTTTTTTAACTTTCTCTTTTTGTATGCTCATCATTTCCCCCATCTATCTATCATCCTATATCAGAAAAAAGCTATTCGAATCATTTTCTAGTTAACATTTCTCAGAATCAAGCTATTCTAAGCATCGAACAGTTCAATCCCTTTAATATCAATGCATTTCTAAACTTAGAATTGCTATAAAATAAATGTTTTAGGGCTGTTCTAAGTCTATGACGGTTTTAAATTTTAATTTTTGAAGGATCCTAAAGCTAGAAGAGCTTAAAAATCACGAGAACTAAAGCACTTCAACTAGCTAGTCTTACAATTTTTCTGATGAGCTTTAAGTTTTTTGATAGCCCAATCATAGTGACTGGAGATACTACTGACAAAGTAGGAACCTAGACTTGTCCCTCCCGTCCACTTATAGACACCTTTGTTAAAGAGTTGGTCACTGCTAAAGCCTTCCATCAACTCTAAAACCTCTTTATGCGATTGCTCTAGTAACCTAGTCGCTTCTTCTAAAGACGTTTTCTGGTGCTTCTTCCAAATAGCGACATTCATTTCCCCATAAGTTTTCCAATTATAAGGCTCAGGGAGAAAAGGTCGTTCATGTCCCTTTTGATTAGAATAAACCCAGGTCAAAAGTAACTGATGCCATTCATAGAGATGGATCAGGACATCCCGTAGATTTTTATCTCTTTTCCAGTGAGCTTCTTTTTTCTTTTGGTCTTTTGAAAAATCAAAAGGAGTCTGTAGTTCCTCTTCACTTAATTTAGATATAAAGTGATTAAGTTTTTCATAGTTTTCCTTAGAGGTTAGCACTAATTCCTCTTTTGTTCTTGGTCTAGGCATAGGCGTTCTCCCTTCATTTTCAACTAGAATAAGCTATTTTCTTACTTCATTATACCATAATCAAAAAGCAGTTCTTCATTTTACGAAAAACTGCTTTTACTGGCTAATTTCTAAAGTTTAAGAGCATCCCTAGTCCTGCTACTTTACATATAAATCTCTAAAGCGACCATCCACTTCAGCTATCTGATAGAGCAAGTGGGCTAGTTCTTGATAATCTTCTTTTAAACATGAAAGGTGGGCCTGGCCAAATAGAGTAGCTAATTCCTCTTTTAATCTTGCCCCTTCTGGATTATGATCTTTTAAGAACTTACTGAGATAGAGATTTCGAACAGCTGCAAGTTTGAAGCTGAAATACTGATGCAATTGTTTTTGCTCGGCATTTAAGCCGTTCTCAGCAACTGCTTTTGCATAACATTCCAAAACACCGTTTTGACCATTCAGATATCGGTTTTTCATAATCCTTGCTGTTTCCTGATAGATTTCAGTCTGACTAGGACTCTTGACCTTCTTAAAATTTCCCCACATGGAATAAGCTCCACGCTTATAGTTAATAGCCTCCGCCTTCCAAGCTTCTAAAATGTCATTAAAAGTAACCTTCATACAGGAAAAACCAGCTGGATCATGCAAATAGAGATACTGACTATCAAGAGCATACACAGTTACAAAGTGATCCACACCATAAAGGATTGTGTGATTGGGATTGTAAGTCAAATGTCCCATATCAAGAGGTCCCAGTACTACAGGTCCATTGGACAGAAAGGTTTCCAACTTTCTTTTAATCTCTTCCAAATTAATTTCTGCTCCATCTTTTAGATAGAAATCCTCATAGTCAAAACCTAGTATTTTTAAGGAATGAGAGATGGAAAGATCTGGCATTCCATTATCAAAGAATACTAGAGGGTGCTGCTCATCTTCCTTTACGATACTAGCGCCATTTCCCATCACCATGATTGCCTCTAGAAAGTCTGCTTTAAAGTCGTAGCCATAGCCATCCAGTGTCATTGCCAATGAATAGCTATAGCAAAGCGACACATCTCCAAAATACATCTGCATATTCATGCCTCCTTATCTTCTATGGGACTAGTATACCGAGAAAACTATTCTCATGCCCCATAAAATCCAAACAAAAAATATGGTTTGTTTACAGACATGAATGTCAACAATTAAAAACTCTGTAGAGATTCTTTCTACAGAGTTCGATTTGCATCTTTATAAAAAATCAGAAAATGATCTAGTCCCTGATGACTGGTATCCAGAGTTCCATTTGGTAGTCTGGGGACGACATATCTCCTTTGAAATAAACTTCAAAGTCTGGGGCTCCTGAATGGCGATAACCAGTTTCCGGGAAAAAGACTTCTAAGACGTATTTCCAAGCATGGTGGATGCTAGCTGGTATAGCCCCCTTGACTGGTACGATAGCATATTCAGCTTCAGAGATGTCTTTGATTGATAAACCCAATTCTTCTGCTTTTACTTTATCCGTCACATCGTAAGCAGCCATATAGTCGATAATTTCACCTTCTTTGACATCCGAGCAGACGCCAAGGGATTGGCCGCTACCCAAACCTTCTAGGCTTTCAAAACTGTGAGTTGCATAGAGTTGCTCCCAAGCAGACGGGCATTTGCTATTGTCAATAGCTTCCAATAGGACGCCTGCCACAGTAAAAGAAGGTTTCTTTTGAATCTTGATATCCATGTTCTTTCCTCCTGTAATCTTTAAGGATAATTGAAGTCTAGGAAAAACCCGATAAGGTTTTCCATTTCGAACTTCAGAGGGTGTTGCCCCATGGAATTTCTTGAAGGCTGCGCTGAAGGAATCCGCAGATTCGTAGCCGTACTTCATTGCTATGTCAATGATTTTGTCAGAGTTTTCCCGCAAGTCTGTCACAGCTTCTGATAACCTGCGATTGCGCAAATATTCTGCTAATGTCATATCTGCCAAGATAGAAAATAGCCTGCTAAAGAGAGGATAAGAATAGCCAGATAGCTGCTGAAATCTTTTCATATCAACTTCTCCAGTCAGCTGCTCCTCCAAATAATCCATGGTTTGATTGAATTGATGCATCATATTCGTTTCTTCTTACCTCCACAAGATACAAAGGTCGTTAAAAGCAAAGTGAAAATTGGAAAATTGACGGAGGGGCTCCTGCTCCGAGAAAATTTCATCTTTTTCACACAGCTTTAGGCCGTGTTCAATTCTATCTATAGTCTATCAGATATCATATACTTCCACCCTAGAATCTTTGTACAAGATTTAAAGGTGTAAATTTCTATAACTTATCCTTTAATTTTTCAACAAAGAGATAAGCTGCAGGGCAGGTCAAGGTATTCTTAATCGTCAAATGGTTGATTTGATGGATCTTCTTACGATCTGTATGAGGAAATTCTCGGCAGGCCTTGGGACGAACATCATAGATGGAGCAGAGATTGTCTCCTCCTAGAAAGGGGCAAGGCATGGATTTGAAAACCTTATCCCCATCTTCATCCACCTGCAGAAATTCCGCTTCAAAAGCTGGTAATTTCATTTTAAAGTACTTAGCAATACGGGTAATATCTGCTTCTTTGAAGTCGGGCCCCAAAGTCTTGCAGCAGTTAGCACAAGCGGTGCAATCAATCTCAGCAAAGACTTCTTGGTGGATCTGCTGGGCAATCTTATCTAAGTTTTTAGGAGGTTTTTTCTTTAGATTAGCTAACACTTTGCGGTGCTCCTTCTGCTTTTGCAAAGCTAGCTGGTGGTAATACTCAATATCAATCTCTTTAGACATAATTTCTTCCTAATACAAGTGTTTTTGTCTATTATACCATAAACACTGTCCCCTTTTTGCCCCCTGAACAGAAAAAAAGCCCTTCGGATAAAATCCGAGGGGCTTATAACGTTGTTAAATCAACGGCCGAACTTTTGAATTTCAAGGTTCGGGATAAAATAGTTCACTGAACTATTTTATTTTTTAAGGTTGTAGAATGATTTCAATCCACGGTATTCAGCTACTTCACCAAGTTGGTCTTCAATACGAAGCAATTGGTTGTATTTAGCGATACGGTCTGTACGTGAAAGTGAACCAGTCTTGATTTGTCCTGCGTTAGTTGCAACTGCGATGTCAGCGATTGTTGAATCTTCAGTTTCACCTGAACGGTGTGATACAACGGCAGTGTAACCAGCTTCTTTCGCCATTTCGATAGCGTCGAATGTTTCAGTAAGAGTACCGATTTGGTTAACTTTGATAAGGATTGAGTTAGCAGCACCTTCTGCAATACCTTTTTCAAGGTAAGAAGTGTTTGTTACGAAGAAGTCGTCACCAACCAATTGAACTTTACCACCAAGACGTTCAGTAAGAGCTTTCCAACCGTCCCAGTCGTTTTCGTCCATACCATCTTCGATAGTGATGATTGGGTATTTGTTTACCAATTCTTCAAGGTAGTCGATTTGTTCTGCAGCAGTACGTACAGCAGCTCCTTCACCTTCGAATTTAGTGTAGTCGTAAACTTTACGTTCTTTATCGTAGAATTCTGATGAAGCACAGTCAAATCCGATAAATACGTCTTTACCAGGAACATATCCAGCAGCTTCGATTGCAGCAAGGATAGTTTCAACACCGTCTTCAGTTCCTTCGAAACGAGGAGCGAATCCACCTTCGTCACCTACGGCTGTTTCCAAACCACGTGATTTAAGGATTTTCTTAAGAGCGTGGAAGATTTCAGCACCCCAACGAAGAGCTTCTTTGAATGATGGTGCACCAGCAGGTACGATCATGAATTCTTGGAAAGCGATTGGAGCGTCAGAGTGAGAACCACCGTTGATGATGTTCATCATTGGAGTTGGAAGAACTTTAGTGTTGAATCCACCAAGGTAGCTGTAAAGTGGGATTTCAAGGTAGTCAGCAGCAGCACGAGCTACAGCGATAGACACACCAAGAATTGCGTTTGCACCCAATTTACCTTTGTTAGGAGTACCGTCAAGTGCGATCATAGCACGGTCGATAGCTTGTTGGTCACGTACATCGTAGCCGATGATAGCTTCAGCGATGATGTTGTTTACGTTGTCAACAGCTTTTTGTGTACCAAGACCACCGTAACGAGATTTGTCACCGTCGCGAAGTTCAACTGCTTCGTGTTCACCAGTAGAAGCTCCTGATGGAACCATACCACGTCCGAAAGCACCTGATTCAGTATAAACTTCTACTTCAAGTGTTGGGTTACCGCGTGAGTCTAGGACTTCGCGAGCGTAAACATCAGTAATAATTGACATTTTTTACTCTCCTTTGAGTTAAATTTTTTACACCTCTATGATACCTTAAAAATAAGCGTTTTTCAAGAAAAAACGTTATCTTTGTGCAAATTTTCCTTAAGTTTATAAAGTAATCGCTTTCTTTCATCTGTTTTCTCCTTTATTTTATGATATACTATTTTTATGACTGATGTATCAAAACAAATCCTAGAAAAAGCTCATGGTGGGCTTAAACTAAATCCAGATGAACAGAGATGTTTTCTCGGAACTTTCGAGGAACGTGTCCTTGGCTATGCAGACCTTGAAACAGCTAATGATGATAAATTTCAAAAGGGTTATGTATCTATTTTAGAGAGTCTAAAAAAAGAGACTCAACTTCTATTTGTCAAAATTTCTCCTCAGGTAGAGTTTGATAAACAAGTTTTTTATCTAAAACAATCCAAAGATGCTGACTGCCAAGCGACCATCGTTTCTGAAGGTCATAACTCTTCTCCTTTTGGCCTAGTTATCCATAGCGATGCCCCTGTTCAAACAAGTGAAAAAGACCTCAGAAAGGCCTTTTCAGACTTGTGGCAGGAAAAAGAGATGAAAAAAACTCCTATTTCTCTTTGGAAAAAGTGGTTTGGTTAATTTTTCTTCAAAGCTAAAAATTGACCAATGTTTGCAGCTGTATCTTCTAAATAGATAGCTGCATTTTTTAGACTGTCTTCCAGTGGTTCACTTTTTTCTAATATAGAAAAAGCGGCAATAATATTCTCAAATGGTAAAGGAGGTAAATCCTCAGCTAAACTACCACAAATAGCAATAACTGGAACACCATTTGGTGTTCTTTTTGCTACTCCGATTGGTGCCTTACCAGATAAACTTTGAGAATCTAACCTACCTTCACCAACAATAACTAGATCTGCATCTACAACCTGTTCATCAAAGTTTATCAAATCCAAACAAGTTTGGATACCAGATACGATCTCTGCTCCAGCAAAAGCACATAAGCCAGCTGCAATACCGCCACCTGCTCCAGCACCATCCAATTTTAACACTTCAGGTGCAACTTTGTGGTAAAAGTTTTCAATAGCATCATCAACTTTTTGAAATTGAGCTGGGTTTAATCCTTTTTGCTTTCCAAATGTATAGGTAGCACCGTGAGTTCCACAGAGTGGATTGGTCACATCTGCTAAGATTTTAATATGCACATCAGAAGGAATAGATATAACTTTCTCCTTTGAAATATCAGTAATTTCAAACAAAGACTGACCAATAGCTAGAAGTTCATCTCCATTTTTGTCATATAACTGGTAACCAAGTCCTGCAGCAATCCCAATCCCTCCATCGTTACTGGATGTCCCACCAACTCCTATATAGATTTCTTTCATTCCTTGTTCGATTAAATATAGGATCAGTTGACCAATCCCCTTTGTTTGAATCTTCAGTGGATTTCGTTTTTCAATAGGAATTTTAGCAAGCCCAACTAGATCAGCCACCTCGAACAGAGCAAGTTCTCCTTTTTGAACATAAGTCATTTGAATCTCATCTCCAAAGGGACCTGTCACTAAAGCAGTTTTTTCTACAAGACCAAGTGAATTTTTAATGGCATCCACTGTTCCTTCCCCTCCATCGCCAACAGGTAAGAGCAAACATTTCGATTCAGGCAGAGCCTTTTTAAGGCCTCGTTTAATAGCTTTAGCTACTTCACTTGCAGGGAGACTCTCCTTAAAAGAGTCAGGTGCTATAACAATTTTCATACACTCATCTTTCTAATCAAAGGAAATCTATCAGATTCAATACTTTTGTTAAATCTCTATCTTCAATTTTAAGGGGAATTTCCTCTTTCACGATTTCTTTGGCACAGAAGCCAATGCCGATTCCAGCTCTCTTCAACATTGCTAAATCATTAGCTCCATCTCCAATAGCAATTGTTCTATCAATTGGTACCTCTAATTCATCAGCCCATTTTAGAAGAGTCGATTCTTTAACTTCTTTGCTAATAACTGGACCTTTAATATTTCCAGTCAAATACCCATCTCTGATTTCCAATTGATTAGCAGTAAATAAACGAATCCCTAAGTCATTTGCTAATTTTTTTACGACATCGGTAAATCCCCCTGATACTAAACCAACTTCTATCTGATTTTCTTGAAGAACTTTAACAAATTGCGTGGCATTTTTACTAAAATGTAATTTGTGATGAATCTTATCGAAAACATCTATAGAAAGTCCTTTTAGAAGAGAAACACGTTTTCTCAAACTCGTTTCAAAGTCCAATTCCCCTTTCATAGCTTGGGAAGTCAGCAAAACTACTTCTTCTTCACAATCTGCCTCTTTCCCTAATAAATCAATAACTTCTTCCTCTATCAGAGTTCCATCAACATCTAGGACACAAAGTCCTCTAACATTATTCATTTATAATCCATACTTTCATTATCTTAAATTGGTTATCTAAAGTTCTTTCAACATAGTATAACTATAGATTTTAATTCTATCAATTGAAATTTACGATAATTTCCCATACAAAGTTCATAATACAAGAAAGCTATTATTTGAGTAATCCTTTATTATTTTTTATCCTACTTACAATTGTAAAGCTTAGGAGAGGAATTAACCTTACGTAATAATAAATCTATATCTCGGTGTTCAAAGAAATTAAGAGCTTGAACACCAGAAAAATATAGTTTATGACCTCTTGGTAATGACACGTTATCTAAATAAACTAATAATGGAGTATTGGAGTAATCTTTAGAATAAGCCAACTCAACCATACAATTCTTAGATTTTAGATACTCTTCAGAAATAAGAGCAAGAAATCCACTACATTTCTCGATTTTTAAAGCAATCTGATCCGCCCAATCACTAGATGGTAAAATACCTTCATCATACCAAACACGGTAACCATTTTTTTGTAAGTTTTCAATTATTTCTAATGCTAAAGTATTATTGGTTCGTGAGTAGCTAAAAAATATAAATGGCTCTTCTCCTATATAGGCAATCGGCTTACTCTTCTTCACTATATTTAGATTCACTCTATCTGACTTACCACCATTAGCAGTAATATATTGTACTATTAAACTGTATGAACCACAAATCATCAAATCTCTTTTTCGTATAATGAAACTTACTCTTGCACAAGAACCACTTGAATAATTACCAATATTAATTCCAGAGGAACAAATATTATCACTTAAATGAAACCAATTTTCTGATTCTAAATCGACAATTTCATTTTGACTTGAAGTAATTCGAGTCGTTCCGGGTACTAATTCAAATTCATCAGGAAGAATTACTTTGATATTTACATTATTTTGTATTACGCTTCCTGTATTTCTATATATTCCATCTATTCGAAATGTATCTGAGATTGAGGTTATTTCAGGAAAAAAATCATTTGAATTATCTTCAGCTACTAGGCTTTCTACCTTGAAGTCTGGATAATCAACCTTAAATTGAAACCTAACCTTCCCAGCATAATCTGGTCCACCAGGAAGAATCCCATTTAGATCTTCGTATCCAAGCTTTATTCCTTCATCAAGTATAGTCCCAGAAACTAGTTGTCCCGAAATCTTACTGTTATTTATAAATATTCCAGAGTCCATTTTATATCTAAGTGCAACTGTTCTTTCTAATGAACTCAAATAAACTTCTGAAAAAACAACCTGTGGTTTAGGATGAGTTGCAGATATAGTCGCCTTAGCCAAAAGTGTCTGCCCCTTCTTGATAGTGGCAGGTAGCCAAACATTCAATTTTACATCTAATGCAATCCCCATATAGTTATTTTCTTTTTTATTTAAGATAGGATTTGCATTATTATGAAAAAAAATTTCTGCTTCATATTCTTCACCAGGTATAAGATGGATATTTGTAGAGTAAAATGGCTCTCCTAATTTTCTAATTTTAAAAAATTTCCGTTCATCACCATAGTAAGGATTATCCGTAACAGAATTAAAAATAACATGATTAGCAAGTTTACTAAAAGTATTTGTTTCTTGTTTTTCTACCACTCTTTAGTCTCCTTAGTTTAAGTCCTTAGATTTTTCTTGTTCTGGTAATTGTTCAAAAGGAATTAATAAATGATGGTGTTTCATACTATTACTTTTTGTACTGTTATACCGCCAACCTTCCGTTTTCAGAAACATAGACCATCTATTATGCTCTTTCTCTAGATTATCATAATCATTCCTTTTCTTTTCACCATATTTTTCACCCAAAGCACGTGCCATAGACGAAAAATAATTATATTGATTATTAAAGAAGTTTTTTTCAACGAATTGATTTTGAAATTTCTGATGAAGATTTAAAGCTTTTTTTTCTAATTCAGAATTAAAATGTACACTAAATGGATAGTAGTCTATCAAATTGTCATTATACTCTAAACTGTTTAAATCATATAAAGATGGTGATGAAAGTGTAAAGGAAAATCCAAAAGAAAAATCAAAATTTCTCTGTAAATAATTTACCATCTCCAAATTAGTGAAATCATCAAGCATTAAAAAAACATAATTAAACGATTGAAATTCTTTCAAATAAGAATTAATAAAACTTGGGGTTAATTCTGGTAACACTTTAAATTCAAAATAATGAGGGGTTTCGTACTGAATGTTATCGAAAAGAGTTGGCATGTCATATTTCAAGTCTTCTTCTAGCTTCGACGAAGAAGTTATTAAGAGTAAATCTAACTCATACCTTACTATTTGAGCAAGCCAAAGTAGCAATTTAATAGCCTCCTTTGAAATTTCATTGTCACCTATTATAATTATTTTCCCTTTATTTTTAAATAATCTTGTCAAGTATTTAGAGTGTTCAAAAAAATAGTTATATATGGTAGTTCTAGGGCTGTTTATTAATCTAACTTTAAGTTGACTATCCTCCCTTTTCTGTTTTTGTAGATACATTTCTAAGACTTTTGAGGAATCTTGTACATATACATAGTCATTTGTAATTTTATTACCATATATTTTCAATAAGTCGATAGCTGATTCAATGCTTGAAACATCCTTATTCAAGATATAATAATTATTTTGTTCTGCATTGCTTAATTGTTTTAAAAGAGATGAAATATTATTTTCGTATTTTAAAAAAGGCTGAACAGATATAGATTCCCCTGCAATAGGAGTAAAAATAATTTTCGCTTTAGGAGTTAATTTATTAAGCTGATTGGCAACTTTCAAATTATTATCTGATAAGCCCAGAAAAATATGATTACTCGATGTATGAAAATATCTAATTTTAAGAATTGTAATAAACTGACTGAAATAAGAAAGAACTACTGTCAAAGTGGTTGCAGATGCCAAAGTGTATAGTATGACTATCCAAAAATATAAATAATTTATATTATAACTAATAGGAAATTTACCTAGTAATTCACGAATATCAAGTCCCAAAACAAAAAATTTTGCAATATTTAGTAAAGAAAGGAGTACTTCGCTTAAATTTCGCAAAATTATAGCACCAATTTCTCCCTCACCAATCCAAGAGTATGTTGGCAAAGAAATTATCCAAAATGAAATTGCAAGACTTAGGATAAAAACTGTTTTGTTAAAAAATTTTTTTATAATATAAACTAAATTAATTCCTAGAAAAGTACATAAACTTAAATAAAATAACACAATTTTCTCCTTAATTATATATTTTAATTTTCAAACAGATACTGTCAATAATTAACAATAAATCCTAATCATTTATACTTCCTTTTACTGATTAGATACTGTCAATAATTTTATGTAAACACTCAAGTAGAGTTATGGAGTGTTAATCAAATAAGCTTTCAAGTGTGTCAGAACATTGTCCAAACTCTTTATGGATTCGTTGACTTTGCTTGAAATTATAATCTTCAAACAGAGTAACTAAATAACGTTCCATAGCCTCCTCGTTAGGAAAAAGAACCTTCTTTTTCGTTTGACGTTTGATTTCTTTATTGAGAGACTCAATGAGGTTTGTCGAATAAATACTGTACCAAATCTGGTAGGGAAAGTGATAAAAAGTTAAAAGATTATCGGTATTCTCCAGACTTTCCATGACTTTCCTATACTTTGATTTCCATTCAGCGATAAAGTCCTCTAAAGCTTGGACTGCTATTTCTAAATTTTCAGCACGATAAATTGTTTTAAATTACTCCAGAATAACTGCCCAATCAGATCACTTCACCTTACTAGCCAGATCTCGACTAATATGAATTAAGCAACGTTGTTGCTTAGCTAATGGGTAAGCCTGACTGATAATCTGCTCAAGCTCCTTGAAGCCATCGGTCACTACAAGAGAAACCTGTTGGAGTCCTTGGTTTTGAAGCTTGTCTAACAGAGTGGACCAAGAAGCATTGTTTTCATTTGGGGCGATTTCATATCCAAGAACAGCCTTCTGTCCTTCTGGTGTAATACCAAGTGCGATATAAATACATTCTTTACTAACGGTTCCACGTCTTAAGGGAAGATAGGTTCCATCAAGAAATAAAACAGAGTAATTGGCTTCTAAGCTTCGCTCATGAAAAGCAGCGACATTCTCCTGAGTCGCTTTTGAGATATTAGAAATTGTGGCAGGACTATAGTGATGACCATACATTCTCTCGATGATGTCACTAATTTCTCGAGTCGTTACACCGGTTTGATAGAGTTTAATAACCATCTCTTACAAGTGGACATCTCGACATCCATAAGCGGGAAGCAAAGCTGGACTAAAGTTCCCATTACAATCTCTTGGAATGCTCAACTGAACAGTCCCATATTTGGTTTCAAATTTCCGTGAATAGGTTTCATTACGACTATTCCCAGGATTATAGCCTACTTTATCGTAAGGTTCATACCCTAAAAAGGCTGATAACTCTGCTTGAAGAAGGTCATTCATAGCTGTTTCAAGAGAAGAACGAAAAAATTCATCAATATCTTGCTTTTGGTCTAGGAAGTTAAGCAATTCTGTGGTAAACTGAGTCATAGGAATAAATCTCTTTCTAGTAATGTTTCGCAACTCTACTATAACGGATTTATTCCTTTTTATGTTTACACAACTTATTTTACACTACCTATCTTAAAAATCGTATGAAAACTTCATACGATTTTAATGATTTAGTTTGCTAAACTATGGTACAAGTCCAGGTAAGATTTGCAGGCTGTATCCCATGAGAAATCACATTCCATAGCTTGTTTTTGTAGATTTCTCCAAACTTCCGGCTGGTACTTATAAACATCCAAGGCTGTTTGGAAACTCCAGTTAAGCCAGTATGGTGTTAAATTGTTAAAGCTAAATCCAGTTCCAGTTCCTTCGATTGGATTGAAGGATTGAACTGTATCACGCAAACCACCAACCTCATGAACCAATGGTAGAGTTCCGTAGCGCATAGCCATCATTTGAGACAAACCACATGGCTCAAAACGACTCGGCATGAGAAAGAGATCGCAAGCTGCGTAGATTTCTTGAGCAAGTTTGACGTCAAAAGTGATATTTGCTGATAGCTTGTCTGGATAGACTTGAGCAAACCATGAGAAGGAATGTTCAAAAGCAGGATCTCCTGTTCCTAAAAGGACTATTTGAACGTCCTCCTGTAAGAAACGATGCAAGCTTTCTACAACAACATCAAAGCCTTTTTGGCGGGTCAATCGAGAGACAATCCCAACAAGCGGAACATCTGCTCGTACTGGTAGACCAACTCTCTCTTGCAATTTTGCTTTGTTTTGTGCTTTTCCAGACAAATCTTCTTTATCAAAATGATAGTCTAAAAGTGGATCTGTCTCAGGATTATAAAGGTCTGCATCAATACCATTGACAATACCTGAAACCTTACCCGACTCCATGCGAAGAATCTGATCCAAACCGCAACCGAATTGGCTAGTCATAATCTCACGTGCATAGCTAGGAGATACGGTTGAGACACGATCCGCGTAGAGAATACCTGCTTTCATCCAGTTGAGACAATCATTCCAGCGAAGGGTGCCATCAGCATAGCGTTCAAAACCAACACCGAACAAATCCCACAACATTCCTTCAGAAAACTGACCTTGGAATTCCAAATTGTGAATGGTTAAAACGGTCTTGATTCCTTGGTAAGCCTGAATCCATCTGTATTTTTCCTTCAAGAGAAAAGGAATCATAGCGGTGTGATAATCATGGGCATGGAGAATATCTGGAATGAAATCAATTCGCTCCATGGCTTCAAGAGCAGCCAGTTGGAAGAAGGCAAAACGTTCACCATCATCGAAATCTCCGTAAACATGACCTCGGAAGAAATACGTTTGATTGTCTACGAAGTAGAAGGTAACACCATTCAAAACGGTCTTCTTAATACCACAGTACTGTCTACGCCAGCCTACACTCACTTCAAAGTGAAGAACATCCTCAATCTGGTCGCCGAACTTAGCCTCTACCATGTCATAGTAAGGTAAGACAACCGCAACTTCGTGCCCTGCCTTTACCAGTGATTTTGGAAGAGCGCCAATGACATCTCCCAAACCACCTGTTTTTGAAAAGGGCGCACCCTCTGCTGCTACGAATAAAATTTTCATGAATGAATATCCTCTGTAACTTTTTCGCCTTTTTTGACTACAACTGGGTGTTCTGCAGTACCGCGAATAACGACACCGTCAGCAACTTCAACCCCTTTGTCCAAGATGGCATATTCAACTTGGGCACCTTGACCAATCACAACACGTGGGAAGAGAAGACTGTCTTTAACTAGACTATCCTTATGAACGTGAATATTACGTGATAGGACCGACTGAACTACTTCACCCTCTATGATACTACCAGAGGCGAACTGCGAAGTACTTACCTTAGAGGTGTTTGAGTAGTAAGTTGGTTCTTCATTCTTAACCTTGGTATAAATTTTTTGGTTAGGTGAGAAGAGAGAGTAGAATTTTTGAGACTCTAGCATATCAATATTGGCTTGATAATAGGATTGAACAGAGTGAACATTGGCTAGGTAGCCAGTGTATTCATAAGCAAAAGCACCTTCTTTAGCTGCCAACTCACGTAAAACATAGCGTAATTTTTCTGGGTATTCTTTTTGAACTTCTTCTTCCAAACGCTTAATCAACCACGGAGTATCAACAACGAATATATCTGTAGACATGTTGAAAAGTTCATCTGTTGATTTGGCATCAAAAAGTTTATGAGAAAGAACACGGTCTGTTTCATCGACTTCCAAGATGGCATTAACATCTGAAATATCCTTTTTAGGTAATTTCTTATAAACAACTGTAATCGGACGACCGGCAGTAGTATGTAAATGGAATACTTGATTGAGGTCAATATTCACCACGATATCACAGTTAAGTGCAACTGTCTGATTTGACCCTGAACGTTTCAAATAAGTGAGAAGCTGTTGGTAATATTCTTTCCCAACTGTGCTACTTTCAACACGCGTATTATAAATACCTAGATAGTAGTGACTGAGAAGGGTAGATAAGCCCCACTCACGTCCTGAACGAATGTGGTCAAAGACTGAACTAATATTGTCTTGTTGGAAAATTCCAAAGACACTACGAACACCAGCATTTGCAAGGCTAGAGAGAGGGAAGTCGATCAAACGATATTTTGCTCCAAATGGCAAACTGGCTACTGGACGATGATCTGTCAAAGTTGACATATCGTGAAAACCAACGGTGTTTCCTAAAATGGCTGAATATTTATCAATCTTCATCTGTTGCTACCCCCACTACTTCATCATATCCTACTACTTGTACTTCGTCTGTTCCATCAATTTCGACACCTTCAGAAATAACAGCACCTTCACCAATGATGGCACGTTTAATTTTTGCACCTTTTCCGATAATGGCACCACTCATGATTACAGAGTCTACTACTTCAGCACCCTCACGTACTTGCGCTTCTGTTGAGAGAATAGAATGCTTAACAGTTCCATCCACGAGACAGCCATCCACAACTAAAGAATCTTCTACATGAGCGTGTTTTCCAATAAAGTTTGGTGGTGAAATCAAGTTCCGTGAGTAGATTTTCCACTGACGATCACGACTATCCAAAGCGTTATTTGGATCAATGTATTCCATATTTGCTTCCCATAGAGACTCGATAGTACCAACGTCTTTCCAGTAGCCTTTGAATTCATAAGCATAAACGCTTTCTCCAGACTCAAGGTAATTTGGAATAACGTTTTTACCGAAATCTGACATATCTACCTTGCTCTTTTCAGCGGCTACTAGCATGTTGCGTAGACGTTTCCAGTCAAAGATATAAATCCCCATAGAAGCTTTGGTAGACTTAGGTTCGGCTGGTTTTTCTTCAAATTCAACGATACGATTATTGGCATCTGTATTCATGATACCAAAGCGACTAGCTTCTTTGAGAGGCACATCTAGAACAGCTACTGTCAAGCTGGCGTTGTTGTCCTTATGAGACTGAAGCATGTCATCATAGTCCATCTTGTAAATATGGTCACCAGAAAGGATCAAAACATATTCTGGGTTAACACTGTCGATGTAGTCAATGTTTTGGTAGATAGCGTGGCTAGTCCCTTCAAACCAACGGTTTCCTTCACTTGCAGAGTAGGGTTGAAGGATAGAAACACCTGTATTAATGCCATCTAGTCCCCAGCTCGAACCATTTCCGATGTGGTTGTTCAAGGCAAGAGGCTGGTATTGTGTAATCACACCGACATTGTGAATCCCAGAGTTAGCACAGTTGGAAAGAGCAAAGTCAATGATACGGTAGCGCCCACCGAATTGCACTGCTGGTTTGGCAATGCTTTGAGTGAGTTTTCCGAGACGTGTTCCTTGCCCACCGGCAAGGATCAAAGCTAGCATTTCATTCTTCATTTTCTACTCCTTTTTGGGTTTTATTTGTGACAGTTTTAGTTGGTTTCAAGCGACGTTTAATCTTCCAGATACTTGCCCCCATAGCTGGCAAGGTGAAGGTCAAGGTCTGCTCATAATCCTTCCATAATCCTTCTTGAGTTTGAACCGTTTGGTTGTATTCTTTCCAGACACCACCCCATTGTTCCAATTCTGTATTCCAAACTTCTTCATAAACTCCCGCGACAGGAAGTCCGATTGTAAAGTCTTTTCGTTCAACAGGCGCCATATTAAAGACACAGACTAGCATTTCACCCTTTTTACTCTTACGAATAAAGGAAAGGACACTCTGATCTCTATTATCCGCATCAATAATTTCGATGCCGTCGTAGCTGGTGTCAATTTCCCAAAGGCAACGATGCTCTTTATAGAATTGATTGAGTTGAGAAGTGAAGTATTTCATTTTAGCATTCATTGGATCTTCCAAGTTAGACCATTCTAACTGTTCCTCAGACTTCCACTCTAAGAACTGACCATATTCGCTTCCCATGAACAAGAGTTTCTTACCTGGATGACAAATTTGATAAGTGTAGAGATTTCGCAAACCTGCAAATTGATTGTATCGATCTCCCCACATCTTGTGCATCATGCTTTTCTTACCATGAACGACTTCATCGTGTGAGAAAGGTAAGAGGTAGTTTTCATTGAAAACGTACATGAAGCTGAAGGTTACCAAATTAAAATCATACTTACGATAAATCGGGTCTTCCTCGTAGAAACGGAGAATGTCGTTCATCCACCCCATATTCCACTTGTAGTCAAATCCTAGACCGCCCATTTCTTTCATACCAGTAATCTTTGTTGCTGATGAACTTTCTTCTGCAATCATCATCACATCTGGATGAGCTAACTTGATAACAGTGTTCAAACGTTGAAGGAAATAGTAGCCTTCGTAGTTGAGATTGCCACCGTCTTTGTTTGGAGTCCAAGGAGCATTATCATAGTCTAGGTAGAGCATATTGCTGACTGCATCCACTCGAATACCATCTAAATGATAAAATTCAATCCAGAATTTAATGCTAGAAATCAAGAAGGACTGGACTTCATTCTTCCCAAGGTCAAAGTTAAGAGCTCCCCAACCGTAGTTATGGGCCTTGTTGTGGTCTTGGTATTCAAAAGTTGGTGTTCCATCGTAATAAGCAAGAGCGTCATCATTGATGGTAAAATGACCTGGAACCCAATCCACAATTACACCGATATTGTTTAAATGACATTCCTCAACAAAATCTTGGAATTCCTCTGGTCGCCCGTAAGAATGCTCCATAGCAAAGTAACCCATAAGCTGGTAGCCCCAACTCAATCCAAGCGGGTGAGCCATTAAAGGCATAAACTCGATGTGAGTGTAATTCATCTCAACAAGGTATGGAATGAGTTCTTCCTTGAGTTGTGCAAAGCTGTATGGACTACCATCTGGATTTCTCTTCCAAGATCCAGCGTGGGCTTCATAAATATTGACTGGTCTCTCAAAAAAGCCCCAGCGTTTTCTCCTAGCTAGCCAAAGACCATCTTTCCATTTTTTCTCTGGAATATCAGTCAGGATGGCTCCAGTCTCTGGGCGGGCTTCAAAACGAACCGCCAATGGATCAATTTTCATAATCTGGTGCCCATTTGCACGCGTGATATGATACTTATAAATCTGCCCTTCATGAGCCAGACTTGTGAAGACTTCCCAAACACCCGATTCATTCCGTACCATAGGAATTTGGTGCTCTGTCCAGTTTGTAAAATCACCAACTAAGTGCACAGCCTGAGCGTTAGGTGCCCAAACACGGAAAGTAAAACCAATTTCTCCGTCTTTTTCCTCTTTATGTGCTCCTAGATAGTGCTGGAGATGAAAATTTTCTCCAGTAGTGAAGGTTCTCAATGCTTCTTGATTATTCATCCAATCCCCTTTCTTTTTGTAAGCGTTTTCTATAATTCTATTATACTATCTTTTAAAAGAACTTTCAAGCAGTTTACGGAATTTCTTAAAAAATATCTTGAAAATTTTAGAAAATATATCTTAACATTATATAATTTTTCATTTAATTGTTGAAAAAATAAACGATTTGCATATATTTTCTTAGTATAATATCAAAACATTCGTTATTTTTCAATTTTTAACTGGATTTTTTAGTAAAAATAAAAATCAGGAATGTTATTTCCTGATTTTAGAAATTATTTCACATCAAAAACAATGGATTTGACATTTGTCATTGCTTCAATGCTGTATTTAATCCCTTGCACTCCTGCACCAGAACCCTTTACACCAAGGAATGGGAAATTATCTGGTCCACGTTGTGTTTTGTTATTAATATGAACAGTACCGACTTCAAGCTTTTCAGCGATTTCAAATGCCTTCTTAAAGTCATTTGTAAAGACAGAGGATTGAAGACCGAACTCAGATTCGTTGGCAATTGCTACCGCTTCATTTGCATCAGCGACACGGATAATTGGGAGAACAGGTCCAAACGGTTCTTCCCATGCTAATTTCATATCTCTTGTGACATAATCAAAAAGTCCTGGCCAAATGAGATTGCCCTCACGTTTGATTGGACTGAGCGCTTTGGCACCCTTTTCTTGAGCGTCCTGAATCAATCCCCAGATGAAATCAGCTGAAGCATTGTCAACAACAGGTGTGATATCTGCATTGTCAAATGGGTCACCGACTGTTAGCTTAGCAACTTCAGCTTGGAGCAATTCAGCCAATCTGTCTGCTACGCTTTCCACAACCAAGACACGCTTGATGGCAGTACAACGTTGTCCTGAATAGCTAAAGGCTCCACCGACGATTTGTTTAGCTGCGTGTTCCAAGTCTGCATCTTCGAGAACGATAGCTGCATCTTTCCCACCAAGTTCAAGCATGATAGGACGCATTCCAGCTAAACGACCGATTCGCTCACCGATCGGTGTTGAACCTGTAAAGTTAATGAAGTTCACTTCCTTGTGTTCAATGATGTAGTCACCGATTTCAGAACCACGTCCAGTTATCGTATTAAATACTCCTGCTGGGATACCTGCCTCATCAAAAGCCTTGGCTAATAACAGACCTGAGATAGATCCTTGTGTTGGCGGTTTAAACATGACGACATTCCCTGCAATCAAAGCTGGAGCAATCTTAGATCCAGAAAGGTTAACTGGATAGTTAAATGGCGCGATAGCTAAAACGACACCAACTGGCTCACGACGGACAACGGCTAGTTTGTTTTTACTTGCAGCTTCAAAACCGCCACCTTCCATTGCTTGTCCAGTGATACGGAGACCTTCTTCTGCAGCAAAACGAATCAAATCTGCTGTACGTACTACTTCTCCAATGGCTGCTTTTATCCCTTTAGCAACCTCTTTGGCAAGAATTGTACCAATTTTTTCTTTATCACGTTCCAAAATGTCTGCTGTCTTATGCAAATAGGCTGCACGCTCAACTGGTGCTAAATCACGCCATGCTGGGAGAGCTGCACGCGCAGCTTTCATAGCCTCATCTACTTCAGCTTGACTCATAGCTGGTACTGTTCCCAGCTTTTCCTGATTAATGGGTGAATAGATTGTAATTTCCTTTTCAGATGATTTCCAATTTCCATTTACTAAATTCTGATAATTTGTCAAATTCTCTTCCTCCTGAAAATGATTAAGACTTATTTTATCAAATTTTCAGAAAATTACAACCCTTTTTGTGAAAAAATTGAGATTATTTTCACAATCTTGATCCTTCAAATTATTTGAAACTTAATTCTACTCTTCATTAAAAACCTCATAAATGACAAAAAGGATTAGATAATCTAACCCTTTTTACTACATTAATTTATGAGAGCACTTTTAAAACTGCGACACTAATATCATCAATAACATTTTCTTGTTTTGAACGACTGTTGGTAAGGAACATTTCAAGCTTACCTGCATTTTCAAAGTAGAAGGAGGTTCCCTTAGCATTAAATACCACTAATAGATGTTCTGATCCACCGTGAATCTCGTAAACAATCCAGCCACTATTTTCAGCAGCCGTGTGGACAAAGACATGACGGTAAATTTCTTCATATGTTGGATAAGAGAAGGCACAGATTTGCGTTTTTAGGCGGATAATCTGACGAATAAACTCGATACTGTCTTGGCGTTCATTGATCAGATCCCAGTTGACTTGGTTAACACTGTCCGGAGCATTATAGCTATTCATAGCACGTTCTCGGTCTGCAGGAGTTAGTTCTCCATGTTCACCAGTTGGAATCAACTTAGTTCGTCCAAACTCTTGACCAAGTTCCATAAAGGACATACCTTGCATGAGAAGATTCATAGCTGTCGCTGTCTCAACCTTGCGCATAATCTGGTCGGAACTCTTATCAGGATGAAGGGTTGCTAGCAAGTCATGAAGATTGTAATTGTCATGAGCTTCAACATAGTTGAGAACCTGGTTTGGACTGAGATAAGATCCCAACTCTCGGCTACCAAGAATAGCCTTGGCGACGATTGGTTCTGTAGCAGCACCACTCACAAATCCTGATTTGATTGCTCCATAAACTTCTCCTCCTTTGATCGCATCACGCTGATTATCGTTGAAGAAACCTATATTTGGCATCTGGTGGGCGTTATCCTTCTTAGCCTTGTCATAAGGAGCAAGACCTGTTCCCATATCCCAGCCTTCTCCATAAGTGAGAATACGCGGATCAACCTCATCCAGTGCCCAACGAATTGCCTGCATAGTTTTGACATCATGAATGCCCATCAAGTCGAAACGGAAACCGTCAATATTGTATTCTTTCACCCAATAGAGAATGGAATCAATCATATACTTGCGGAACATCTCATGTTCACTTGCAGTTTCATTTCCTACCCCCGTACCGTTTTGAAAAGTTCCATCACGATTCATACGATAGAAATAATCGGGAACAGTTGTCTGGAATGGAGCGTCCACTGTTGAGAAGGTATGGTTATAAACCACATCCATAATGACACCGATTCCCGCATCATGATAAGCCTGAATCATGGTCTTGAGGTCTCGAATAACTTGTCCGGGATCATCTGGATTACTAGAGAAACTTGTTTCTGGAGCATTGTAGTTTTGAGGGTCATAGCCCCAGTTATAGGTTACATTTCCGTTCTCGTCATATTCCTTATGGCGATCAAAGATAGGTTGAAGTTGAACATAGTTACAACCAAGTTCTTTGATATAGTCAAAGGCGGTTGCTTGACCGTATTGGTTAACCGTTCCAGTCTGAGCAGCACCCAAGAAGGTTCCACGGAGTTCTTCAGGAACACCAGATGTAGACGATTTGGTAAAATCACGAATATGCATTTCACAGATAACTGCTTTACATGGATTTTCCAAACGCCAAGGAGCTTTCGTACCATGTTTGACTTCGAATCCTTCTACTTGTCTGTCTTGATGAGAAAGAATTACGGAACGTTTGCCGTCAGGACTTGTGGCAATCGTGTACGGATCTCTCGTCAAAGTCTGGTGGTGAGGAAATTCAATCTGATACTGATAAGCTTTACCTGCAAGATTTTCATCCAGGTCTACACTCCAAACACCAATGGTATTGTACTTATGACTGTATGAATAGCTATTCCCACGCTCTAGATTAAATGTTTTCCAAATCGGTGCATCGTTACTAGTGTTTTCATAGACAACCACCTGAACAGCTGTAGCTGTTGGAGCCCAAAGTTTAAAGCTTGTCTGATAATCTGAAAGGCTGTAACCTAGTTCTCCTTGGTATCCCCAGTGATGATCAAAGCTTGCGCTATGGATGGCTTTATCAAAGGCAAATGGATTCTGATCCTTATAATATGGACTAGCAATAGCTGGATTTTCTGAATAATACACAGTCTCATCTCCCTCTAAAATCCATGCTTCTGTCAGCAAGGGATAGTAGTTAAAACGTACAAGATATTCTTTTAATACACCATCTATCTCGGCTTTGAAGGTGAAACTATCTACCTTCTCCTGACTGGTCACGGTAAAAGAAAACTGAAGACCAAAATAAGTGGTCTCTGAAGTTAAAGAGCATTTGTTTTCATCTCGGTCTGTGCTAAATGAGCAAGCTGTATAATCTCCATTTTTTCTATGAAAATGGAGAAGAACGGGATAATTGTACATGTTTTTTCCTAATTTCTAATTTCTATTTTAATTTTATTTGGTGCTGAAGAATTTAACGGGAAATTCAGCACAATAGAGAATAGTTTTAATAGATATAAAAACACATCAGGAGAGATAGTTCCATACTATCTAACATCTAGTTCTCAACTATTCTTTACAAACTTTCTAGCCAGGCCTCATCGCGAATCTCGATACCAAGTTCTTGCGCTTTTTGGAGCTTGCTTCCTGCATCTGCTCCTGCTACGACAAGATTCGTTTTCTTAGAAACACTGCCTGTGACTTTGGCACCAAGACTTTCGAGTTTACTTTTGGCTTCAGAGCGAGTGAGGCGTTCCAATTTCCCCGTTAGCACAACGGTCAAACCTGACAAGGCCGCATCTGCTACTACTGTCTGTCCTTTGTAGTCCAGATTAACTCCAGCTTCTTTCAACTCGTCTAAGAGAATCTTCGACCCTTCTGTAGCAAAATAAGTCTGAAGGCTTTGTGCAATTACACTACCCAAGCTTTCAATACTTGCCACTTCCTCTGGATCAGCTTGGGCTAGATTTTCAATAGAGTGGAAATGTTGGAGCAAGAGTTGGCTAGCCTTGCTTCCGACATGGCGAATTCCCAGACCAAACAAGAGCTTTTCAGCAGAGTTTTCCTTGGATGCTTGAATGGCCTGGAACAGTTTAGAGGCTGACTTTTCCTTGACACCCTCTAAAAGGAGGAAATCTTCTACTTTCAGACGATAAATATCCGCCACATCCTTAACCAGATTAGCAGCAAAAAGTTTTTCAACGATAGATGGACCAAGTCCTGTAATATTCATGGCATCTCGAGAGGCAAAGTGAATCAAACCTTCCATGATTTGGGCAGGGCAGCGAGGATTGATACAACGCAGGGCTACTTCATCTTCAAAATGAAGCAATTGATTGTCACAACTTGGACAATTAGTCGGAATATCTAGTTTTTCTTCAGAAACACGCTTGGACTCTACCACACGCAAAACAGCAGGAATAATGTCTCCAGCCTTATAAACGATAACTGTATCGTCTTTGCGAATATCCTTTTCAGCGATATAATCTACGTTATGAAGGGTCGCACGGCTAACGGTTGTCCCAGCAAGCTGGACAGGTGTTAGATTGGCAGTCGGAGTCACAACACCCGTACGACCTACTGTCCAGTCAACTGAAAGGAGCTGGGCTTCTTTTTCTTCAGCGGGAAATTTGTAGGCGACTGCCCACTTGGGCGCTTTAACGGTAAAGCCAAGCTCTTCTTGACCTGCTAGGTCATTAACCTTGATTACCACTCCATCAATATCGTAGGGCAGTTTCTCCCGTTCTTGTCCTACTTCTTGAATGAACTCCCATATCTCATCTATGCTTTCAGCCAGAATTCGTTTAGGATTAACTACAAATCCAAGCTGTTCAAGATGCTTCAAAACCTTTTCTTGGCTGTCGCGAGTTGAAGGGCTGGCTTCTTGATAGAGGAAAGTCGCAAGATTACGCTTGGCCACTACTGCTGTATCCAACTGACGGAGGGTTCCTGCAGCTGCATTACGAGGATTGGCAAATTCAGGCTCTCCATTTTCTTGGCGGGCTTGGTTGACCAGATCAAAGGAAGCGCGTGGCATGTAACACTCCCCACGAACTGTAATATCAAGTTCTTCTGGTAAGGTCAAAGGAATATCCTTGACGCGCTTGAGATTTTCTGTGATATTCTCACCAATAGAACCATCACCACGTGTCGCCCCAGCGACCAAAATCCCCTTTTCATAAGTAAGAGAAATAGACAAACCATCGATTTTCAACTCACAGATATAGGTAGGATGGGGTAACTCCTTGCGAACACGCGCATCAAAAGCTTCTAACTCCTCACGTGAAAAAGCGTCCTGCAAACTATAAAGAGGATACTGATGACTGTATTTTTCAAAACCATCTAAAACCTTACCACCAACACGATGGGTTGGACTGTCTGCTAAAACTTGATCTGGATAGGCAGCTTCCAACTCGACCAACTCTCTGTAGAGGCGATCATACTCGCTATCTGAAACCGAGGGATTGTCACTCGTATAGTACTCGGTCGCATAGCGGTTAAGTAAGGCAACTAACTCATTCATTCTTTCATTCATAATCCCATTTTACCACAAAGCAAGCCCTCCTCACAATAGAGAAGGACTGAAAAATGATTCATGGTGTAATCTTTTCTTAAAAAAGAGAAATTATGACTCTTTGTTAAAATGATTTCGCACATAAACGAGAGATAGACAAGATAGGATGATAACCCCGCTTCCAATTATCAAGAAAGAAAAGAGATGAACACTTGGCAGCACTGTCATAAATCCTTTTGCAATCGGCATAAATAGAATGGCTAAGGTAAAAATTGTGCTTAATACTCTTCCCAAGTATTCCCCCTCAACCTTGGTTTGCACCTGAGTAAAAAAGTGAATATTAAATATCGTCATAAACAGTTCACAAACTAAATTTCCAGAAAAGGAAAGAAAAGTTGGCAGTGGTAATCCCATCATAAAAACTCCAACTCCAGTAAAAGCCAATAGAATCAAAAGATTATAAACACTTGCCTTTATTTTACTAGCTAGAAGAGCTCCGATAATCGAACCAATAGCGCCCATAGTCAAAATACTTGCATAAGCTCCTTCTACCCCGTATAGTCGATTTGAAAAAGGGAGGAGAAATTCAAAGGCTGCAAAAAAGAAATTAACACTGGAAGCTACTAACAAAAGGAAAAAAATCTCCTTCTGATGCCAAATATAGTGTAGTCCAGCCTTCATATCAATAAAGACGTCTTTCCAACTAAAACTCTTTTTCTCATGTACTTGGATTTCTTTTTGGGGAAGAAGAGCCACTAAACAAAATGCGATGAAAAAACTAATGGCATCTAAAACGAGCGTCATATGGAGACTGGCAAATTGTAAAACGATGAAAGAAAGTACAGGGGAGCTAACACCTACAACCTGCAAAACGAGCTCTAAGCGAGCATTATAGGTCACAATCTCATCTTTCTCTACAACCTCAGTTATGATGGCTTTATTAGCAGTACGAGAAAATGCAAAGGCAACCGCCTGCACAATATTGGCAAAAATCAAGGCAGTGACCATCAAGCTATCATTTCTGATGAAAGAAATAGCTAAGCAAAGAACGCCACAAATCAAGTCTGTCGTCATCAAAATTTTGCGACGCGAAAAGCGGTCTGAAATCACTCCGCCAAAGGGATTGACCAGAATGGATGTGACGAGTTCAGAAATCTGATAAATCCCAAGAACAGTCTGTCCTATCGTTCCCATTGATGCCAACCAAACACTATTTCCATAATCATAGAGCATATTTCCTATCTTATTAATAGCCCCACGACTAATCAACTGGATTGCATGTCGATTCATATAAAAACTCCTCCCAAATTTTGAAACTATTGTATCAAAACTGGAAGGAGCTACTCTATTTTTCCCTTATTTGGGAAAATTAATCTTTTACAAATTTCTCGTAATGTTCCTGATAGTAAGCCACTTGCTCAGGAAGTCCAAGAACATCAAAAATATGCATGGCTTCTTGCATCTGACTACACCCCTCTTCTTTCAAGTCTCTCTGGTAGAGGGCAAAACCTTTGAGATAATGGAAGATATTGCGCTCATAAAGCTTGATACCATTTCCAATCAACTTCTCTACATAGCCCTCAAAATAGTCCGCATCCGCAAAGGAACGGTTTTCCAAACAATGCTGGTAACAGTTAAGAGCTAAAATCAAAACAAGTTTACGATGCCGACCAATTTCCTTGTAGTAGTCTTCCCTCTCCATCACTTCTCTGCCAATCCGAGCCACATAGTCCACATTGTAGAAAGTATAGAGATTCCCGAAAAGAATCAACTCATACATAGTCCATTCTTCTGTTTGAAAAAGATAATCTGCTACCTTTTCCAAATCACTCTGCCTCATCGTGTAACGAGCATCTCTTTGACAAATCAGACCTTGTAGCAGAATCCAATTCAGCTCAAAATAGAGGGGATTGGTCGAACTCTTTGCTTTCTCAAGCTGTTCCTTTTGAAGCTTTTGAAAACCTGCAATATCATTTGAGTAGTAAAGCGGAATAATCTGTGCCATTAAGGCAACATGTTCATGATTTTGAAAATCCCTAGCCTTGTCCATGAAATTTTCAATAGTCACATGAATATTGTCCAAAATCTCAAAGAACCGAGAAACTGCTAGATCAGACTCCCCAAGCTCGAAGCGAGATAACTGAGAGGTTGAACATGATTCACCTGCCGCCTCTTTCAAGGAGTACTTCCCACTTGTTCGAAATTCACGAAATACCTTTCCTAGATGTTTCATCTTTACACCTGCTCTGATAATTCTTCCCACTCAAGCATAGCTTCTTCCTGACGATGGCTAATTTTGTCCAGTTCAGCCTGCAATTCCATGAGTTTTTCGGCGTCGTTGGTTTCCAACATTTGTTCAGAAATGGCTTGACTTTGAGCTTCTAACTCTTCGATTTCAGCTTCCAAACTCTCGATTTGACGCATGAGCTTGCGGGCTTCTTTTTGACTTTCTTTTTGTACCTGGTAGTCATTAGCTGGACTTGCTTCTTTTGCTTGATTACTCATTGAAGCTTCCTCTGTCTGGCTTGCTTCTACTTCTGCTTTCTTCTCAACATAGTAGTCATAATCTCCTAGATAGAGGGTCGAACCATTCTCAGACAATTCCAAAACATGAGTGGCGACACGGTTGATAAAATAACGGTCATGGCTGACGAAAAGAAGGGTTCCATCGAAGTCAATCAGGGCATTTTCCAAAACTTCCTTGCTATCAATGTCCAAGTGGTTGGTCGGCTCGTCAAGAATCAGGAAGTTATTGTTTTCCATTGAAAGTTTTGCAAGAAGCAAACGAGCTTTCTCGCCACCTGACAGCATGCCGACTGACTTTTTAACATCATCTCCTGAGAAAAGGAAGGCACCAAGGCGGTTGCGGATTTCAACTTCTGGTGTCAGTTTAAAATCATTCCAAAGTTCATCCAGAACAGTATTACTTGGTATTAGCTTGCTTTGGGTTTGGTCATAGTAGCCAACCTCAACATTGGCACCAAAACGCTTTTCTCCCTTGATAAAAGGGATCTGGTCTACTATTGACTTGATAAAGGTTGACTTGCCAATACCATTTGGTCCGACAATCGCAACAGCGTTCATCTTACGAAGGTCAAGGTTAATAGGCTCTGACAATATCTCCCCATCATAACCAATGGCTGCATTTTCAACAGTCAGGACAACATTCCCAGACGTTCTTTCAGATTGAAAGGTCATGTTGGCTGATTTCTTACCAGCTTCAGGTTTGTCCAAACGCTCCATTTTTTCCAATTGTTTCCGGCGAGATTGGGCACGTTTGGTTGTCGAAGCTCGTACTAGATTACGATTGACAAAGTCTTCCAGAGCAGCGATTTCCTTCTGCTGCTTTTCATAGTTCTTAGCTTCCGTTGCTAGCTTTTGCTCTTTTTGTTCAACGAAACGAGAGTAATTGCCTACATAACGATCCAAGGAATGCTTAGTCAAATCGAGTGTAACCGTCGCAACCTTGTCCAAAAAATAACGGTCGTGGCTAACAATAATCAGGGCACCACTATAATTTACTAGGTAATTTTCCAACCAGGCAATGGTTTCGATATCCAAATGGTTGGTTGGCTCGTCCAGGACCAAGAGATTGGGCTTTTCAAGGAGCATTTTAGCCAGTGCCAGACGAGTATTTTGACCACCAGAAAGCTCGGCAATTTTCATCTGCCACATAGATTCGTCAAACTTGAATCCATTTAAGATAGCACGGATATCAGCTTCGTAGGTAAAGCCGCCTGCTTGACGAAAATTCTCAGATAAGCGGTCGTAATCCGCCATCAGTTTATCCAAATCCTCACCAGACTTTTCACCCATCTCCAACTCCATCTGACGAAGTTGCTTCTCCGTCCGACGTAAGTCATCAAAGACATGAAGCATCTCATCGTAGATGGTATTTTCAGACTCAAAACGGCTATCTTGGGCTAGGTAAGACAGAGAAATATCTTTTTTCTTATTGATTTCTCCACTAGTTGGCTCCTCTTCCCCAACCAAAATCTTTAAAAGAGTAGACTTACCTGCACCATTTTTCCCAACGAGGGCAATTCGGTCTCGTTCATCTACTTGCAAATTGATATTATCAAAAAGAACCTCTCCTGCAAATGAACGTTCAATTTTATTAGCTTGTAAAATAATCATATAGGTAGTATAGCATGTTTCCCTAAGGGGTTCAAGACTATAGAATCCATTTCATTTCAAGCTTTTTCAGAAAGTTATGCTAACGTTTTACTAAAATGATAAATCGTGATATAATGAAAGCGATTAAAAGAATTTACAAAAAAAGGAGATCCTCTATGACTTACCAAGAAAATTATCAAAAATGGATAGATTTTGCTGAACTTCCAGACTACCTTCGTCAAGATTTGGAAGATATGGACGAAAAAACAAAGGAAGATGCCTTTTATACCAATCTTGAATTTGGTACTGCTGGTATGCGTGGCTTGATCGGCGCTGGTACAAATCGCATCAACATCTACGTTGTTCGTCAAGCAACTGAAGGTTTGGCTCGTTTGATTGAGTCAAAAGGTGAAAATGAAAAAGAACGTGGTGTGGCAATTGCCTACGATAGCCGTCACTTCTCACCTGAGTTTGCCTTTGAATCTGCTGCAGTTCTTGCTAAACACGGTATCAAATCTTACGTATTTGAAAGCCTTCGTCCAACTCCAGAACTTTCATTTGCAGTTCGTCACCTCAACTGTTTTGCAGGTATCATGATTACTGCCAGCCATAACCCTGCTCCATTTAATGGTTACAAGGTTTATGGTGAAGACGGTGGACAAATGCCTCCACACGACGCGGACGCTTTGACAACTTACATCCGTGCAATCGAAAATCCATTTGCTGTGGAAGTTGCCGATGTAGAAGCGGAAAAAGCTTCTGGCTTGATTGAAGTTATCGGCGAAGCTGTCGATGTTGAATACCTCAAAGAAGTAAAAGATGTCAACATCAACCCAGCCTTGATTGAAGAGTTTGGTAAAGACATGAAGATTGTCTACACACCACTTCATGGTACTGGTGAAATGTTGGCTCGCCGTGCTCTTGCACAAGCAGGATTTGACTCAGTTCAAGTCGTTGAAGCCCAAGCAACTCCAGACCCAGACTTCTCAACTGTTAAATCTCCAAACCCAGAAAACCAAGCAGCCTTTGCACTTGCTGAAGAACTCGGCCGTCAAGTTGGTGCTGATGTTCTTGTGGCGACTGACCCAGACGCTGACCGTGTTGGTGTTGAAGTTCTTCAAAAAGATGGTAGCTACCTCAACCTTTCAGGTAACCAAATCGGTGCTATCATGGCTAAATACATCTTGGAAGCTCATAAGAGTGCTGGAACACTTCCTGAAAATGCTGCTCTCTGCAAATCCATCGTATCAACAGACTTGGTAACGAAGATTGCTGAAAGCTACGGCGCAACTATGTTCAATGTCTTGACAGGTTTCAAATTTATCGCTGAAAAAATCCAAGAATTCGAAGAAAAACACAATCACACCTACATGATGGGATTTGAAGAAAGCTTCGGTTACTTGATTAAGCCATTCGTACGTGATAAAGATGCTATCCAAGCCGTTCTTGTCGTTGCTGAACTTGCTGCTTACTATCGTTCACGTGGTTTGACACTTGCTGACGGTATCGAAGAAATCTACAAAGAATATGGCTACTACGCTGAAAAGACCATCTCTGTTACCCTTTCTGGTGTCGATGGTGCAGAACAAATCAAAGCAATCATGGCTAAATTCCGTAACAATGCTCCAAAAGAATGGAACGCAACAGCTATCACTGTTGTAGAAGACTTTAAAGCACAAACTTCTACTACTACAGATGGTACTGTGACAACTTTGACTACTCCTCCAAGTGATGTATTGAAATACACACTTGCTGACGGTTCATGGATTGCTGTTCGCCCTTCTGGTACTGAACCAAAAATCAAGTTCTACATTGCCGTTGTGGGCGAAAGCAACGAAGACTCACAAGCTAAGATTGCTAACATCGAAGCGGAAATCAATGCGTTTGTGAAATAACACTCTATAAAGATGAGATAAACTAGTCTCATCTTTTTTTCGTATCAAATCTAAGCAATTTTAGGAACTTTGTGGCATACTAGACATATCAATGAAAGCGAGGTAAACTCATGGAACAATTTTTAGAAAATATTAAAGATCTTGAAGTCACAACAGTAGCGCGTGCGCAAGAAGCTCTTGATAAAAAAGAAACTGCAACCTTCTTTATCGGTCGCAAAACTTGCCCTTACTGCCGTAAATTTGCAGGTACATTGGCTGGTGTCGTAGCTGAAACCAAAGCGCACATCTACTTTATCAACAGTGAAGAAGCAAGCCAACTCAATGAGTTGCAAGAATTCCGCTCACGCTACGGAATCCCAACAGTACCAGGCTTTGTTCACATTGCGGATGGACAAATCAATGTCCGTTGCGACTCTTCCATGTCCGCACAAGAAATCAAAGAATTTGCAGGATTGTAAAAAATATAAAAAAAGAAGGCACTCGCCTTCCTTTTTTTATATCTCTGTCAGTGGTGTTGCTGTATCTGGGGAGGTGTCGTAAACTTTAAAGTCTACTCCTACTCCCAGATCCGCTTGGGCTAGCTGATTGACCATAGTCATATGAGCCAGCTCCTTGATATTGTTCTCTTTGGACAAATGCCCGAGGTAGATTTTCTTGGTTCGATTTCCCATTGCACGAATCATGGCCTCAGCACCATCCTCGTTAGAGAGGTGACCGAGATCCGATAGGATTCGCTGTTTGAGACGCCAAGCGTAAGATCCTGCTCGCAAGATTTCCACATCATGGTTGGACTCAATGAGATAACCGTCAGCATTCTCGACAATTCCTGCCATACGGTCACTAACATAACCTGTATCGGTCAGCATGACAAAGCTCTTGTCGTCTTTCATAAAGCGGTAAAACTGGGGTGCTGCCGCATCGTGGCTGACCCCAAAACTCTCAATGTCGATATCGCCAAAGGTTTTGGTTTTACCCATTTCAAAAATGTGCTTCTGGGATGAATCAACCTTACCGAGGTACTTGCTATTTTCCATAGCCTGCCAAGTTTTTTCATTAGCGTAAAGATCCATACCATACTTACGAGCCAACACACCGACTCCATGAATATGGTCTGAATGCTCATGCGTAATCAAAATCGCATCCAAATCTTCTGGTTTGCGATTGATTTCAGCTAGCAGGCTGGTAATTTTCTTACCAGACAAGCCTGCATCCACTAATATCTTCTTTTTTGGCGTTTCCAGATAAAAGGAATTTCCACTGGAACCTGATGCTAAAATACTGTATTTAAAGCCTTTTTCACTCATTCTAGTCTTCTATTTCGTCCTCCCATATTTCTTCTTTTACGGCATCCTTATCATAAGGGAGCACGATGGTAAAGGTTGATCCCTTACCGTATTCACTTTTGGCCCAAATAAAGCCATTGTGTTGTTTAATGATTTCTTTTGCAATAGCCAGACCTAGACCAGTTCCACCTTGGGCACGGCTTCTTGCACGATCCACACGGTAGAAGCGGTCAAAAATCTTCGGCAAATCTTGCTTTGGAATGCCTAGACCTTGGTCTTTGATAGATAAAATCATCTGGTCTTCAGTGGTTTTCATGCTGACAGTAATTTTCCCACCATCTGGTGAGTACTTGATAGCATTGTTGAGAATATTATCAATCACCTGGGTCATCTTATCAGTATCAATCTCGATCCAAACTGAATTGATTGGGTAATCTCTAACCAGCTCATATTTTTTCTCTTCATCCTGGCTCCTCATCTTATCGAAACGATTGAGGATAAAGGTGATGAAGGCTGTAAAATTAATCAATTCCACATCCAACTGAGTGGTCGCATTATCAATACGAGAGAGATGCAAGAGATCTGTCACCATCCGCATCATACGGTTGGTTTCATCGAGTGAAACCTTGATAAAATCAGGGGCAACAGGATCATACAAGGCTCCCTCGTCTAAGGCTTCAAGATAAGATTTAACACTGGTCAAAGGAGTACGCAACTCATGGCTAACATTGGACACGAAGAGTCTCCGTTCACGCTCTTCCTTCTCCTGCTCGGTCGTATCGTGCAAAACGGCAACCAAACCAGAGATGAATCCAGACTCACGACGAATGAGTGCAAAACGCACACGAAGGCTAAGATATTCACCATTAGCATTTTGGGAATCAATCATCAATTCAGGAATCTGTGTAATGAGGTCACGCAGCTCATATTCATCCTCTATCTTAAGCAATTCCAGGATGCTTTTGTTCAATGCTTCTTCTTTTACGATACCCAGCTGTTTCTTAGCCATATCGTTAATCATAGTAATCTGACCACGGCGATTGGTTGCAAGAACTCCATCTGTCATATAAGAAAGAATACTGTTAAGCCTTTTTGTTTCTTGCTCCAGATTTTCCTGCGTTAGACGAATGACCTCAGACAAGTCATTAAGATTATTGGTGATGTTGGTGATTTCAGAGCTTCCTTGCATATCCAAAACTCGAGAATAATCCCCTGCAATCAAATCCTTGACCTTTTGATTAATCTGCTTTAGCCGAATATTATCCCGACGATTTTCCAGTAACAACAAGGTTACCACCAAGATAAAGCCAAGTAAAATCAGGATAAAGATAAAATCACTGGTCAGAATCGTTTGTCTAATATCTTCAATCATTATTTCTCATATAGTAACCCACACCACGACGGGTTAGGATGTATTCTGGACGGCTTGGAGTGTCTTCGATTTTTTCACGCAAACGTCGGATGGTCACGTCCACTGTACGAACATCACCAAAATAATCATAGCCCCAAACAGTCTCAAGCAAGTGTTCACGAGTAATGACTTGACCAATGTGAGAGGCCAAGTGGTACAATAGCTCAAACTCACGATGAGTCAACTCTAATTCCTCACCATATTTTTTGGCTACGTAAGCGTCTGGCAGAATTTCCAAATCGCCAATCTGTAGGGGTTGGGATTTCTTTTCATCAGACTCTTGACTATCAGCTGAAGCGAGGTCTGTACGGCGGAGTAAAGCCTTTACACGCGCTTGCAACTCACGATTTGAGAAGGGTTTGGTCACATAATCATCTGCCCCAAGTTCTAAACCGATAACCTTGTCAAACTCACTATCCTTGGCTGATAACATAATGATTGGAACACTGCTAGTCTTACGAATGGTCTTAGCAACTTCTAAACCATCGATTTCAGGTAGCATCAAGTCTAGAATAATAATATCTGGTTGCTCCGCCTCAAATAGCTCGATAGCTTCTCTACCGTTAAAGGCTGTTACAACCTCATAGCCTTCCTTGGCCATATTGAACTTAATAATATCTGAGATTGGTTTCTCATCATCTACAACTAATATTTTTTTCATATGTTCACCTTTTCTCTATCTATTATAACAAAAAAATGTAAAGAAGGCACAAATGGCTAATTCCAGCCCTCATCTTCAAGAAGTGTTTTATAGGCTTGCCAAATCTTTTGTTGAGGTTTAGCAAATGGATAATCAGAAAACTCCTGAGGAGAAACCCAGCGAATTTCTCTGTCATCAAACTGTTTCGAATCTGTCACCTGACCCGCTAGGATTTGAATATGCCATTTTCGATGGCTAAAGACATGCTTGACTTGATCAAATACTTGATGGGACCAATCAACTTCTAAATCATAATCTTGCTCAAAACTTTCTTGAGGTGTTGGACCGAAAGTAACGCTTTTTTCAGCGACCTGAGCAAACAGATTCAGCTGTTCCTCTTCCTGTGAAAACTCCTCTACTTCTATCAAGGGGAAATGCCAAAAACCAGCTAGCAGTTTCTCACTTTCGTTTTTCTCAAGTAGATATTGACCTTGAGCATTGCGCACAACCAAAGCCTTGAGATAGATTGGAAGAGGCTTTTTCTTGGGTTCTTTAATCGGATAAGAATCCATGGTCCCATTCTGATAGGCTGCGCTAAATTCCTTAACAGGGCTTTCTTCTGGTCGAGGATTAACTGGTGCCTCTATATCAGACCCTAAGTCCATCAAGGCTTGATTAAAGTCTCCTGGTCGTTCTGGATCAATCAAGATTTCCATCATAGCTTGGAAGATCTTTCGATTGCTAGGAACTCCGATATCATGATTGACCTCAAACAAGCGAGACAAAACTCGCATTACATTGCCATCAACTGCTGGCTCGGGTAGATTAAAAGCGATACTGGAAATTGCTCCCGCAGTGTAGGGACCAATACCTTTTAAACTAGAAATTCCTTCATAGGTGTTTGGAAATTCCCCTCCAAAGTCAGCCATAATCTGCTGGGCCGCTTTCTGCATGTTGCGAACTCGGGAATAATAGCCCAACCCCTCCCAAGCCTTCAGCAAACGCTCTTCAGGCGCATTCGCCAGACTTTCAACAGTTGGAAACCAGTCCAAGAATCGTTCATAGTAGGGAATAACTGTATCCACCCTAGTCTGCTGGAGCATGATTTCAGAAACCCAGATATGATAAGGATTTTTACTTCTACGCCATGGTAAATCCCGTTTGTTTTCATCGTACCAGTTGAGGAGTTTCTCGCGGAAAGAGTAAATCTTCTCCTCCGGCCACATGTCAACACCGTATTCTTTCAAATCTAACATATATCTAGTATAACATAGAAGCTTCTAACTGTCCTTTTCTTTGTGCTAAAAAAGCCTCTTCTACTAGAGAGGAAGAGACCACATTTCTTTATTGATTGATCGCCTGAGCTGCTGTGATGAGCGTCAATTTGTAAACATCATCTGGGTTACATCCACGTGATAGATCGTTGACCGGTTTATTCAATCCTTGTAGAACGGGACCGATAGCTGCGAAACCACCTAGACGTTCAGCTATTTTGTAGCCGATATTTCCTGCTTCGATACCTGGGAAGATGAAGACATTTGCTTGACCTGCTACATTGCTACCTGGAGCTTTTAGTGCTGCTGTTTCTGGGACGAAAGCTGCGTCAAATTGCAATTCCCCATCAATCTCAAGGTCTGGACGTAGATCGTGTGCTAATTTAGTTGCTTCAACCACCTTATCAACACTATCACCAAAACCAGAACCTTTTGTAGAATAGCTTAGCATAGCGATTTTGGGTTGAATTCCAAACATTTTGGCAGTAATTGCTGAGTTAATAGCAATTTCAGCCAGAGCTTCTGCATCAGGATTAATATTAAGGGCACAGTCACCAAACAAGTAACGTTCTGTACCACGCACCATAAGAAAAGCACCTGAAGTACGAGTAACATTTGGACGCGTTTTGATAATTTGAAGAGCTGGACGAACTGTTGAAGCTGTTGAGTGAATAGCTCCTGATACCATTCCATCTACCAAGCCCATATAGACAAGCATAACACCAAAGTAGTTGACATCTTCTAGTAAGACCTGACGTGCTTCTTCTTCCGACATTTTTCCTTTACGACGTTCTACGAGTGCAACCACCATGTCTTCAAATTGAGGATAATGATGTGGATCAATCACTTCATAACCATCCATGATCCCTTCAATTTCAAGATAAATTTTAATTTTTGCAGGATTTCCGAGCAAAACAGGAACAACTTCTGTTTCTTTTACCAAGCGTTTCGTTGCTTGAAGGATACGTGGTTCTTCCCCTTCAGGTAGAACAATACGAGCATTTTTGCCAACTAAACTGGCTTTTAGACTTTCAAAAACTTCCATGAGTTTTCTCCTTTAAGAAAATAAATTATACTCAAAATAGATTTTAAAGAGTATTAGTTGATAACTGAGTAATAAGATTGCTGAAATCATCCGGTAAGGGGCTTTCTAGTTGCAAATCTTGCTCTAGAAAAGGATGATAAAAAGATAAATAATGACAATGCAGAGCCTGACGCTGAATACCGTCGTCTAGGCTACCACCATAGAGGTCATCTCCCAACAAGGGGAAGCCAATATGAGAAAAATGCACTCGGATCTGATGAGTTCGACCAGTATGCAGGCGAATATCGACTAGGTGAATATTCCCATAAGATGCTACAACTTTGTAAGATGTATGGGCGTATTTTCCACCTTTGGCGACCCGTCTCGTGATAATGGAGTCTTCATCACGTGCAATCGGGGCGATAATCTCCCCTTCTGGCTCCAAATCCCCATTGCCCTTAACCAAAGCGAAATAACGTTTTTCGATAGACTTTCGTTGCAGTTGCTTGTCTAATCGTGCATGAGCATAACCGTGCTTGGCAAAGAGCATCAAACCAGATGTATCTTTATCAAGCCTGGTCACGATATGAACCTGCTGGTTTTCATATTCCCGCTTGACATAGTAACCCTTGATAAAATTGGCAATGGTATTAGAATGATTGACACTGGGGATGGAAGCAACTCCATAAGGCTTATTCAAAACCAGAAAATGGTCATCTTCATAGAGAATATCCAGTGGACGCTCAATTGCTTCCAAGGTTTCAAAGCCTTCCTCAGCTGGAATATCAATGGTAACCCTGTCTCCAACATCTAAGAGATAAGTCGCATTTTGAGGTTGATCGTTGACCAAAATAGCCCCACCTCGAAACTTTATCTTAGCCAAAAGTCCCTTAGAAACCTCGTGTTTCTTCAGAAAGGTTTTGACTTTGACATGTTCATCTGCGATAAATTCGAACCTCATTCGTCCACCTCGCCGATGAAGGCATCTTTGACGCGATTCCAGAAACTAGTGTGACTTGGCGTCGCTACGAAGTGTATCTTGTGATGGTCGATTTGGTACTCAATCCGTTCTATATTTCGGAAAGAATAGATGCTATTATCAACCGATAACGTGTGATAGTCATTACGAGTCGGTAAAAGCTCAATTTTATCTTTCTTCGGAACGATTATCGAAGAACCAAGTGTTCGATAAACTCTGTTGTTAAGACTCGCTATTTCAGTCAACTGCAAGGCTTCAATGGTAGGATGCAAGACAGCTCCACCCAAGGACTTGTTATAGGCAGTGCTTCCAGTTGGCGTTGAAACAGTTACTCCATCTCCTCGAAATCGCTCAAATGGAACGTGGTTAATAATGATATCCGCAACCATGGTGCGATCCGACCTGCGGATGCTGGCTTCGTTTAATGCACGGAAGGTCTTAACTTCTCCGTTTTCAAGTGTCACCTTGACATTCAAAACAGGATAGGAAACCTTGGCACCAGTATCCAGTTGGAGATTGGTAACCAACTGTTCCAACTCAAAATCGCGATAATCTGTGTAAAATCCCAAGTGTCCTGTATGTACGCCAATAAATCGAACTTTATCTAACTGATTCTCGTACTTGTGAAAGGCAGACAAAAGCATCCCATCCCCACCAATTGATATGACGATGTCAGGATTGGTGTCGTTGAGTATAAAATGATGTTTTTTCAACTGGTCTTTCAGCTCATACAAAACCTTTTGACTCTGCGGTTTTCTATTTGCAATCAGATCAATTCGTTTACCTGTATTCTTCATCTGTATCGTCACTATTTCCTACACCGTCGTTTAGTTTTCTACTTAAAGGATCAAAGAGAGCCTGTGCTTCCTGAATATCATCACGGATTTTCCCCATTTCTTCATCCAATTGATGGGAAATTCTAGCTGTAATCTCCAATCGTTTCTTGATCTCCTCTGGGAAATCCCCCTGATACTTATAATTGAGCGAATGCTCAATCGTAGCCCAAAAATTCATGGCTAAAGTCCGGATTTGAATTTCAGCCAGAATCGTCTTAACACCACTGATGGTGTCAACTGTATACTCTACCACCACATGATAGGAGCGATAGCCCGAAGCCTTCCGATGCGTGATGTAGTCACGTTCCTGTACTACTCTCATATCATGACGTTTGCGTAAAATCGCAACAACTTCTTGAACATCATCGACGAACTGCACCATGACCCGCAAACCCGCGATATCCTGTAAGTCATGTTCCAAAGTGTCGTAGCCAATCCCTCTGCGATTCATTTTTTCTTTGATACTTTCAATCGGTTTGACACGACCCGTTACAAACTCAATCGGAGAGTGCTTGTTTTGTTTACGATACTGTTTGCGAATCCCACGAAGTTTAATCTTCAATTCACCAACAGCTTGAATGTAAGGATCTAAAAATTCTTCCCATTCTATGGTCATATTTTCTCCCTTTTGGTATGTGATTGTGTTGTTGAAAATTTTTGATTTTTTCACTACAATCATATACAATAAATACATTGTCCATTATACCATAAATCGCTTTCAAAGATAGAAAAAAGGTTAGAAAAATGAAACATTTAGAAATTGAACTGAAAACACTACTGAAAAAAGAGGATTACGATCATTTAAAAGAGCAGTTTTCCCATATCCAACCCGTCCTACAGAAAAACTACTACATTGATACGCCAGATTTCAAATTGCGAGAAAAGAGGGTTGCCATGCGCATTCGCACCTTTTCAGATTGGGCAGAGTTGACCTTGAAAGTACCTCAAACCGTAGGAAATATGGAATACAACCAGAAACTAACTCTTCCAGAGGCTGAATCTTACCTAGAAAAACAAATACTTCCTCAAGGACTCGTTCTAGAGGAACTTGCTAAGATTGGTATTGAAAGCCAAGACTGGTTTGTTCTGGGTTGTCTTTCAACTCTTCGTTACGAAATGGAAACGTCGATTGGTCTAATGGCACTAGATGAAAGTCACTACTTTGATCATACAGACTATGAACTCGAGCTTGAAGTCACAGACCATGAAAAAGGGAAAGCTGATTTTCAGAAATTCTTAGAAGAAAATCAGATCACTTATCAGAAAGCTCCTTCAAAATTAATTCGTTTTATTAAAAGCATGAAAAAATGCTGAAATAATCTCCATTTTCTGGTAAAATAATGGAGATAAAATATTTAGAGTTTACAGAGGACGGTCTATAATGTCAGATAGAAACAACATGAAACTTTTTGCACTTAATTCCAATCATGAAATTGCACAAAAAATCGCAGAAACGGTTGGGGTACCTCTCGGAAAATTATCTTCTCGCCAATTTTCTGATGGTGAAATCCAGGTCAACATTGAAGAGAGTGTCCGCGGTTACGATGTCTACATAATCCAATCAACCAGCTACCCCGTTAGCAACCACTTGATGGAGTTGTTAATCATGGTCGATGCTTGTGTACGTGCAAGTGCTCATAGTATCAACGTTGTTCTTCCTTACTTTGGTTATGCTCGTCAGGATCGTATCGCTTCTTCTCGCGAACCTCTCACTGCAAAACTGGTTGCCAATATGCTTGTCAAGGCTGGTGTAAGTCGTGTTCTAACTCTTGATTTGCACGCTGTTCAGGTTCAAGGTTTCTTTGACATTCCAGTAGATAACCTCTATACAATTCCTCTCTTTGCTAAACACTACAGCGATAAAGGGTTGCTGGGATCAGATGTCGTTGTTGTAAGTCCAAAAAACTCTGGTGTCAAACGTGCCCGTAGCTTAGCTGAATATTTAGATGCACCAATCGCAATCATCGACTATGCTCAAGACGATTCAGAGCGTAGCCAAGGCTATATCATCGGTGATGTTGAAGGCAAGAAGGCCATCTTGATTGACGATATCCTAAATACTGGACGTACTTTCTCAGAAGCAGCAAAAATCGTCGAACGTGAAGGTGCAACTGAAATCTATGCGGTATCCAGTCATGGTCTCTTTGTAGAAGGCGCTGCTGACCTTCTTGATGCTACTAACATCAAAGAAATCCTTGTGACAGACTCAGTAGCCACAAAAGAAAGAACTCCGAAAAATGTGTGCTACATTACCGCTAGCGAATTGATTGGTGATGCCATCGTCCGTATCCACGAAAGAAAACCAGTTAGCCCACTCTTTGCATATAATAAAAAGGAATAAGGTGATTCTTTGATTTATTTGGACAATGCTGCCACTACTCCAATGTCAGCAGTAGCTATCGCAGAAATGACCAAGGTCATGCAAGAAACTCATGGTAATCCTTCTAGTATTCATAGTCATGGTCGGCAGGCTGGTAAACTGCTCCGTGAAGCCCGTCAGGAGTTGGCTCACCTACTTGGAACCAAGCCACAACGAATCTTTTTCACATCTGGCGGTACAGAAAGTAACAATACCGCTATTATCGGCTATTGTCTCCGCCATCAAGAGCGTGGAAAACACATCATCACGACAGCTATTGAGCACCATTCTGTGCTTGAGACCATTGATTACCTGGTGCAACATTTTGGCTTTGAAACGACCATCATCCAACCAGTAAATCAAGAAATCACTGCGCAGCAAATTCAAGAAGCGTTACGTGACGATACCATTCTAGTTTCTACCATGTATGCCAATAATGAAACGGGTAGTCTCTTACCTATCGCTGAAATTGGACATATTTTAAAAGAGCATCCTGCTGCTTATCATGTTGATGCTGTTCAAGCTATCGGAAAAATCCCTATCCATCCTGAAGAATTAGGAATTGATTTCCTTAGTGCTTCCGCTCACAAGTTCCATGGACCAAAAGGAGTTGGCTTTCTTTATGCTTCTTCCACGGGCTTTGATTCCTACCTTCACGGTGGCGATCAAGAACAAAAGAAACGGGCTGGAACAGAAAACCTTGCTGCCATCGTCGGTATGGTTGCTGCCCTCAAAGAAGACTTGGATCATCAGGCCGAGCATTACCAAAAACTAGAGGGATTAAAAACTGCTTTTCTTGGTGAAATTGCGGAACTCGACTTCTATCTCAACGAAAGCAAACACCAACTTCCTTATGTTTTCAACATTGGCTTTCCTGGTCAAAAAAATGACTTACTCTTGCTTCGGTTAGACCTTGAAGGAATCTCAATCTCAACTGGTTCAGCCTGTACTGCTGGTGTTGTGCAGACCAGTCATGTACTCGAAGCTCTTTATGAATCGGATTCCCATCGTTTAAAAGAGTCTGTCCGTATTAGTCTGTCCCCTCTTAATACCGAGAACGAACTGAAACAACTGGCACAAACCTTAAAAAATATTATTGGAGATTAACCTAATGGCATTCGAAAAAACCATTAAACTACAAAACTGCCGCTACGACTATACACTTAGTCCATCTGTAAAAAAGTTTACACTAAAAGACAATACTTTCTTTGAAACAAAAGTCGGAAACTACGAACTGACTCGTCTACTTGAAAAAGTTCCTAATAGTGGTGAAGGTTTCCTACTAAAAATTATCATCAACAAAGAGCTTACAGGTGTTAAAATTAATATCACTGACAAATCAGGTCTTCGTTTGGTCAATATCTTTAAATCTGAAGAACACCATATCCACCAAGAGAAATTCTACTTCCTCATGGACAGTTTAGTAGAACGCGGTATCTTCACTAAAGAAGAAAGATAGTTTGCTATGTATCGTCTCACATATAAAGATAGCTATCAGGTAGAACGCACACTTGAATTTTCCGATTACGAAGAGCTTATGCTATCACTATCAGGCTGTGTCACCCTGCCCGACACTCTCCTAATCAGCTCCTTAACACTGAATGATAAAGTGATTTATCAAGGATTAGTTGGCGATCTCTACCGATTTCTTTCACAAGCTAATTTTTCAGATAAAAACTAAGAAATTTCTTAGTTTTTTCTTGTTTTTGTTGATTTTTTCACAATGTTTCTATAAAATAGAAGAATAGAAAGGTTGTGATTTTGTGAAAGATAAACAGTCTGATATTCCAAAAGCAACAGCAAAAAGACTCTCTCTTTACTATCGAATTTTCAAGAGATTTCATGCAGAAAAAATTGAACGTGCCAACTCTAAGCAAATTGCAGAGGCTATCGGTATCGATTCTGCGACCGTTCGTCGGGATTTTTCCTATTTTGGTGAACTAGGTCGTCGTGGATTTGGTTATGATGTTAAAAAATTGATGAATTTTTTTGCTGATCTCCTAAATGATAACTCGATTACTAATGTTATGTTGGTTGGAATTGGAAATATGGGGCATGCCCTTCTCCACTACCGCTTCCATGAGCGCAACAAGATGAAAATTATCATGGCCTTTGACCTAGATGACCATCCAGAAGTTGGCACCCAGACACCTGACGGGATTCCAATCTATGGCATCTCTCAGATTAAAGAAAAGATCAAAGAAGCAGATGTCAAAACTGCTATCCTAACTGTTCCAAGTGTTAAATCACAAGAAGTTGCCAATCTTTTGGTCGATGCGGGTATAAAAGGTATTCTTAGTTTTTCACCCGTCCATCTCCACCTTCCAAAAGATGTAGTCGTTCAGTATGTCGATTTGACAAGCGAACTCCAAACTCTCCTCTATTTTATGCGTAAAGAGGATTAGAAAGCGAAAGCATTTATGAAAAAACCAGTTATTGGGATTACAGGAAATGAAAAAGCTCATCCAGATGATGATGTCATGATGAGCTATGCGGCAAAAGGCTTTGTTGAAGGAGTCAAGGACGCTGGCGGAATTCCCATCATCCTTCCGATTGGTGATCAAGAAATGGCATGCCATTACATCGCTATGATTGATAAACTCATCCTAACAGGTGGGCAAAATGTTGATCCAAAATTCTATGGTGAACCTAAAACCATTGACAGCGATGACTACCATCTTCAAAGAGACCAGTTTGAATTAGCCCTTATCAGAGAAGCCATCAAGCAGAAGAAACCAATTTTCTCTGTTTGTCGGGGTACCCAGCTTTTCAATGTCGCTATGGGAGGTACGCTTCACCAAGATATCGAGGATCATTGGCAGGACTGTTCAGCCGAATACACGACCCAACGCCTCGTAACGGAGCCTGATACAATTCTCCGAGAAATCTATGGAGAAATCTCTCATATCAACTCCTTCCACCACCAGAGCATAAAGGATTTGGCCCCCAATTTAAAGGTTGTGGCCTATGATCCCAAGGATGAGATAATCGAGGCAGTCACAACGACTGATGGCATCGCTTTTCTCGGTGTTCAATGGCATCCAGAATTTCTATTTGAAAATCGTCCCAAGGATAAAACACTATTTGACTATGTTGTTAATGAACTCTAAATCAGATCCGTCTTTTCACGGTAACTAAAGTAATCCGAGTGCGAGACAATCAGATGATCCAGAAACACAATTCCCATCAGTTCGCAAGCTTCCTTGACTAGCTTAGTAACATGGTCATCATTTCGACTAGGAGATACGGCACCTGATGGATGGTTATGAACGAGAATCACAGAGGTGGCCATATGCTTAATAGCATAGTGAAGGATTTCCCTCGGTTCAGCAATACTGCGTGTCGCAGAGCCGATAAAGATGGTCTGCTGATGAATGATTTGATTTTGAGTATTGAGATAGAGCGCCACTAGGTGCTCTTGTTTTTTGTCGCCAAGTTCCTGTTGCATTTTCTTGGCTAGCTTTTGACTACTGAGAATACTTTCCATCTCAAGAGTTTCATGTTTGTGAATACGATGCCCTAGTTCAATCACCGCTTGTAGTTCAATGGCCTTAATCCGTCCAATACCAGATAGACTCTGCAATTCCTGCAGGGTCATTTTCTTTAAATCAGTTAGACTGGTCAAACTATTCAAGACTTTCTGAGCGATTTCAAATACATTAGCCTGACGTGTTCCTGTTCTGAGCAAAATAGCTAACAACTCTTGATTGCTCAGAGCCTCTACTCCTTCTCTAACCAGTCTTTCTCTAGGCAAAAGTGAATCTTCTTGAAATGAAATACTGTACATAAAAATCCTCCTCACTTTATTATTCGTGAGAAGGATGAAAAATTAGATTTTTTTCTCAATTGGAGCTACGCTGGCTAGAAGTTTTTTCAGACCTACTTCTGGGAAATTGATTTTTAGTTCTCGAGTATCCCCACTACCTGAGACTTCAAGGACTGTCCCCTCACCCCACTTCTTGTGAAGGGCAATGTCACCAATGGACCAACTTGTATCAGTCGAATCTTTTTTATTTCCAGCTGAAAACTGTCCAAATGGGAGACCACTTGACTGGATAGAGCTTGGTGCAGCATTGCGTTTCCGTTCTTGAAGGGCCTGAGCTAAGCTCATACCTTGACCAAAGGCCACGCCACCACTGCTATAAGAAGCTTTAAAACTGGTATTCGCTGGACGAGCCAAGCCCTGATACTCAAGCAGGTCAGAACTGATTTCAGTGATAAAACGGGTCGGACGATTGTAGTTGGTACGCCCAAAAAGCAAGCGTGAGTTGGCATTGGTCAGATAGAGGATCTTTTCTGCTCGTGTGATACCGACATAGGCCAAACGGCGTTCCTCTTCTAGCTCATCCGGATCTTCTGCTGCACGACTAAGTGGAAAGACATTTTCCTCCATCCCGATGAGAAAGACAACTGGGAACTCGAGTCCCTTAGCAGCGTGCAAGGTCATCAAGGTTACTTCTGATGTCTCCTGACTGCCTGAATCTGTATCCGCAATCAAGGCAAGGTCATTCAAGAAACGACTGAGTTTATCTAAACCTGTTTCCTCTTCTTGACTATCAGGATTGTCATCAAAGTTCTTGGTAACAGAGAGAAATTCCTCGATATTTTCAACCCGAGCCTTGCTTTCCAAGGTCGCTTGGGCATTGAGAATATCGATATAACCTGTTTTTTCTAAAACAGCCTCAACTAACTCTGTAATGGTTAACTGGTCCAGTTGCTCCCGCAAATCCAGAATCATATTGGCGAACTCCCAGATAGACTGAGCTGCCTTACCCTTGATTCCTGATAACATGATATTTGCTGAAGCATCCAGCATAGACATGTCTTGCATATTCGCAAAATCGCGAATTTTCTCAACGGTTCCTGGGCCGATTCCGCGCTTAGGTTCGTTGATAATGCGCTCAAAACTGATATTATCACTCAAATTGGCAATAAGATTAAGATAGGCAATAATATCACGGATTTCCTTACGGCTGTAGAACTTGGTCCCTCCAACCATAGTATAAGGAATATTGGACTTGAGCAGGGCCTCCTCAATAGTACGAGATTGCGCATTGGTTCGATAAAGAACTGCAAAGTCTTTGTGAAGGAAGTTTTGGCTGCGACCAAGTTCATCTATGGTTTTGGCTACAAAAACAGCCTCATCTTGTTCATCGTTGGCTCTGTAGTAGACGATTTGCTCCCCATCCGCATTCTGGGTCCAGAGATTCTTAGGACGGCGGTTTTTATTGTTTTTGATGACGTCATTGGCAGCTTGGAGAATGGTTTTGGTTGAACGATAATTCTCCTCTAACAAAACGACCTTGGCTTGAGGATAATCTTTCTCGAAATCCAAGATATTCTGCATATCAGCCCCACGCCAACCGTAGATAGACTGGTCCGCATCACCGACCACGCAGATATTTTTAAAGCGTGAAGCCAAGAGTTTGACCAGTTGGTACTGGGCATGGTTGGTATCTTGGTACTCATCAACATGAATATACTGAAACTTCTGCTGGTAATAGGTCAAAACATCAGGATTTTGATCAAAGAGACGCAAGGTCAACATAATCAAATCATCAAAATCAACAGACTCTGACTGACGAAGCTCTTTTTGATAGGCTGTGTAACACTGGGCCACGATTTGCGTATACATATCACCAGCTTGAGCAGCATAAGCCACATCATCAATTAGGTCATTCTTAGCATTGGAAATGGTTCCCAAAATAGTCCGTTCATTCCATTTTTTCGGATCCAAGTTTAATTGCTTGAGAATGCGCTTCATAAGAGTTCGCTGTTCTCCTGGATCTACAATGGTGAAATTACGATTGTAGCCAATATGATCCGCATCACGACGCAAAATACGAACACACATGGAGTGAAAGGTCGCAATCAGGCAGTCCTGGGTTGCTGGATTTAGTCCGTAAGCACGCTCCTTCATCTCACGCGCAGCCTTGTTGGTAAAGGTAATGGCCAAGATATTCCAAGGATTAACCATTTTTTCATCAATCAAGTAGGCGATTCTGTGAGTTAAAACACGAGTCTTCCCAGAACCAGCCCCCGCCATAATCAATAAGGGACCTTCGGTCGTTTGCACCGCCTCAGCTTGACGGTCATTCATTCCATTCAATAATGCGTTCATTTTCTCTTCCTTACTCTTGAAGTCAATGTTTCTATTATATCAAAAATCAGGGAAAATATCTTTACCTAGACTGGTGGCTTGTAGAAGAAAACTCTCTCATCAGCTGAAGACAAGGCCTCATATCTAGATAAGAAAAAGAGCTTGGATAGCATTTCCAAACTCTTTAAATATCATCTAAATATTAGAACAATCCTAGAACGGTTCCATCACTTTCAACATCCATATTGAGAGCGGCTGGACGTTTTGGAAGACCTGGCATGGTCATAACATCACCAGTAAGAGCAACGATAAAACCTGCACCTAGTTTTGGTACCAACTCACGAATGGTAATTTCAAAGTTTTCTGGTGCTCCAAGTGCATTTGGATTGTCAGAAAAACTGTACTGAGTTTTAGCCATACAGATTGGCAATTTGTCCCATCCGTTTTGAACGATTTGAGCGATTTGCGTTTGGGCTTTCTTCTCAAAGTTCACTTTGCTACCGCGATAGATCTCAGTAACAATCTTTTCAATCTTTTCTTGGACAGAAAGGTCATTGTCATAAAGACGAGTGTAGTTAGCTGGATTTTCTGAGATTGTTTTGACAAGCGTTTCAGCAAGCGCTACTCCACCTTCTGCGCCATCAGCCCATACACTAGCCAACTCAACTGGAACATCGATTGAAGCACAGAGTTCTTTCAAGGCTGCGATTTCAGCTTCTGTATCAGTGACAAATTCGTTAATCGCAACAACTGCTGGAATACCGAACTTACGGATGTTCTCAACGTGGCGTTGTAAATTGGCAAAACCTGCGCGAACGGCTTCCACATTTTCCTCTGTCAAAGCATCTTTAGCAACTCCACCATTCATCTTGAGGGCACGAAGGGTTGCGACAATAACTACTGCATCCGGAGAAGTTGGCAAGTTTGGTGTCTTGATATCAAGGAATTTCTCAGCGCCAAGATCCGCACCAAAACCAGCTTCAGTAACTGTATAGTCAGCCAAGCGAAGGGCTGTGCTTGTTGCCAAAACTGAGTTACATCCATGAGCAATATTGGCAAAAGGACCACCGTGTACAAAAGCGGGTGTACCGTAAATTGTCTGAACTAAGTTCGGCTTAATAGCATCCTTCAAGATCAAAGCCAAGGCACCTTCAACCTGCAAATCCCCTACAGAAACAGGGGTACGGTCATAGCGATAACCGATTACAATATTAGCCAAACGACGTTTCAAATCTTCAATATCAGTCGCCAAGCAAAGAATGGCCATGATTTCTGAAGCAACGGTAATGTCAAAACCATCCTCGCGTGGAATACCATTTAGAGGGCCACCAAGTCCAACGGTAACATGACGAAGGGCACGGTCGTTCAAGTCCACGACACGTTTCCAGAGAATGCGACGTTGGTCGATTCCCAGCTCATTCCCTTGGTGCAAGTGATTGTCAATCAAAGCAGAAAGGGCATTGTTGGCAGTTGTAATGGCATGCATATCTCCAGTAAAGTGGAGGTTGATGTCTTCCATTGGCAACACTTGGGCATAACCACCACCAGCAGCACCACCCTTAATCCCCATGACTGGACCAAGAGACGGTTCGCGAATAGCAATCATGGTTTTCTTACCAATTTTATTCAAGGCGTCTGCAAGACCAATGGTAATGGTTGACTTCCCTTCACCTGCAGGCGTTGGGTTGATGGCAGTTACCAAGATCAATTTCCCAACTGGAATACTCTCAACTGCACGAATTTTATCAAAACTGAGCTTAGCCTTGTACTTTCCGTACAACTCCAAATCATCGTAAAAAATACCCAGTTTCTCTACAACATCCACGATTGGCTTTAACTCAATACTCTGTGCGATTTCAATATCTGTTTTCATTCAAAACTCCTCTAATCTCTAATGTGATAATTCATTATAACACAAAAAAAGATTTTTAACACCCTTAAACTCTTAGAACGTTCGTAAATATCCTAAATTTCAAGATTTTTAGAGCCCTTTGAAAAATTTTATATGCCTTTATAGTTGTAAACTATAGTGTAGCTTTGTTTTAGCAAAATTTTATCGCTTTCATTTTACTTAACGTTTATTTTTGTGTACAATAGTCCTATGAAAATTTTAGTTACGTCGGGCGGTACGAGTGAATCTATCGATAGAGTCCGCTCTATTACGAACCATTCTACTGGTCTCTTGGGGAAAATCATCACCGAAACCCTACTTGCTGCTGGTCATGAGGTTTGTCTGATAACGACAAACCGAGCTGTGAAGCCAGAACCTCATCCCTATCTAACCATTCGAGAAATCAAAAATACTCATGATCTTCTTTTAGAAATGAAAGAGCATGTTCAAAATTATCAGGTTCTGATTCATTCTATGGCAGTTTCTGACTACACTCCTGTTTATATGACGGGGCTTGAGGAGGTACAGGCTAGCTCTAATCCAGAAGAATTTTTAGACAAGCAAAACAAAGAAGCTAAGATCTCTTCCAATGATGAGGTGCAGGTTTTATTTTTGAAAAAAACACCCAAAATCATCTCTCTAGTCAAGGAATGGAATCCTGCTATTCATCTAATTGGCTTTAAACTGCTGGTTGATGTCTCTGAGGATTATCTTATTGAGATCGCACGAAAGAGTCTTATCAAGAACCAAGCAGACTTAATCATTGCAAATGACCTAACTCAAATTTCAGCAAATCAGCATCGGGCAATCTTTGTTGAGAAAGACCATCTTCAAACTGTTCAAACAAAAGAGGAAATTGCAAGCCTCCTACTTGAGAAAATTCATGCTTACGATTCATAGAAAGGAAAGCCATGGCAAATATTCTGATCGCAGTGACAGGTTCTATTGCCTCCTATAAATCAGCTGATCTCGTCAGTTCTTTAAAAAAACAAGGCCATGATGTCACTGTCCTAATGACTGAGGCAGCGAGAGAGTTTATCCAGCCTTTGACACTACAGGTACTCTCACAGAATCCAGTTCATCTTGATGTCATGCAGGAACCCTATCCTGATCAAGTCAATCATATCGAAAGAGGAAAAGAAACCGACCTTTTTATCGTCGTCCCCGCTACCGCTAATACCATTGCCAAACTTGCGCATGGTTTTGTGGATAACATGGTTACGAGTACAGCTCTTGCCCTGCCAGACCACGTCAAAAAGTTAGTCGCACCAGCCATGAACACAAAAATGTATGACCATCCGGCAACTCAGGCTAATCTAAAAACATTAGAGACCTATGGTTATCAGATTATCTCTCCAAAGGAATCTCTACTAGCCTGTGGCGATTACGGAAAAGGCGCCCTAGCTGACCTGAATACTATTTTAGAAAGAATAAAGGAAACCCTCGATGAAAAAACGCTCTAATATTGCGCCCATTGCAATCTTTTTTGCAACTATGCTCGTTATCCACTTTTTAAGTTCAATCCTGTTTAATCTTTTCCCATTTCCAATCAAACCAACCATCGTTCATATTCCGGTAATCATTGCAAGTATTATTTACGGCCCTCGAGTTGGAGTTACACTTGGTTTCTTGATGGGGCTACTTAGCTTGACGGTAAACACGATTACCATCCTTCCAACCAGCTACCTCTTCTCACCATTCGTACCGAACGGAAATATCTATTCTGCGATTATCGCTATTGTCCCTCGCGTTTTGATTGGTCTGACTCCTTACCTAGTTTATAAATTATTGAAAAACAGAACAGGCCTCATCATTGCCGGTGCTCTCGGTTCTCTTACCAATACCGTCTTTGTCCTTGGGGGAATCTTCTTCCTTTTTGGAAATGTCTTTGATGGCAATATCCAAAAACTCCTAGCAACTGTTATCTCTACAAACTCAATTGCTGAACTACTCATCTCAGCCATCCTAACTGTAGCAATTGTCCCACGATTACAAACCTTGAAGAAATAAGCATAATTCCACTTTCGTCCTGAAGGTGGAGTTTTAGTTTTCACCAGTAAAGGCTCATCTTCTACTCATAAAAAGTTATTTACCAAGGAGTCATTAGTTCAAAATTTTGAAAATATATGAAAATTTTTTGAATTTACCACCTATACTTTTGAAAATTTCCAATAAAATCAAAATAAATTCTTGACATGTCTGTTTATTTATTGTACTATACTTGTGTATATACAGTTAAATGGAGGTTCTTATGGATATACGGAAAAAAACGCAGTTTATGACCATGACTGCACTACTCACAGCAATCGCGATTTTGATTCCGATCATTATGCCTTTTAAAATCGTCATCCCACCAGCTTCTTACACTTTAGGAAGCCATATCGCCATCTTTATCGCCATGTTCCTATCACCTTTGATGGCTGCTTTTGTGATCATCGCTTCTAGTCTCGGCTTCCTGATGGCAGGCTATCCCATGGTTATCGTCCTGCGCGCCTTTTCTCACATCGTTTTTGGTATTTTGGGAGCATTTTACTTAAAAAAATTCCCTGAAACCTTGGATAAACCAAAGGCATCTTGGATTTTTAACTTTGTTTTGGGTGTTGTTCACGCTATTGCTGAAGTACTGGCTTGTATCATCTTCTATGCTACTTCAGGGACAAACGTTGAAAATATGTTTTATGTTCTCTTTGTCCTAGTTGGTTTTGGAACAATTGTCCATAGTATGATAGACTATACATTAGCACTAGCTGTCTATAAAGTGCTTCGAAAACGTCGCTAAAAGGAAAAACTATGACAAAGGATCGCAAACAAGCTCTTCTCAAACTGTTAAAAGAGTCACCAAAAGCTCTCAATGGTCAAACCTTGGCTGAACACTTTCATGTCACACGCCAAATCATCGTCCAAGACATTGCCATCTTGCGAGCCGATGGCGCTCCTATCTTGTCAACCAATCGTGGTTATATCTACAAAGAAAATGATGCCAACCCCTACGTCCACAAACTCTTTAAAGTGAAACATGAACTGGAAGAAATTGGTCAGGAACTTTTGGCTATAGTAGATAATGGCGGACGCGTTCAAAATATCTTAATTGATCATCCCGTTTATGGTGAAATTGAAACTCTGCTCAAACTCACCTGTCGCCGAGATGTCCAGCATTTTCTGGAACAAGTCGAGAATTCTGACTTTAGACCACTTTCTGAATTGACAGACGGCATCCATTACCACCTTGTTGAAGCTGAAACACAACAAGACCTCCACTATATCGAGGAGGCCTTGGATCAGTTAGGTTATTTAGTAAAAGACTAGAAAATTTCTTTCTCCCAGCCGTCCTCTGTACGGTGGCGATAGAAGAACTCTGACTTGTCAGGTGCTTCCATCATTTCCATCAAGGGTAGCATATCATAGGCCAGATCCAAGTTTGGAATCTGGTCTTTTTGCACCCAAGATACTTCTCCTTCTTCGGATGATTGGAGACTTCCAGTAAACTCTGTCGCCTTATAACAAAAGACGATGTAGCGCTCACCTGTATCTAAGGGCCAATTTTTAATACCGACCAGTTGAGGATTTTGGATAATCAATCCTGTTTCTTCATAGATTTCACGAATGACAGACTTTACGAAAGCCTCGCCATTTTCTACATGACCTCCAGGAAAGGCATAACCAGACCAGCGATTCCTTTCAGGAGAGCGATACTGCATAACCACGCGCTGAGTTTCAAGGTCTTCAATCAGACAGATATTGGTTAAAATGGTTGCTTGCGCACGGGACATAAATTTACTCACTTTCTAATTTGTTATATGACTTTTTCGAACTTAATATCAGATTTCATGATAAAGGGATTAATCAACTCATGATAATAGTATACATCATGAAGCAAATATCCTTTTTTAATGACAATTTCTTGTTCCCTAACTTCATAATCAATCGTGATTGGAACAGGAGGATTTGGAATAAAGACGAAAACGACAATTACAAATAACCAAATATAAAAACTACAAATCGCACTGCGCACTCCTTCAAGGAAGCGATATTTCCTCTTTAAAAAGTAAATAAAAATATGCGAAATAGAGAGGATAATTGGAACAAAAAGCTTTGTATTCCACGCTATGGGAATAAATTTCAGTCCAAATATCCCAAAAAGAAGATCAAGAATTGCAAAGGACTTCAAAAAGCGAATAAATAGAGTAAAAATTAGAAGAAAGAGCCAAATATTCCAAATAATCGGAGTAAATGATAAACCAAATGACCATAATATGACATGAACAATAACAAATGCTATCAGTAAGGAATATAGGACGATATAAATAAGCTTGTTAAAAGTACTCGAATTTTTCACTATTTATTCCTCCTTTAAATTCAAACTACTAACTAATGACTAATATCTATCACTTTTAAATTATCTCGTCTATTATTTTAACACAAATTATTACATATAAAATTTTTAGTTAAAATTACTTCCATAATAGAGCATCTTATGGTTTTGAACCTTTAAAGAGACACTACTACCTGAACGATATCCTTTAGCACCATAGTAGTAAGAAACCTCATAAAGGGCATCTGGTAGCTCTGCATTATCTATTCCATTCTTGATAAACTCATTCAGTCCACCTTCACTACCAAAATAATCTTTCTCACCCTCTTCTAAAACAATATCGCGATAGATGATGTATCCTTTAATCATTTCTTTTTCCAAGAATTCATCAATAGGGAGATCATACAAACCTTGAAAAGCTTTCCCTTCCTTACGATTCTTTTCAATGAGAGCATAATAGTCTTGAATATTCCCAGATTCAGTATCGACACTCCAGTAACTATTCACATATTCTAGATTTGGATTTTCATATTGCTTAAAAAAACTCTCTACCTTCTCTTTGTGAGAAATACTGACAGGATGCTGGTTAAGTAGTTTATGAGCCATGTCTGAAAATTCTTGTAACATGGTTTTCGTACTCCCATCATAGGCTAGTTCTTCATCAGTCTTTTGGGGATGGTATTTTGAGGACTTTGGACGATAAAACAAGGCATGACTCACAGTGACTCTACTTCCATCAACCTCTTCACTATAATCGTATTCAATTTTGTATTTTTCAGAAGTCCATTTATCTCTAGAAAACTTCGTAACCTTCATATCTCCTTTAAAACCATACAAATCAAGGGTTCTTCTTACTGCTGCCTCTACCTCCGATTGATTTGCTTCAGGGAAAATGTCATAAGTTGTTGTAAAGAAAAGGAAGGCAAAACGTAGAATAAAGAATAAAGGGACAATATTTACAATGAAGAAAATTAAAAGTAAAATTTTTTTCATTACTAGCTTCTCCTTATTAATAAAAAGATTATAATTTCTTTGAAGCTTTAATTTTTTCTAAACTTAACGATAAGGGATCTTTGAACTTTCTATCTCTATATCAGGATTAGCAAGTTTGAGATAAGGAGCAATATAGTCTGCATCCGTAACCTTTGGCCCCAGAATTACTTTTGAGTATTTCAAAGGAGCCAGATTAATGTATACAAATAAATCATATCTGCCATTATCTTTTGGGCTTAATACGATATACTTCCTAAAATCATTATAGTTAACTTTATCAAAAACTTCTAACCCAATTTCTTCTTTCTTCAAGTATTTCTCATTTGATGAATCATTAGCATCTCTATTAATAATATTTTGTATCGCTGTATCATCTAAATTAATTAAAATACGATACTCCATTTCATACTCATAGTCTTTAACTTTGAAAAGATAAGAAATCTTCTTCAATTTCTCAGCAAAACTTTTTAATTCTTTTTCAGCTTCCAGCTCTTTCAATTTTTTAAATATCTGTTTTAAATTATCAAGAGATTTACCAACATCTGTTTCATCTTTATTTTCTGACATTAAATCTAAATAATGAACTTTAACAAACTCTATAGATTTATGAGCAACTATATCTTCAAGATAAGACAGATTATATTCAAGGAAGGCACCTTGAGATGAATCTGCATATTCCTTCCACATAGGTAAACTATCAGATACCGTGGTTAGAGAGGATATAAAAACATTGGAAGTTTGGTATTGTTGAAAAAAAGTATTATCTATACCCAAATAATCGTGGATTGCCCTTCCTTCCATCGGGTCATTTAGCTGCTTGAGATTAGTAAGCCGCAAATAGGGAGATTTCACTTTAGAATCATTGTCATCATTGTCATTCTTCCAGTCGGCTTTTATGAGGTAGTTTGTTAAAGTGTCAATCTTAGTATAATGTCCAAAGGAACCTATTTCTTTCAACTCATTTGCATCAACAGTCAATTTAGAACGAATATAGTATATAATCTTGTCCGCTTGTTCTAAAAGTTGTTCAGCATCAAATGCTGAGATAGATTCTGGATCACTTTTCTCATTTAAATAATCGTTATCATATTTCTCAATTATCTTAATAGCTTGATTTCGGATGATATCCGAATCATTTTCTTCTGCTATCTTTCGAATAACTTCTATTGAATCTTCAATTATATCATCAAAATGCCTTGATATAAAATCTAGGTAGGCATCAATATCTTCAGATTGAGGATTCTCCATGAAATAGTTATTTATTATCTTTAAGTGCTCAAATTGAAAAATTGAAACAAGCTCATCTAATCTAAAATACCAAAAGTCAATTATTTCAAATAATTTAAGATTAATGTTTTTAAATATAACATCAATAAGTTCTATCAAGTTCTTTTCTAAATCAACTCTTTTTACATAATCAAATCTTGTAAATGCAAATACACACAAAAAAACTGATAACAAACCGTCGATAACATAAGGGGTTAGGTGATCTTCTGTAAGACTCTCCGTAGTTACTTTATGACATAAGTATAAAAATAAACTATTATTATCAATTAATGTTGAATAGTCTTCATAATCAAGTTCTTTATAAAAGTAAGAATACAAAAAATACAAATAATGTCTAATTACAAAATTTGAAACATTTAAAAAATGATCTACAAAGAGCTTATTGAAAAACTCTAACAACTTCTTTTCTATTTCTTTATCAATTTGTTTTTCAAATTCACTACAAATAACTAAAACAATCCTAGCATATTTCAATTGTTCTTCTTCATCTAAATCTAGATATTGATTTATAAAATTTTTAAGTTCGTATTTCAGTTTTTCTTCATTTAAGGAATCAAAATGATTTTTTAATTCGGATTCACTAAATTCACCAGTAAAATAATTTAAATTTTCCATTTTTCTCCTTCACTACCCCAACGCCTTCACTTCCAACATCATATCACGAATTTGGGCAGCAAGTTCAAAGTCAAGCACTTCGACGGCTTCTTGCATTTGTTTTTCCAGTTTCTTGACGAGTTCTTTGCGTTCTTGTTTGTTGAGGCTGTTGATATCGACTTCCTTGTCCTCTTCCTTGGCAACTGCCTTGGTTACGGCGATTAGGTCACGGATTTCCTTCTTAATAGTTTGTGGCACAATACCATGTTCTTCATTATAAGCCATCTGGATTTTCCGACGACGAGCTGTTTCATCGATAGCACGTTGCATAGACTGGGTCATCGTATCCGCATACATGATAACATGCCCTTCGCTGTTACGAGCAGCACGTCCAATAGTCTGGATGAGACCACGTTCGTTACGTAGGAAGCCTTCCTTATCAGCATCTAGAATAGCAACCAAACTTACTTCAGGCACGTCAATCCCTTCACGGAGCAGGTTGATTCCGACCAAGACATCAAAAACACCCAAGCGTAGGTCACGGATAATCTCTGTCCGCTCCAAGGTTTTGATATCCGAGTGCATGTACTTGACCTTGATGCCCATTTCTTTGAAGTAGTCAGTTAAGTCCTCTGCCATTTTCTTGGTCAAGGTTGTGATAAAGGTTCGTTCGCTCTTTTCAACACGGGCATTGATTTCACCTAGGAGGTCATCAATCTGTCCCATAGTTGGTCGGACTTCCACTTCAGGATCCAAAAGACCTGTCGGACGAATGATTTGCTCAATCACTGTCTCGGTCTGTTCATTTTCATAGTCACCAGGTGTCGCTGAAACGTAAACAATCTGGTGCACATGGCTTTCAAACTCCTCACGACGAAGAGGACGATTGTCTAAGGCAGACGGCAAACGGAAACCATAATTAACCAGCATTTCCTTACGCGAACGGTCTCCATTGTACATGCCCTTGATTTGCCCCATGGTCATATGACTTTCATCAATCATGATCAAGAAATCATCAGGGAAGAAATCGAGAAGCGTATAAGGAGGTTCTCCTTCACTACGACCATCCATGTGACGAGAGTAGTTCTCAACTCCATTTGTATAACCCATCTCACGTAACATCTCAATATCATACTCTGTCCGCTGTTTCAAACGCTGGGCTTCTAGCAGTTTACCTTCCTTCTCAAAGACAGCTAACTGCTCCTCCAACTCGGCCTGAATCTTGGCAATGGCAACTTCCATGTGATCGTCATTGGTCACAAAGTGAGTAGCAGGAAAAATCGCCAGATGATCCACTTCTCCTAATACCTGACCCGTCAGAGCCTCAACTTCTCGGATACGGTCAATTTCATCTCCGAAGAACTCTACTCGAAAAGCGTGTTCATCACGGGAAGCTGGGAAAATCTCCACCACATCCCCACGTACACGAAATCTTCCCCGTTGGAAATCAATATCATTGCGTTCAAACTGGATATCAACCAAGTCATTCAGAAGTTTATCACGAGAAATCTCAAGGCCTGGACGGAGACTAACAACACTATCAGCGTATTCCTTTGGCGAACCCAGACCATAGATACAAGAGACAGAAGCTACAACGATGACATCATTACGCTCCAGAAGGGCTGAAGTCGCTGAGTGGCGGAGTTTGTCAATCTCGTCATTAACAGAACTGTCCTTCTCAATGTAGGTATCGCTAGAAGGTACATAGGCCTCTGGTTGGTAATAATCATAGTAGGATACGAAGTACTCAACAGCATTTTCAGGGAAAAATTCCTTAAATTCTCCATAGAGCTGACCTGCCAGAGTCTTATTGTGAGCAATGACCAGAGTGGGTTTATTGACTTTGGAAATGACCTGACTCATGGTATAAGTCTTCCCAGTACCTGTCGCACCCATCAGAATCTGTGCTTTTTCTCCACCCTCGATATTATCAACCAACTGCTCGATGGCTTGAGGTTGGTCCCCTGAAGGTTGGTATTTTGATACTAGTTTAAATTGATTGTCTGTAATGCGATTGATCATAAGAATCCTCTCTCGATGTGCTATTCCTATTTTAGCATACTTGTAGCATTTTCACGAAGAAAAGGACAGACCCAAGTCACATCCTTTCATTTTCTTTCTTTAATTGATAAGCGAGATAGACAATCAGCAGTAGCAATACCAGACTTGTCATGATAGAACCTTCTATGCCAAAAGAACCACCTGATAGCCATCCTTGATTGCCTTGTGGTAAAAAGGTCATTAGAGACGTTCCTGATGGTTGTCCACTAACTAAAATCCCAAAGAGATTTCCTTGAGCAAAATTCCAAGCCCCATGAATACCTGCAACACCCCAAACTGTATCGGTTTTGAGAAGGTAAAGAGCCATGGCAACCCCGAATAAAAAAAGATTCACTAGAGATAGAGGTGTTAAACCAGAATTCCCCATATGAAGCAGGGTAAAAAATATGCTAGATATGACAACAGCAAGTTTTAGATTGGTTCTTAAGGCTAATTGAGGAAGGAGCCATGCACGGGATACCACTTCTTCTGCTGTCCCCTGTAAAATCCAAAATGGGATAGTAAAGACAACAAAGGTAAGCGAATAAGGATTCAAGTGAATGGACTCCAAACGATATTGCCCTAAGCCCACCAAACCTAACAAGGTCAGAAGAAAAAGTGCCAAACCTAGACCAAATCCTTTAAGAAGATTGCTGAGGAAATTCTCTCTATAAAATCCCAAGGTTCGAATAGGTCTTTTCTCAATTTTTCTAGTCCATCTGAATACAGTGTTGAGAATAAAACCAAAGGCCAGCAATTCTAAAATTAAACGAAAGTCACTTGTTTTATCCGTCAAGCTCTCCTGCAAGGTCTGCAAGTAGGTTGCAAGATTTTGACCAGCCTCTCCAAAATTTCTAGCAAGCCCGATGAGAGCTAACAAGCTAATACCATACAAAGTATATGCAACAAACTCTCCTATAAAGACAAAAACAAAGGCTAACAAAGGACTTGTGTAAATATTTAAACTCATTTGGGAAGATTGGAAGTCTTTAAATATTCTTTTATTCTTCATGTTCCCGCCCTCATTTCTTCTATTATTATAGCACTTTGTAGTGGTAATTCAAGAAAGAAATAAAGGGTTTGTATGTTATATCTTCTAACATAGAAATCCTTAAAATTTGCCTTTTCTTCTTTTTTCTGATATAATGGGAAAATATTCGGAAAGGAGACTTAAAATGAAGAAAAAAATCCTAGCATTTTTGCTAATTTTATTTCCCATTTTCTCATTAGGAGTAGTAAAAGCTGACACAGTTAAACCTAAGTATGTTATTGCCAGTGATTCATCTTTTGCACCTTTTGTATTTCAAAATTCAAACAACGAGTACACTGGTATTGACATGGACTTGATCAAGGCTATTGCCAAAGATCAAGGATTTGAAATTGAGATTACTAACCCAGGCTTTGACGCAGCGATCAGTGCTGTTCAGGCCGGACAAGCAGACGGTATCATCGCTGGTATGTCTGTTACGGACGCTCGTAAAGCTACATTTGATTTCTCTGATTCCTACTACACTGCTAATACGATTCTCGGTGTAAAAGAATCCAGTACCATTGCTTCTTATGAAGATCTCAAGGATAAGACAGTTGGTGTAAAAAACGGAACTGCCTCTCAAACGTTTCTAACTGAAAATCAAAGCAAATACGGCTACAAGATTAAAACCTTTTCAGATGGCGCATCTATGTATGACAGTCTCAACACTGGAGCTATCGATGCCGTGATGGATGATGAGCCCGTTCTCAAATATTCTATCAGCCAAGGGCAAAAATTGAAAACACCAATCGCTGGAACTCCAATCGGTGAAACAGCCTTTGCCGTTAAAAAAGGAACAAACCCTGAATTGATTCAAATGTTCAATAAGGGGCTTGCCAACCTCAAAGCAAACGGTGAATTTCAAAAAATTCTCGACAAGTATCTGGCTAGCGGAGCAACAACTACTTCTACAAGTACGGTTGACGAAACAACCATCTGGGGCTTGCTTCAAAACAACTACAAACAACTCCTTAGTGGACTTGGAATCACACTTGCTTTAGCCCTTATTTCATTTGCAATCGCCATTGTAATTGGGATTATCTTTGGTATGTTTAGCGTTAGCCCATACAAATCTCTTCGTCTTATCTCTGAGATTTTCGTTGACGTTATTCGAGGAATTCCTTTGATGATCCTTGCTGCCTTCATCTTCTGGGGAATTCCAAACTTCATCGAGTCCATTACAGGCCAACAAAGTCCAATCAATGACTTTGTAGCTGGTACTATTGCCCTCTCACTCAATGCTGCTGCTTATATCGCTGAAATCGTTCGTGGTGGGATTCAAGCTGTTCCAGTTGGACAAATGGAGGCCAGTCGCAGTCTTGGTATCTCTTATGGAAAAACCATGCGTAAGATTATCTTGCCACAAGCGACTAAATTGATGTTGCCAAACTTCGTTAACCAATTCGTTATCGCTCTTAAAGATACAACCATCGTATCTGCTATCGGTTTGGTGGAACTTTTCCAAACTGGTAAGATTATCATCGCCCGTAACTACCAAAGTTTCAAGATGTATGCAATCCTTGCTATCTTCTATCTTGTAATTATCACGCTTTTGACTAGACTAGCGAAACGCTTAGAAAAGAGGATTCGTTAATGGCAAAACTAAAAATTGATGTAAATGATTTGCATAAGTATTATGGAAAAAACGAAGTTTTAAAAGGCATTACTACTAAATTCTATGAAGGTGATGTTGTCTGTATCATCGGTCCTTCTGGTTCTGGTAAATCCACTTTCCTACGTAGCCTTAACCTTCTCGAGGAGGTAACGAGTGGTCACATTACAGTAAATGGTTATGATTTGACTGAAAAATCAACCAATGTCGACCATGTTCGCGAGAACGTCGGAATGGTTTTCCAACATTTCAATCTCTTCCCTCACATGTCCGTCCTAGAGAATATCACTTTTGCACCTATTGAGCACAAACGGATGACCAAAGAAGAAGCTGAGAAATTGGGAATGGAACTGCTGGAGAAAGTCGGCCTTGCGGACAAAGCTAAGGCTAATCCAGATAGCCTTTCAGGTGGTCAGAAACAACGTGTAGCTATCGCTCGTGGACTTGCCATGAATCCTGATATCATGCTCTTTGATGAGCCAACTTCAGCTCTGGACCCTGAAATGGTTGGAGATGTACTGAATGTTATGAAGGAATTGGCGGAACAAGGCATGACCATGATTATCGTAACTCATGAGATGGGATTTGCTCGTCAGGTGGCCAACCGTGTTATCTTTACGGCTGATGGTGAATTCCTGGAAGATGGAACTCCAGATCAAATCTTTGACAATCCGCAACACCCTCGTCTGAAAGAGTTCTTGGACAAGGTCTTAAACGTATAAAACAAAACTGTAAGGTTTTCCTTGCAGTTTTTTAATTGCGTATTGGATTTTTTGATTTTTTTGAAAATTATGATAAAATAAAAACTATGACAATGAGGAAATCTCATCCCTAGTCCGACTAGGAAAAAATATAGAAATTAGGTAGCTAGATGTCATCAAAGGTTATTGTTACAATTTTCGGTGCGAGTGGAGACTTAGCTAAACGCAAACTCTACCCTTCCCTTTTCAGACTCTATAAATCAGGCAATCTTTCTGAGCATTTTGCAGTCATCGGAACAGCTCGTAGACCTTGGAGTAAGGAATATTTTGAATCTGTAGTTGTCGAGTCCATCCTTGATTTGGCAGATAGTACCGAGCAAGCCCAAGAATTTGCTAGCCACTTCTACTATCAAAGCCATGATGTGAATGATACGGAACATTACATTGCTTTGCGTCAATTACAAGCTGAGCTGAATGAAAAATACCAAGCTGAACACAATAAGCTCTTCTTCTTGTCTATGGCACCTCAGTTCTTTGGGACCATTGCAAAGCACCTAAAATCTGAAAACATTGTAGATGGCAAAGGTTTTGAGCGCTTGATCGTTGAGAAACCATTTGGTACAGACTACGAAACAGCAAGCAAACTCAATGAAGATCTCCTTGCAGCCTTTGATGAGGAGCAAATCTACCGAATTGACCATTACCTAGGTAAAGAGATGATTCAAAGTATCTTTGCGGTTCGTTTTGCCAACATGATCTTTGAGAATGTTTGGAATCGCGAACACATCGATAATGTTCAAATTACCTTTGCGGAACGCTTAGGTGTTGAAGAACGCGGCGGCTACTATGATGAATCTGGTGCCCTCCGTGATATGGTGCAAAACCATACTCTACAACTTCTCTCTCTTCTAGCCATGGACAAACCAGCTAGTTTTACAAAAGATGAGATTCGTGCTGAAAAGATTAAGGTCTTTAAAAACCTCTATCATCCAACTGAGGAAGAATTGAAAGAACAGTTTATCCGTGGTCAATATCGCTCTGGTAAAATCGATGGCATGAAATACATTTCCTATCGTAGCGAGCCAAATGTCGATCCTGAATCTACAACAGAAACCTTTGCATCTGGTGCCTTCTTTGTAGACAGCGATCGCTTCCGTGGTGTTCCTTTCTTCTTCCGAACAGGGAAACGTCTGACTGAAAAAGGAACTCACGTCAATATCGTCTTTAAGCAAATGGACTCTATCTTCGGTGAGCCTTTGGCGCCAAATATCCTGACCATCTATATCCAACCAACTGAAGGCTTCTCTCTCAGCCTAAATGGGAAGCAAGTCGGTGAAGAGTTTAACCTGGCTCCAAGCTCTCTGGATTACCGTACAGATGCTACTGCTACTGGAGCCTCACCAGAGCCATACGAGAAATTAATCTACGATGTCTTGAACAACAACTCTACCAACTTTAGCCACTGGGATGAGGTAAGTGCTTCATGGAAATTGATTGACCGTATCGAAGAGCTCTGGGCTGAAAACGGTGCTCCACTTCATGACTATAAAGCTGGAAGCATGGGACCTCAAGCTAGTTTTGACTTACTTGAGAAGTATGGAGCCGAATGGACCTGGCAACCAGATATCGCCTATCGTGAAGATGGCCGTTTAGAATAGCAAAAATATCCTGCAAGATTGACTTGCAGGATATTTATTTTGTATTAAATCAAACCTTCTAAGAGACCTTTCATAAAGTTTTCTGAGTTAAATTCCCCAATATCATCGATTTTTTCACCGAAACCAATCAATTTTACAGGGATATTAAGTTCTTCGCGGATAGCCAGAACAACACCACCTCGAGCAGTTCCATCAATCTTAGTCAATACAATACCGGTAACAGGGGTAATTTTCGAAAATTCTTTAGCTTGTACTAAGGCATTCTGTCCAGTTGAAGCATCAAGTGCCAGGAAGGTTTCATGGGGTGCTTCAGGAACGACACGCTTGATAATACGGCCAATCTTTTCCAACTCGGCCATAAGGTTGTCCTTGTTTTGCAGACGACCTGCTGTATCAATCATGAGAATATCAATTCCTTCTGCTACAGCACGTTCCATCCCATCAAAGACCACACTTGCTGGATCAGCTTTTTCAGGCCCCGTCACAACAGGAACATCCACACGACGGCCCCATTCTACTAGCTGGGCAACGGCTCCAGCACGGAAGGTATCTGCCGCAACCAACATGACTTTCTTGCCAGCTTGTTTGTAGCGATGAGCCAATTTCCCGATAGAAGTTGTTTTCCCAACACCATTGACTCCGACAAAGAGCATGACTGTCAAACCATCTTGGAAATGGATTTGTTCATCGTAGTTGCCATCCTTCTCATAGAGTTCAACCAATTTCTCGATAATGACACGACGAAGTGCGTCAGGCTTCTTAGCGTTTTCTAATTTGGCTTCATAGCGTAGTTCTTCTGTTAAATTTGAAGCAACTTGCACACCGACATCGCTCATGATGAGCAGTTCTTCCAATTCCTCGAAGAATTCTTCATCGACAGAACGGAAGTTGGCAAAGAAGGCATTCAAACGAGCTCCGAATCCCGTACGGGTTTTCTTTAGACTGCGGTCATATTTTTCCTGAACGGTTTCCTCAACCTGAGGAAGTTCTTCTTCTACTACTTCTGACGCTAGTTCTTCTTCAGTTTCTTGGCTCTCTTCTTCTAAAACTTCTTCAGGCTCTTGGAATTGTTCCAATTCATCAGATTCTAGCTCAAGCTCTTCCTGAGCAGTTTCCTCGACTGCTTCTGGTTCAATAACTTCTTCTGTTGAGATCTTAGGAATTTCTTCTTGAGCTGGTGTTTCTTCCACTTTTTCTCTTGTTGTCTCTTCCTGAGAAGTTTCTTCGACTGCCGTTTGGTTTTCTTCAACCTCTTCTGACAAATCAAGATTTTCCAGTGCTTCTTTTACAATATCTTCGATTTTCGGCTCTTCTTTTTTTCCGAATAGACGGTCAAATAATCCCATATTTTAGTTCTCCTTTAGCACGTATTCTTCGATAGCCCAGGCAACGGCTTCCTCGTCGTTGGTCATCGGGGTAATCACATTGGCAACTTCCTTAACCGCTGGAACTGCATTTTGCATGGCAACTCCTAGACCTGCCCACTCAATCATAGAAAGGTCATTGGCCTCGTCACCACAAGCCATGACTTGACTTTGATCGATTCCCAAGTGTTTAATTAATTTTGCTAAACCTGTTGCCTTGTGGACGTTCTTCGGTGACCATTCCAATAGCATTTCACGCGATTTGAAGATTTCATATTGGTCAAACAATTCTGGAGAAATCTGTTGAATCGCTGCATCCAAAGGTTCTTTGGCAAAGGCAGTTACACATTTATTATACGTCATCTGACTAGATAGATCTTCAAAAGCGACAGGTACGAAGGTCAGGGCTGGATTGAACTTAGCATAGATACTTTCTTGGTCAGACTGGATTTGATAAACTGTTCCTTCTGAAATGGCATCTAACGGAAGTCCGAGTTTTTCAGTTTCCTCGTATAATCGTGAAACATCATCGATTGAAAAGACTGTTTTATCGAGAATCTCTCCCGTGTTTTTCTGCACCAGACCACCATTAAAGGTGATGGTGTACTCATCCTCCTGACCGTCAGTACCTAGCTCATGGAGAAAGAAATCCATAGCCTTTAGAGGACGTCCCGTTGTCAGTACGACCTTGATGCCACGGTCACGCGCAGCTTTGAGGACCGCCTTAGTTCGATCTGTCAGCTTTTTATCCGTTGTCAGCAAGGTGCCATCTAAGTCCAATGCAATCAATTTAATAACTGCCATTACAAGCCCTCCATATAAGCCATCACTGACTGGTCCTTATGGTGGCCAATCACTGTCTCTGCTAATTCTAAAATCTCTGGTCGCGCATTTTCAGGAGCGATTGGATGCCCCACAACCTGCATCATATGAAGGTCATTAAGATTATCGCCAAACGCCATAACCTGATCCATGGTCAGATTCAGTTTTTTTGCCAGCTCAACAATAGCCACACCCTTATCAACATAGTCCAAGACAATATCGATGGATTCAAAACCTGTGGTCATGGCTTTCACACCAGGAACGTTTTCATTGACCCAGGCCTCTCCAGCTTCTATCGTATCTTCTGTAAAGTTGGTGGTGAATTTAAAAATCTCATCCGTGATATCTTCCAAACTCGCTACTTTTTGAATATTTTCATTGTAGTGACGACTAAACATGAGATAGGTCTCATCCACTGTATCTAATACGTAACAAGCTTCTTTCCCAGTCAAGAGCATTTTGTTTTCATCAAAATAGGGCGATTTCTTTAAAGCTTCAAAAGTGCTCAAGTAAAAATCCCGAGACATAGTAGCCTCGTACATATCCTCTCCATGAAACTCAACATAGCTCCCATTTTCAGCTATAAAAATCACTTCATCACGTACATCCGCAAACAGCTTTTTCAGCGACAAGATACCGCGACCTGAAGCCACAGCAAAATAAATCCCCTTTTCCTTGTAGGAAACAAGCAAGTTTTTGAGGCGTTCCATATCAAACCGACCCTCTCCATCTAGAAAGGTTCCATCCATATCGGTTGCTACAAGTTTAATCATAAAATCCTTCATACTCCAATTGATAAATCTACCTTCTATTATACCATAGATAAGCTAAAAAAGGACTAGTACAGTAGGGGGCTACTGGATAGTAGGTCTTTTTCGGTAAAGATCCTCCACTATTATAACCAAAAGTTGTCTCCTGAAATGATGGTCAAGTCTAAGGGCGTTACAGTGGGAATTTCTACCATCTACCACTAGATTCATCATGGAAAATTAGGATTGACCAAACAGAATCTACTTTATCCTAGAAAAGGAAAAACTGTCAAGAAACAAGCTAGCCTCAACTTTAAACCTGCTGGTCAATCCATTGAACAGCGTCCCAAGGTTATCAATCTTCGATTGGAGAATGGGCACTACGAGATTGATACGGTTTTACTCACAAGAGCGAAAAACCACTGTCTCCTGGTCTTGACGAATCAAAGGAGCAGACACCAAATTATCCGATTGATTCCCAATAAAAGCGCTGAGTCCGTCAATCAGGCTCTAAAACTCATCTTAAGACAATACAAAATTCTTTCCATCACGGCAGATAATGGAGCCGAATTCAACCGCTTGTCTGATGTGTTTTCTAAGGAGCATATCTACTATGCGCAACACCCCTATGCCTCTTGGGAAAGGGGAACCAATGAAAATCACAACAGGTTCATTCGTAGATGGTTGCCTAAAGGAACCAAGAAAACGACTCCTAAAGAAGTCGCCTTCATCGAAAATTGGATCAACAACTATCCTAAAAAATGCTTGGACTACAAGTCTCCCAGAGAAGACTGCTTGCTGACTAACTTGAATTTGAAATTTAGCTTTAAACTAATAATAGACTTTTACTCCTAAAATTGATAAAATAAAAAAGAAAATAATAGAAAAAGGGAACTGTAAATCACTATGATGAACATGCAAAACATGATGCGCCAAGCACAAAAACTTCAAAAACAAATGGAACAAAGTCAAGCAGAACTCGCTGCTATGCAATTTGTTGGAAAGTCTGCTCAAGACCTTGTTCAAGCGACCTTAACTGGAGACAAAAAGGTGGTCAGCATTGACTTCAGTCCAGCAGTTGTAGATCCAGAAGACCTAGAAACCTTGTCTGATATGACCGTTCAAGCCATCAACTCTGCTCTAGAACAAATCAACGAAACGACTAAGAAAAAACTAGGTGCTTTCGCTGGAAAATTACCATTCTAATCACCTACAGAAAAAGGAGGAAGGTTCACTTCTCCTTTTTTCTATGTTAGAAATTAAAGAACTCCGTAGCTTTTTTCAAAAGGAGATCGGTGTATTCTGGATCTTCCTGAGCTGCTGCTAAAGTCTCCTGTAGCATCTCCATGTCATCTGTAATCATCCCATCCACTGACAACTGCAACGATTTATCAAGTGCGTCAGAGCTATTGATGGTCCATACGTAAAGCTTTTGTTCTGTATACCAAAGTTTAGTAACAAAATATTCATCCAATGTTGAATACTCCATGGTATAGCCAGTTGCCTTGGTTTTTGGGAAAATACTATTATAAGGCAAGATGAAATAAGCTGGAATAGTCGAATCATATTTCAAAACTTGGTCAATCACATGATAGTCTAGTGATTGCATCTGATGACCATACTGCTTGATAATTGTTCCATACTTCTCTAGAAAACGTTCCATCATTTGTGGACTGTCTTTTTTACTGGTTTTGATTTCAATCAACAATCTTTGATGAAGTTCATTCGCGCGATTGAGATAGTCATCAAAACTAGATATTTTGGTTCGATAGCCATTTTCAGAAATATCTAACCCTGTCAACTCCTCCAAAGTCAAGTCTTGAGGTCTGGCATTGATACCTGCTAAGTTCTTAAGATTGGCGTCATGCATCATCACAAACTGACCATCTTTGGTCTCCTGTACATCCATTTCAATCAAATCTGGTTTCAGTTGCGCTGTTTTTTCCAAAGACTGTACAGTGTTTTGTACACCATTTTTGTTTGAAACGCCCCTATGTGAAATGACTAAAGGGGTATTTGTCACAGGAGCTTCCAGATAGATATAACCTTCCAGCGCAAAAAAGATACTAGCGCAGCCCATAACTCCCCATCTCATCAAATGATCTTTTTTTCTTCTTGGCATAATCTCCAGTTCCTCACCTGTCAAAAAGGAGACAAACTTAACAAGGAAATAAGTCAAGGCCATATAGTGGATGTTTTTTATCAAGACAAAGTTGATAACTCCAAGAATCAGTGATTCTTTCTGTGTTAAATTGTCAATTACAATCTGTCCTATTAGCAAGGGAGTCAAGAGAAGGAAGAAAAAGAGATAGGTTTTAATAATAATGAGTAGCAAGTTCCAAGCATAAAAGAGAACTTGTTTTTTTGTCTTTTGTAGGCTATATTTTACTCCTTCTCTCACAGTCCTCTTTTCAAAGAGAATCTTCGGAAGGGTAAACATGAGTCGGACAGACACATAGAGCAAAATCCAAGCAGAGGCAAAAATCATCAAGCCCACTAGCCAGTGCTTGTCTTCCAGATAAGTCACGATAAAGTCTGGAATAACGATTTTATTTAAGTAATAAATTTTTAAAATTTTCCTGATGAAAGGAAAGAGCATGGCTACGTAGAAGAATAGAAAAGCCATCTTGCAGAAGCTCAAGCGTTTCATGAACAGAAAACTTTGCTGGAAAACTTTGCGACTGTACTCAATCAAGGTTCTCTTTTCGTGGTATAGAAGGTGACGCGCCCCAATAAAGAGGAGACAAATCTGGAAATAGGCCACCAAAAGATTGATTACAATCAAGACGAGAAAGGCCAGACTGATTAAAGGAGAACTCGTGATAATGGCAAAAATATTATTGTAAGAAATAAACAAATATCCCGTCTGGCTGAGTAAAAGACCAGCAAGAAAAGAATTGAGAGGTAACCACAGATATTCCACCATCATGAAAATTAAGAAAAAGAGGAAGAGAACTTTATCTAGGTTGAGGTAAATTTTCCTAAAACCTAGTTTTTTAGGTTTTTCAGGTTTCATAGGCACTCCTAGTCTAGAAATTGAGATAAGTCTAGCCCACCAAAGGGATTCATGGATAGATTACTCTGTTCTTCTAACAATAGTTTTCCTTCGTCAGACTCCAAAAAGGCTTCATAAACACGCGCCGTCATGCGGGCATCTTCTAAACTATTATGAGACTTCCCGTGAAAGCCTAGAAAACTTGCTACAGTTTGTAATTTAAGATTTGCTATGCCGTGTAGGTCGGAACTACGGCGTTCAAAAGCCTCATCATATAGGTCGACCTTATACTGGTCACGATAGTCCAAGCCATGCTCTATGAGAATAGGCAAATCACTCTTAGCTGCATTGTAGCCAACGATGGGTAAGTTGCCAACAAAAGCCTGAAAGTCCTGTAAAACTTGTTCTACTTTTGGCGCATCTTTCAAGGTTTCAGCTGTAATTCCTGTCAAACCATTAATAAAACTCTTTAAAGGCACGCTGGTATAGACATAAGAATCAAAGGCACCTATCTCTTGACCATCTTGAAAACGAACTGCTGATACCTGAATTAAATGAGTAACCCCTTCGTGTTGATTGAATTCTAAGTCAAAGGCGATATAGTCTCTTAATTTTTCCATCATTTACCTCAATTTCGACTCAATTTAAACTATAAATAAGAAAAGAAGCTATTAGGTTAGTGACTAACCCAAACAGCTTCTTTATTTTCCTCCAAATAGGCGAGCAAAAAAGCCTTTTTTGGTTGCTTGGACTTCTTCTTTTGCTTGGTCCAACTCGAGTTTCAAGCTTTCTTGATCCTTCATTGCTTGAAGAGTTAACTGTTGCTGTTGGTCCAATTGTTTGTCCTTTTCTGCAATCTGGCGGTCTTTGATGCGCATCTGCTCATCTTTTTCTGCCAGTTGCTGATCCTTGGCCTTGAGTTGCTCGTACAAACGAAGAATTTCAGCATTTTTCTCATCGACCAAGATTTCCATCAGTTCGCGTTGTTTGACATCATCACTGACTGGTTCATCTTCAAAAATCGTTTTTTTGTAGATTTCTTCTAGCTTGATTAAGCCACTTCGAGTAACTACTGTTACACCTTTGTCATTTTTTTTCGTGTCTTCTTCGGGAAGTTCTTTAACACGATTGTTGATTGCCTGACGAGATAGTCCTAAGACCTCTGCAATCTCGCTGACGGTCATTTCAATACTCATAATATCCTCTGAAACGTTTTCTAGCTTTTCTTTATTTAAATCTTATCATAAGCTAGATAAACTGTCAAATTTCCGCTTAATCTAAGGCCTTTAAAAAGGCTAATAAGACTTGGGCAGAACGACGTCCAGCTTCGATAATAAACTCATCAAAAGAGATAGAGGCTTCGTGATTGGCATTGTCACTCATAGCACGAATGACTAGGAAAGGTAGGTCAAGAGCCTGAGCCGCCTGAGCAATGGCCGCCCCTTCCATCTCCACTGCTAAAACATCTGGAAAGTGGGACTTGATAGTAGCAATCTTATCTTCTCCAGCTATAAAACTGTCCCCTGTAGCAATCAAGCCTAGGTGCCAGGTCTGTTCTACTTGAGATAAACTTTCTTTAATCCTAGTGATAAACTTCTGATCTGATTCAAAGTAAAGGGGTTGACCAGCCATCTGACCATAAGCATAGCCAAAAGCAGTCACATCCACATCATGATAAGCTAGTTTATCCGCAATCACCACATCACCAACAGCAATCCCATCTGCAAGAGCTCCTGCAGAACCTGTATTGATGATGGCTTCAACTTGAAAATGGTCAGCTAGAACAGCTACGCTCATAGCCGACATGACCTTTCCAATCCCACTCTGAACTAGGACAACTTCTGTCTTGCCAATAGTGCCAGTGTAGTAGGTATTTCCCATGACTTGGACTTCTTGATGTTTGTCCAAATTCTGAGTCAAATGTATCAGCTCTTCTGGCATGGCAGCAATGATTCCAATTTTCATTTTATTTCCTTTCAATTACAAGAGTTTCATTGCCAAAACTAGCAAAATCAAAAGTAAAATTACCGCAAACAGAATTCGATTGAGTTTCGAATTAAAAACATTTCTCTTGGTGTTCTCAATGCGGCGACTCTTATGAATCGTTGGCTCTACTTCTATTGTAAGTGTATCTTGACTAAAACCATGGTCTCTAGAACGTGAATAAACAAAATGTTGTGAAGCTGTTGGTAGGATCTTTGTTTCCTCATCATCTTGAAGAGGTGGTCCTGAGATTTTCTCACCTCGGTTGGCACGTTCAATCATTTCGTCTGTTAATAAAGGTTTTCCCATGGGTTGCTCCTCTATTTCTTTTGTAGTTCCCAGTACTGAATCGCCATAATGGTCTTGGCATCACAGATATGACCTGACTGGATCAGGTTCTTGGCTTCCTCTAGACTTACTTCTAAAACTTCCAAGGTTTCATCATCATCTTGTGGACGAGGGTTTTCCACCTTGGCCAAATCACTAGCAAGGTAGAGTTTTAGTTTTTCGTTACAAAATCCAATCGCAGAATAGAAATCGTACAACAGTTCTAACTTACCAGTGTAGGCAACCTCTTCTTCCAATTCACGAAGTGCCGCTGCCATTGGATCTGCATTTTCACCAAGTTCTAGTTTACCAGCAGGAATCTCATAAGAAACCGCCTCGATAGCCTTTCGGTATTGCTTAACGAGAACGATTTTGTCCTCAACTGTCACGGCTAGTACACAAACAGCTCCATTGTGAAAAATCAAGTCACGTTGGGCAGTCCCCTTTCCTTCTGGCAGTTCTACCTGATCTTGTACTAGTTTGAAAATAGGACCTTGATAGATTTCCTTTCGGTGAATCGTTTTTTCTTCAAATTCCATGATCGACTCCTACTGGTTCTTAGGATGATGAGGTAAGCGTAGTGCATATTCATCTTTATTAACTTGACGTCCACGTCCAATAGCAATGGCGTCAGCTGGAACATCTTTTGTAATCGTTGAACCAGCTCCAACAAGAGAATTATCACCAAGTTCCACTGGGGCAATGATGGTTGAGTTTGATCCAACAAAGACATTATTGCCGATAACCGTCTTGTATTTGTTTTTCCCGTCATAGTTAACTGTAATGGTACCAGCACCGAAATTAACGTTGCTACCCACTTCACAGTTTCCGATATAAGTCAAATGACCCGCCTTGGTATTTTCACCGATTGAAGATCCTTTTACTTCAACAAAGTTTCCAATGTGTACTTGGGCAGCTAGGCTTGAACCTGGACGTATATGGGCAAAAGGACCAACTGTCACACCGTCCGCAACACTACTTTCCTCAATCATAGAATTCGTAATCACAGCTCCAGCTCCAATAGTACTATCCACGATATAAGTTCCATTTGTTAAAATAGTCTCTACCTCAATCTTCGTTTGACCTTTCAAGGTAACGTTGGCTTCGATTTGGACTTCAGGAGCAATCTCGACATCAATGTCGATGTAAGTTGCTTCTGGATTAACAAAGCTGACACCATTGACCATATGTTTTTGATTGATACGGCGGCGCATCACTGCTTCCGCAGTCGCAAGAGCTACACGGTCATTTACTCCAAGACTTTCATCAAAGTCTTTCAGAGTATAGGCTCCAACCTTCTCACCCGCATTACGGAAAATACCAATCACGTCAGTAATATAGTATTCACCTTGGGCATTGTTGGTGTTGATGTTTTTAAGGGCTTCAAAAAGACGTTCATTATCGAAAACATAAGTACCAGTATTGATTTCCTTAATTTGTTTTTCAAAATCAGTCGCATCCTTTTGCTCCACAATGCGAAGAACTTCAGCATTATCGTTACGGACGATACGACCATACCCAAAAGGCTCTGCTGCTTCAGCTGTTAAAATCGTCGCCACATTTTTGTGATTGATATGGAAATCCAAGAGATTTTTCAAGCTTTCACCTGTAATCAGAGGAGTATCTCCAGCAATAACCAAAGTGTGCCCAGTGCGATTTTGGAGAATGGGCTCTGCCATCATGACAGCATGCCCTGTTCCTAGTTGCTCTGATTGGGTGACAAAGTCTGTCTGTCCAGCCAAGACTTGTTCAACTAACTCAGCCTTGTGTCCCACTACGGTAACTGTCTTTTCGGGTTGAATAGCACCAACACTACGAAAAACATGTTCCAACATCGAAATTCCTGCTACTTTATGAAGTACCTTTGGAAGATCTGATTTCATGCGAGTACCTTTACCCGCTGCTAAAATAATGGCATAATTTGACATACTATTCTCTTTTCTGTAAAAATTCCCTTATATTATACCATAATTTTACCTTTAAAGAACAAACAAACAGGTGCTTTCCTGAAAATCTCCCCTACTTGTCTACATTTCTAAACTGTTTCCTTTGATTTTTTTAAATTTTTACGATAAACTAAACAAGTATGAGAAAAAAAATTCATCCTGCTATTATTTTGAGTTTATTTGGAATTTTCATAGCGATTTTACTCCTCAACAAACCAAGTTTTGAGGATCATCCTATCAAAACTAAGCCAAATGCTCTTCAAGTTGAAACACAAGCCTTGCATAATCTTGACAAGCCCATTATCGACGTCTCTGGTTGGCAAAGACCTGAGGAGATTAACTACGACACCTTATCTCAAAACATTTCGGGTGTTATTGTTCGCGTGCACAATGGGGCTCAGCATACTGAAGCAAATGATGCTGCCTTTATCAATGGTGTCGATAAAGCTTATAAAAATCACATATCAGAATTCCAAAAACGGAATGTCCCTGTGGGGGTTTATGCCTATGTAGCTGGAAAAAGTAAAGAAGATATGGAGAAAGCTGCTGAAGTCTTCTACAACGCTGCTTCTCCTTACAATCCTAGCTACTACTGGTTAGATGTTGAAGAAAAAACAATGTCCGATATGAATGAAGGCGTTGAAGCCTTTCGTGCCAAACTGGCAGATCTCGGCGCTAAAAACATCGGCATCTACGTTGGGGTTTACTTCATGCAAGAGCATAGTATCAATACAGATAAATTCTCTGCTGTTTGGATTCCTTCCTATGGAACTGACTCTGGTTATTTTGAAACTAAGCCAAATACTGATCTGGACTACGACCTCCACCAGTACACATCTAAGGGGAGAATTGCAGGATTTGAACATCATTTGGACATCAATTTGATTTCTACTACTAAAGAGAAGGAAGAAACCTTCAGAAAACTATTTTTAAGGCCATAAGACAAGTGAAAATAACAAACTTTTTCACTTGTTTTTTCATTTTCTCCCTGTCTGTGTTATAATTGATAGCATAGAGAAAGAATTTTATGAAATTGAGGATTTTATTATGTTTTCATGGATTGCACGAGTTATTAAAGGAATCGTCATCGCATTAGGATTTATCCTACCGGGAATTTCTGGCGGTGTTTTAGCAGCTATTTTGGGAATTTACGAGCGAATGATTGGCTTTCTGGCTCATCCCTTTAAGGATTTTAAAGAGAATGTCCTTTACTTTATCCCAGTAGCTATCGGGATGTTGCTAGGCATTGGTTTGTTTTCTTATCCGATCGAGTATTTGCTAGAAAATTATCAAGTCTATGTTTTGTGGAGCTTTGCGGGAGCTATCATCGGTACAGTTCCTAGCCTCCTTAAAGAATCTACTCGAGAATCTGATCGTGATAAAATTGACCTAGTCTGGTTCTGGACTACCTTTATCCTTTCAGGATTGGGCCTTTACGCTCTCAATTTTGTCGTAGGTTCACTCAGTGCTAGTTTTGCAAACTTCATCTTGGCAGGTGTTCTTTTAGCTCTTGGTGTCTTGGTGCCTGGTTTAAGTCCGTCAAATCTACTTTTGATTTTGGGACTGTACGCTCCAATGCTCACTGGTTTTAAGACTTTTGATTTATTTGGAACATTCCTTCCTATCGGCATTGGTGCAGGAGCAACCCTCATTATCTTTTCAAAATTAATGGATCACGCCTTGAACAACTACCACTCCCGTGTTTATCACTTTATCATTGGGATTGTGCTTTCAAGCACCCTCTTAATTTTGATCCCAAATGCCGGAAATGCTGAAAGTATCCAATACACCGGACTTTCTATTGTGAGTTATGTTCTCATCGCATTCTTCTTCGCACTTGGTATTTGGCTTGGTATCTGGATGAGTCAGTTGGAGGATAAATATAAATAATGGCAAAGAAAATCAAGATTAAAAAAACCTTGGTTGAACAAATCTTAACTAAGGCAGGGATTGAGCACACAGGGATTCAAATCAATGCGCTTGAAGGAGAACTTCCTTCAGAGTATGATCGAACACATATCTTTAAAACCTTGGCTCTTTTGGGAGACAAGACAGGACCAATCATCGGAATCCTTCCCATAACAGAACACCTCGCTGAGAAAAAACTAGCAAAGGTTTCTGGCAATAAAAAAGTGAGTATGATTCCTCAAAAAGATTTGGAAAAAACGACAGGCTATGTTCATGGAGCTAACAACCCTGTCGGTATTCGTCAGAAACACAATTATCCAATTTTTATTGATCAGACTGCTTTGGATTTGGACCAAATGATTGTCTCTGCTGGGGAAGTCGGGCATAGTATCATCGTACGCCCTCAAGACTTGGCCAGCTTTGTAAAAGCGGATTTTGCTGATATCTTGGAGGAAAGTAAGTAATGAAACTCTATTTTGTTCGTCATGGTCGCACCCTCTGGAATCTTGAAGGACGTTTTCAAGGCGCTGGTGGTGACTCGCCCCTTCTTCCGGAATCCATTGACACCCTAAAGCAACTTGGTCAGTATCTCAAGGAAATACCTTTTGATACGATTTATTCAAGTGATTTACCCAGAGCGGTCAAATCTGCTGAAATTATCCAAAGTCAACTTCAGATACCTTGTCCTTTAGAAAGCATTCCAGACCTGCGTGAATGGCATCTTGGGAAACTTGAAGGTTTAAAAATCGCAACTCTCGATGCCATCTACCCTCAACAAATCAAGGCCTTCCGCTCCAATCTGGCTCAGTTTGATACGAGAATGTTTGAAGCAGAATCCCTTTACAGTACTACCAAGCGCACCATTCAATTTATTAAATCTCTGAAAGAAAGTCTGGCTGAAAACATTCTAATCGTCGGTCATGGGGCAAATCTCACAGCTAGCCTACGCACTCTCTTAGGTTATAAAGAGGCTCACCTTCGCAAAGATGGGGGCTTGGCCAATGCTAGTCTAACAATTTTGGACACTGAGGATTTTGAAACCTTCACTCTGGAAAGATGGAATGACACTTCCTATCAAGAAAAATAATGGAACTTGATCCCAATGGTCAAGTTCTTTTTAGTTTTCAAAGAATATCCGTGAATTTCTCTGCTATTTATGATAAAATGGGAGTATCGCAAAAATGACTCATCGTATCAAATTTTGAGTAAAACTAGGAGGAACCCATGTCTACAGAACATATGGAAGAACTAAATGACCAGCAGATCGTTCGCCGTGAAAAAATGGCTGCGCTCCGTGAACAAGGAATCGATCCCTTCGGAAAACGTTTTGAACGTACTGCTAACTCACAAGAACTAAAAGACAAATTTGCAGAACTTGGTAAAGAACAATTACATGAATTAAATGAAACTGCTACTATCGCTGGACGTTTAGTAACTAAACGTGGTAAAGGGAAAGTTGGCTTTGCCCATCTTCAAGACCGAGAAGGTCAAATCCAAATCTACGTTCGTAAAGATGAAGTCGGTGAAGAAAACTACGAAATCTTCAAAAAGGCTGACCTCGGTGACTTCCTTGGTGTCGAAGGTGAAGTGATGCGTACAGATATGGGAGAGCTCTCTATCAAGGCCACACACATCACGCACTTGTCTAAAGCACTTCGCCCACTTCCAGAGAAATTCCACGGTTTGACTGACGTTGAAACAATTTACCGTAAACGTTACCTTGACTTGATTTCTAACCGTGAAAGCTTTGAACGTTTTGTCACTCGTTCAAAAATCATCTCTGAAATCCGTCGTTATCTTGATCAAAAAGGTTTCCTTGAAGTGGAAACACCTGTTCTTCACAACGAAGCTGGTGGTGCTGCTGCTCGTCCATTTATCACTCACCACAATGCCCAAAACATTGACATGGTGCTTCGTATCGCGACTGAGCTCCACTTAAAACGTCTTATTGTTGGTGGTATGGAACGTGTCTATGAAATTGGCCGTATCTTCCGTAATGAAGGAATGGACGCCACTCATAACCCTGAGTTCACTTCTATCGAAGTTTATCAAGCTTATGCTGACTTCCAAGATATCATGGACTTGACGGAAGGTATTATCCAACACGCTGCTAAGGCAGTTAAGGGGGATGGCCCAGTTAATTATCAAGGAACTGAAATCAAAATTAATGAACCATTTAAACGTGTTCACATGGTGGATGCTATCAAGGAAATTACTGGCGTAGATTTCTGGCAAGACATGACCTTCGAGGAAGCCAAAGATATCGCTGCTGAGAAGAAAGTTCCAGTTGAGAAACACTACACTGAAGTAGGTCACATCATCAACGCTTTCTTTGAAGAGTTCGTTGAAGAAACCTTGATCCAACCAACCTTTGTCTATGGACATCCAGTAGCTGTGTCTCCACTCGCTAAGAAAAATCCTGAAGACGAACGCTTTACAGACCGTTTCGAACTCTTCATCATGACTAAAGAATACGGTAATGCCTTTACCGAGTTGAACGACCCAATCGACCAACTTAGCCGTTTTGAAGCCCAAGCAAAAGCTAAAGAACTTGGTGACGACGAAGCAACAGGTATCGACTACGACTACATTGAGGCTCTTGAATACGGTATGCCACCAACAGGTGGTTTGGGAATCGGTATTGACCGCCTCTGCATGCTCCTCACTGATACAACCACTATCCGTGACGTTCTACTCTTCCCAACAATGAAATAACCCCTTATCCTCTGGTTTTTGCCAGAGATTTTTTGATAAGAAAAGAGACTCAATTTGAGGAAAAAATTTAGAAAATCTTTCCAGAATATAGTGAAATGAAATAAAATCTGAACAAATTGATTGGGAAAGTCAAATCAATTTCTAGCAATGTTTTAGAAGTCACAGTATACTATTCCAGATTTAATCCGCTATATTAAATGGCTATTATGCTCTTTCCCAATTGATAAAAAGACTACGTTTTGCTAATCAAAACGCAGTCTCATCCACTATTTTATCTCACTGTCCTTCTTGAACTTCTTTGGTTGCTACATCTTCTCCAAACCATTTTTGACTAATTTCTTGGAACTTACCATCCTTGTAAAGACTAGAAAATCCTTCATTTATCTTATTAACCAGAGTAGTATCTTCCTTACGTGCTCCAACTGCAAAAGCTTCTGTTTCTAGTCCAACTGTAAAGACATTATAATCGTTTAAAATGCCTTCTGCTTCTAAATAATAATTTGCATAGACACGATCAATCAATAGGCCGTCAATTCGATCGTTTTTCAAATCAATCAAGGCTTCGTTAAAAGTTTGGTATTGATTCGCTTCATTATTAGCGACAATATCCTTCAAAATCGCTGGCTTTCCTTCAAAGTCCGCATAACCAGATGAACCAGCTTGAGCTCCCAAAGTCTTTCCAGTCATACCTTTTGCAGTCGTGATACCTGACGATTTCTTAGTAACCAATACCTGCTCATTCTTCATATATGAGTTACTGAATGCTACCTTTTCACGACGTTCGTCTGTAGCGGAATAGCCATTCCAAATCAGATCAATCGTTCCTTTTGTCAATTCAGCTTCTTTCAAATCCCAATCAATCGGTTGCCAATTTACCGTAATTCCGTATTTTTCAAAAACAGCTGTAGCTAAATCAATATCAAATCCCTCATAGGAACCATCTTTCTGAGCAAATCCCATTGGAACAAAAGTACTATCAAACCCAATAGTAATAGACTTGTTAGACTCGTACTTAGACCAATTATCTCCACTAGTTTCACTAGAATTTTTCCCACAAGCTGCTAAGAACAAAGCAGTCATTAGACTGACTAATACAAGCATCAATTTTTTCATTATTTTTCCTCCTATTTAGGCTCTACTTTTAATAATACATCTGCAATATTTTCAGCGAATTGTAAATCGTGGGTAACCACAATTTGCGTCATCCCAAGTTCCCTATTTTGCAAAATCAGTTTTTCCACTTCCAAGCGTAATTCTGGATCCAAGGCAGAAGTTGGTTCATCGTAACCAATGATTTCTGGGTCAATCATCATAGCACGCGCCAAAGCCACCCGCTGCTTTTGCCCACCTGATAGTGAGAAGGGATAAGCATCTGCATGCCCTGCTAGTCCTAACTGTTCCAAGAGTCCACGCGCCTTCTTCTCAGCCTCTTCCTGCTTCATTCCCATAGTTTTCACAGGCGATAGGGTCAAATTGTCCAGAACTGATAAATGAGGGAAAAGTTGAAAATCTTGGAAGACAAATCCTAGTAGGTTGCGCTTTTCTAGTTCGTCTAAAGCTAGCGATTCGCCGTTATAGTAAATTTCCCCTGAATCGATTGTTTCCAATCCAGCTAGCATACGTAACAAGGTGGTCTTGCCACCTCCTGATGGACCTACGATTGCCAGGATTTGCTTTTCAGGAATTGATAGGCTGAAATTAGTTAAGATTTGTTTGCCACCAAAGGCCTTGTTGATGTTTCGTAATTCTAACATGGCAACCTCCTATCTATAGTAACTGTACTTCTTCTCAACTTTTTTGGCAAGGATAGTCACAATACCAATCAAAATCAAGTAAATTGCTCCTGCCAAGAACATAGGAACCAGACTAGCATCACGATTGGCTGCTGTACGACTAGCCAAAATCAAATCTGAAATCCCTAGAGCATAGACCAGAGAAGTATCCTTGACCAAACTCATGACTTCATTAAATACACTAGGAAGAACAATCTTGGTCACCTGTGGTAAGATGATATAGCGCACTGTGGCAAAAGGGCTAAACTTCAAGACCTTAGCAGCCTCATATTGCCCCTTAGGAATGGTATCAATCCCCCCACGGAAGATTTCAGCAAAGTAAGCCGCATAATTCAAAACAAAGGCAATAATAGCCGCAGGAAGGCGATCCAAACGAATCCCAATATTTGGGAGCACATAATAGATAAAGATCAATTGCAAGAGCAAGGGTGTTCCCCGCATGATCCAGATATAAATGTTGATCAGATAATGGAGGAGTTTCCAATGGACTTGCAAGGCAAAGGCAATCAAAACGCCCAAGGGAATAGAAAAAATCAAGACCAGTACAAAAACCTGTAAAGTCATGCTTGCACCGCTCAATAAACTCGGTAATATCTCAAACAAATAAGACATACTGCACCTCCTAAAAATTATTGTTCCTATTATAGCATAAATAAACAATTTAGCAAGGGTTTTTGTAAAAAAATTCTATTTCTTTCAAAAAAACGTATCTGCCAAATTGACGGATACGCTTTTTTAGAGAGATAACTTTTAAAGTGTTTCTAAGAGTTCTTGCATCTGAACATCATCTGGAACGATTTTTAAATAAGCTTTGGCTTGTACTTTGGCTTCTTCAAAATATCCCAATTCACGCAAGAGATAAGTATATTGCTCCAGAAACTCTGGATTGTCCTTGAGGTCAGATGACAGTTCTTGATAGAGCTCATAGGCCTTATCTAAATCCTCGATTTCCTGATATGAACGGGCAATCATCCACTTGGTCAAGAGATTTTCTGGTTCTTGACTTTGAAGAGCGATGATATCCTCATACCGTTCTTGTTCCATATAAATGGTTGCGAGACGAAGGAAAATCTCCTCAAGGTCTTCTGCATCTTCTTTGGCAGTAAGGAGAAACTGCTCTGCAGCACTAGCATCATGCAATTCATATGAAAACTGTGAGGCTGCTAGCAAGAGCCGAGTTTCAAATGGATTTTTCTCCAAACCTTGTTTAGCGATACGAAGTGCTTCTTCTATCTGATGTTCCTTGTGCAAGGCTTGACTATAACCATACTCATATCCTTCAAAATCTGGTGAAATGGTATCAATCTGCTTAAAGTAAAGAACAGATTTTTGATACTCTTCTTGGTCAAAGTAAAGACTAGCCAGTTCAAAGGCAGTTTGGTCATCGTATTCTAGTTCTAAGGCTTTTTCTAAGAATTCAGTTGCAGCTTCAAACTTGCCTAACTGGGCATAAGCATAGCCAATTCGCTGATAAGTTGAGACGCCCGTTTGCTCATAGATAGAGCGATTGTCTAATTGAGCATAACCCTGAATAGCTTCCTGATAATTCCCTAACTCGCTATCCAACTCAGCCAAACCAAAAACTAATAAGGGATCGTCTGAGTAGTTTAAGGCTTCCAGTAACTTTTCACGCGCTACATCTGTCAATCCTTCCAACTGATAGAGGTCAGCCTTCAAGGCCAAGGCCGATACATACCAGTCACTTTCAGGTGTGATTTCCTCAAGGTAAGCAAAGGCTTCCTCAACATTGCCATCCTCGCTAACAATGCTGGCTAAGTTCAGATTCACTTCTGGAAATTCTGTAACGATATTTTGGTAAATTTCTTTTGCTTGAGGATAAAAGCCAATTACCTCAAGATAGCTTGCTAGTTCGTAAAGAACTTCACTTGAATCTGTTTCGAGGGCTTTGTGAAAATACTGATCCGCTTTGCTTAAATCCTGTTCATCCAAAGCCTGGAGCATACGTTGACTATTGTTCACTCTTGATTTCCTCCCCTTCTTCTTCATACAGACCGCTGACTTTTTTATACCAGTTAAAGATAGCTGAGATAACGACCTTGGCAGAGGCATAGACAGGGATTCCCAGCAAGACTCCCCAAATACCAAACATAGAACCTGAAGTTAGGAGAACAAAGAGGACATTAATCGGATGGATGTTCAGTTGGCTACCTAAAATAAGAGGCGATACGAAGCGTCCTTCAATCGTTTGTTCAACAATAAAGACAATGACGACTTTTAAAAGCATGACTGGTCCTGCAATCAAGCCAAGAACTAGAGCTGGAAGCATGGCAAGGAAACTACCCAGGTAAGGTACTAGATTGAGGATACCAGCCGTAATACCAAGAGTCACAGCATATCTGAGACCAATAATCTTAAAGAAGATAATAAACATAATCGCCACGATAATAGCAACTGTAACCTGTCCTCTAACATAGTTTGACAGCTGTTTATTGACATCCGATAGGACTTCACCCACAGGTTCTTTTAACTTCGTTGGAATAAACTTAGTCAAATAATCTCGCAAGCCTTTTCCATCACGCAAGAGATAGAAGAGCATAAAGGGTACGATAATGACCGCTACAATCACCTGAGAAACACTACTGATAAAGGCGCTGACCCAGTTGACGGCTTGAGAAGAAATTTTGCTGGCCCATATCGTTGCTTCTGTAGAAACATTTGCAAGAACCTGCTCCAACTGAGGTCTAAAATCATCTGGCAAGCGTTTGGTTACAAGGTCATTGATAACCATATCAGCATCCTTAAGATAAGTCGGTACATTCTTTGCAAAATTTAAGACTTGGCGTTGCAGATTTGGAATAGCGACTGCCAGACCCCAAATGATAAAAAGTCCAATAATGACAAAAACTATACTGATAGCAAGAACGCGATTGATCTTGTGTTTCTCCATCCAGTCAACAATCGGATTGAGGAGGTAATAAAGTAAACCAGATAAAATAACTGGCAACATGACAACCCCTAAAAAATCCAAAACAGGTAAAAAGATAAAACTAATCTTACTTAGAATAAAAATGTTTAGCCCCAGTAACAAGGTTACTAAAAATACAGTGATGGCTTTATTATCTAAAAACCACTTAAAAAACCAAGATAGGCTAAAATGTTTCTCTTTATGTTCCATAAATACATCCTTTCTGTCATTCTCTCATTATACCATTTTTAATTTAAAATAACTCTTATTAAAGTGCTTACATAGATTAAATGAACACTTCCAGACTGTCATTTTGTGGTATAATGAACTTATCATTATTAAGAGGTATGGACATGAAAAAAACTGTTTATTTTGGAACTTACACTCGTCGCTTATCTAAAGGGATTTACAAGGCAGATTTTGATACAGAGACAGGCCAGCTTGCAAATCTTGAACTCTTTGCTCCTGAACCAAGTCCGACCTACCTTGCCTTTGACCAACAACAACACTTATACACCGTAGGGAGTCAGGATGGCTTGGGTGGAATCGCTGCCTACAAGACAGATGGTACTTTGTTAAATCATGTGGTTGAAGAAGGCGCTCCCCATTGTTATGTGGCAGTGGATGAAAAGCGTAATCTCGTTTATGGGGCCAACTATCATAAAGGTCAAGTTCTGGTTTATAAACGTCAAACGGATGGTAGCCTCATCCAAACAGATCTAGTTCAGCATAGTGGACATGGTCCTCATGAAAACCAAACTTCCCCACATGTACACTTTACGGATCTAACACCTGACCAGTACCTTGTCACATGTGATCTAGGAACAGATGAAGTAACGACCTATGATGTTAGTCCAGAAGGAAAACTAAATAAACTCTACACTTATCACAGCCAAGCTGGAGCAGGTGCACGCCACATCGTTTTCCACCATCACTATAAGATTGCCTATCTCATTTGCGAACTTAATAGTACCATTGAAGTCTTGATTTACGATGGGGTTGGTGAATTTGAACGCATGCAAGTCATTTCAACCTTACCAGATGGCTATGAGGGATTCAATGCTACTGCTGCCATTCGTCTCTCAAAAGATGGTAAATACCTTTATGCATCCAATCGAGGCCACGATTCCATTGCCGTCTATACAATCCTCGCTGATGGCAGTCTGGAATTATTAGAGATAGTACCAACACATGGACAAAATCCACGTGATTTCGACCTAACTCCTGATCAAGAGTTTCTCATTGCTGTTCACCAAGATTCTGATAATGCAACCGTCTTTAAGCGTAATCCTGAAAGTGGCCGTCTTGCGGAGCTTTCTAACGACTTCCATGTTCCTGAAGCAGTTTGCATCAACTTCCCACATTAAAAAAAATGAACTTGAGTTTCAAGTTCATTTTTTGATTATAGTTTATTTCCGACATTGATACGGTTAATAGCACGTTGAAGAGCAATCTTAGCGCGTCGTTCTTGGTCGATTAAGTGCTTGTCTTGAGCTTCTTCGATTTCACGTTCAGCGCGAAGTTTCGCACGTTCTGCACGACTGATATCGATATCACGAGCGCGTTCTGCTGAGTCTGCTACGATGGTAATGATGTCATTGGCAATCTCGATAATTCCTCCGTTCACTGCAATCCAGTTCACATGAGTATCATCATCGATTCGTTTTACCTTTACTTCATCAACCGCTAAAACCGCAATCATATTTTCATGTCGTGGCAAGATCCCCATCTCACCATCCAGAGTTCGTACCGATACAAAGCTGGCATGGTGATCATAGACGAGGCCATCTGGTGTCACGATCTGGACAGTTAACTGAGCCATAGATCACCTCTTAAAATCCCATTTTCTCTGCCTTAGCAATGACGTCTTCGATTGAACCGACACCACGGAAGGCGTCTTCTGGCAAGTGGTCATGTTTACCATCAAGGATTTCCTTGAAACCACGAACTGTTTCTGCTACTGGTACATAAGAACCAGGTTGGCCAGTAAATTGTTCTGCAACGTTGAAGTTTTGTGACAAGAAGAACTGGATACGACGGGCACGAGCAACCAAGGTCTTTTCTTCATCAGAAAGCTCATCCATACCAAGGATAGCAATGATATCTTGCAATTCATGGTAACGTTGAAGGACACGTTTGACTTCAGCAGCAACTGCATAGTGCTCTTCTCCGACAATTTCAGGTGCCAAGGCACGAGAGCTTGAAGCCAACGGATCAACGGCTGGATAGATACCCAACTGTACCAACTTACGCTCCAAGTTGGTCGTTGAATCCAAGTGAGCGAAGGCTGTTGCTGGCGCAGGGTCAGTATAGTCATCCGCTGGCACATAGATAGCCTGGATAGAGGTTACAGAACCTTTCTTAGTTGATGTGATACGTTCTTGCAATTGACCCATTTCCGTAGCAAGTGTTGGTTGGTAACCAACGGCTGAAGGCATACGACCCAAAAGGGCAGATACTTCTGAACCAGCTTGAGTGAAACGGAATATATTGTCGATAAAGAGAAGCACATCTTGGCCTTCTACATCACGGAAGTATTCGGCAATTGTCAAACCAGTAAGGGCGACACGCATACGTGCTCCTGGTGGCTCATTCATCTGACCAAATACCATGGCTGTTTTCTCGATAACGCCTGACTCTTTCATTTCCCAGTAAAGGTCATTCCCTTCACGAGTACGTTCCCCAACACCGGTAAATACCGAAATACCACCGTGTTCTTGAGCAATATTGTGAATCAATTCTTGGATCAAGACGGTTTTACCAACTCCGGCACCACCAAAGAGTCCAACTTTCCCACCTTTAAGGTAAGGGGCAAGAAGGTCGATAACCTTAATCCCAGTTTCGAGAATTTCAGAAGACGTAGACAACTCATCAAAAGTTGGAGCTTTTTTATGAATTGGCTGACGCTCAGCGTCTTCAGCAAAAGGAGCATCCAAGTCAATGGTATCTCCCAAAACATTGAAGACACGTCCCAAAGTTTCTTTACCTACTGGCACAGAGATTGGACGACCTGTGTCCAAAACTTCCATTCCACGAGTCAAACCATCTGTTGATTCCATGGCGATAGTACGGACCATACCATCACCCAACTCCAAGGCTACTTCAAGGACGATTTTTGTTTTTCTTTCGTCATTTTTGTAGACGACAAGTGCATTGTTAATCTCAGGAAGTGTTTCCCCTGCCGCAAACAAAACGTCTACAACGGGTCCAATAACCTGAGCAATTTTACCTGAACTCATCTCCTTCTCCTATTCTATATAAGATACTGTCGGTTCCTAGTTTACCTAGGCCCTAAGTTCATTTTGATATGTACAGGGTAAAGCCTTATTCTAAGGCACTAGCACCTGCTACAATTTCTGTAATTTCTTGTGTAATCGCCGCCTGTCTGGCACGGTTATACTGGATGGTCAAATCATTGATGACTTTCTTGGCATTATCAGTCGCTGTCTGCATAGCTGTCATACCAGCGGCATTTTCAGCTGTCTTGGCATCGATAATGGCACCATAAATCATACTTTCAGCATACTGTGGCAACAATTGCTCCAAAATTTCTTCTCGGCTTGTTTCCAACTCAAATGTCAAGCTATACTCCTCATCTGCTTCGTTTGGATCAAGGTCAACAATCGGAAGCATTTGCTCCACACGCATTTGACTGGTAAGTGTATTGACGTGGTGATTATAGCAGACATAGAGTTCGTCAAAAAGTTCATTTTGATACATCTCAATCGTTTTTGAAATAATTTTACGAACTTCATCAAAACTAGGTTGGTCGGCCAAGCCTCGTAATTCATAGATTGGTTGAATGCCACGAGCCTTAAAGAAATCAGCTCCCATACCACCGATACAGATTATCTCAAAATCTTTACCATCTGGATGGTATTCTTCTTTCAACTCCATAACGGCTTTAAGGATGGAAGCATTATAACCTCCAACCAAGCCACGGTCTGAAGTAATAACGATATAGCCTGTTTTCTTAACTGGACGACTGATGAGCATCGGATTGGTTGAACCGCTAGATCCGTTACCATGCAAAATATCCGTCAAAAGTTTACGAACCTTCTGAGCGTAAACTTGAAAATTGCGTGCTGCTTCTTCAGAGCGACCTAACTTGGCAGCTGATACCATTTGCATGGCATTAGTGATTTGACTAGTATTTTTTGTTGAGGCGATTTTTGTTTTAATATCATTTAGAGATACTGCCATCTGACACCTCTATTCTTATTGGAAGCTGGATTGATTGAGAAACTCTGTAATCGCAGCATCCAAGACTGCTTCTTCTGGCAAGTCTTTTGTTTCACGAATGGTTTCCAAAATCTCTGGATGTTGCGCATCAAAGAAATCATGGAACTCTTCCTCAAAACGAACAATGTCATTCACTGGAACTGTATCCAAGAATCCGTGTGTCAAAGCATACAGGATAGTAACTTGTTTCTCAACAGGCAAAGGCTTGTGAACTGGTTGTTTCAATACTTCTACCGTACGACGTCCGCGGTTCAACTTAGCCTGTGTTGCTGCATCCAAATCAGAACCGAACTTAGTGAAGGCCTCTAGTTCACGGTAAGAAGCAAGGTCGATACGAAGCGTACCAGCTACTTTCTTCATGGCTTTGATTTGAGCGGAACCACCTACACGAGATACAGATGAACCCGCATCAATAGCTGGACGAATCCCTGCATTAAAGAGACCATCTCCAAGGAAGATTTGCCCATCTGTAATTGAAATTACGTTGGTTGCGATATATGCAGAGATATCTCCTGCTTGCGTTTCGATAAATGGTAGGGCTGTGATTGAACCACCACCAAGTTCATCAGAAACTTTAGCTGAGCGCTCAAGCAAACGGCTGTGGAGGTAGAAAACATCCCCTGGGAAGGCTTCACGACCTGGTGGACGACGAAGCAAGAGAGAAAGTTCACGATAAGCTACCGCTTGTTTTGAAAGATCATCATAAACGATCAAAACATGCTTCCCTTGGTACATAAACTCTTCTGCCATAGCCACCCCAGCATAAGGAGCTAGGAAGAGCAATGGAGATGGTTGTGAAGCAGAGGCTGTCACAACGATTGTGTAGTCCAAGGCACCGTACTGACGAAGTGTTTCTACTTGCGTACGAACTGTTGATTCTTTTTGTCCAATCGCTACATAGATACAGATCATATCTTGCCCTTTTTGGTTCAAGATAGTATCAATTGCAATAGTTGTTTTCCCTGTCTGACGGTCACCAATAATCAACTCACGTTGACCACGACCAATCGGTACAAGGGCGTCAATAGCTTTCAAACCAGTTTGCAATGGTTCTGATACAGACTTACGTTGCATAACGCCAGGAGCTGGCGCTTCTACTGGACGAGTTTTGTCAGTATGGATTTCTCCAAGACCATCAACTGGACGACCAAGTGGGTCGACAACACGTCCAATCAGGCTGTCACCCACAGGGACTTCCATGATTTTACCTGTACGGCGAATGGTATCACCTTCACGAATATCTGTAAAGTCTCCAAGGATGATAATCCCAACGTCTGTAGACTCCAAGTTTTGCGCCATCCCATAAGAGCCGTTTTCAAAAATCAACAGCTCTCCACTCATGGCATTTTCAAGACCGTGAGCACGCGCAATTCCGTCCCCGATATAGGTTACAACACCTGTTTCAGACACATCAAAATTGGGTTTGAAATTTTCAATTTGTTGCTTAATTAAAGCGCTGATTTCTTGTGCGTTAATTGCCAAAAGAACACCACTTTCTATTTCAAATTTTCTTTAACAACTCGAAGTTGTTGTTTAATACTCACATCAATTGTCTTGTGATTAGCAAAAATGACAAAACCACCAATGAGCCCTTCATCAATTTGTTCTTTGATACTCCGTACTTTCAGAGACATTTTTTTCTCTATCAAGGGAAGCAAACGTTCCTTCTGTTCGTCCGTTAAAGGATGAGCTGAAGAAATCGTAACTACAAAATGATTGGTTTCTCTTTCAAGACGATTCAAACAATCAACAATGATATCATAAAAAAGATTTGCTCTGTGATTGTAAATCAGAACCTGAATAAAGTTTTGCATTAAAGGTGAGACAGAGTCTTGAAAAAAACCAACTGTTTTTTCCTTATCAGACTCATCAACTGCCACCTGAGCTAAAAAAGAAGGTAAGCCCGTTTCTTCTGCGACTTGCTTGATTTGATCCAAGTCTGAAAAAATCCGGTCCTCTTCTCCTTTTTCAATCACTAATTGGACAAAAGGCATGCTGTACTTTTCAATTACCTTTGCTGTTTTCTTGTCCATTAGGCTTCTCCTAGCTGATCGATATATTGATCAATGAGTTCCTTATGAGCATGACTGTCAAGGTTTTTTGAGATGATTTTACCAGCGAGACTAATCGTCAAATCTGCCACCTCGCCCTTAACACTTTGCAAAGCCTCAGCTTTATTCTGAGCAATTTCTTGATTCGCCTTCTCTTTTAAGCGACCTGCTTCAACTTTAGCATCTGCCAGAATATTTGCTTTACTCTTCTCTGCAGTCTCTTTAGCATTTTCAATGATTGTTTTGGCTTCGTTGCGACTACCAGCTAATTCATCTTCACGTTTTTGGGCAAGAGTTTCTGCTTTTTGACGAGCCTGTTCAGCTCCATCAATATCAGCAGCAATTTTATTTGCCCTTTCTTCGAAGACACTTGTCAAGTTTGACCACGCATATTTCTTAACTAAGACAATCAAAAGGATAAAAGAGCCAGCGATTAAAATAAAGTTACCAATTAATTCACCTACTGTTACTTGCATCTGTTACTCCTTTCTACTCTTCATCATTAATTTTATTTCCTAGATACATAGAAGACAAGACTGTGAATACATAAGCCTGAACACAGGAAATAAACACAGAAAACGCCGTCCAGACTAGATTGGTAACAAATGCGACTGGATACCAATAAAGAGCCTGATGAGAAAGTGTGATGAGCAGACTAGCCATCACTTCTCCGGCAAAGATATTTCCGAATACCCGCAAAGCAAGTGATAGGAAATTCGTGACTTCTTCAAGGAGATTCATCGGTGTCATAAAACCTGGGGTAACAAAGCCTTTCAGATACTTTTTAACACCACGGCGACGAATTCCTTCTATATGGGTCATCAGGATAATTCCAAATGACAAGGCCAAGTCAAATTGAAGATTGGCAGTTGGCGATGTCCAAAGGTTTGTCCCATCTGTAGTTTGAAGTTTGGCCATCAAACCAAGATTGTTTGCGATCACCATAAAAAGAAATAAACACAAGTAAAAGAGTGAGTAATCTTTCATGTACCGTGAGCCTACATTAGGTTCTGTAAATCCGACTACGAAGTCATAGAGATACTCCAGTACATTTTGCTTTCCTTTGGGTTTCACAGTCATATTCCGACTTGCCCAATAGATAAAGCCAAAAATAACGACTACTGACAGCAAGGTCAAGGCTGTCAAGGTCAAATCAAAGGTAACAGGACCAATATTGATGGTTGGATTGATACTTTCTTCCATCTAGAATCCTCCCTTTTCCATTTTATACTTCTCTTTATTTGATGATAAATGAAAATACGAGAGTTACAAAGAATGTTCCTTCAATAAAGGCAATCCCCATGATCATTAAGCTACGCAATTGTGGAATGATGTCTGGTTGGCGAGCAGCTGATTTGAACAAACCGTTCATCAACATACCTTCTGCAAGGGATACACCCATACAGGCAAGACAAAGACCGAAAAATGTTAAATTCATGATGAATTCTCCTTTTATTTAAAATTTACTTACTTAGTTTAGTCCTAAAATTTTAATTTGTCAACTTTTTACTCACGTTGAAAGCGTTTCAGATAATTTATTTCTATTTTTGCCATTTTTATCCTATTATACAGAAAAATTTCTCATTTTAGAGCAAGTGTTTTTCCACTTTCACTCTGTTTTCTGAAACAAATTGAAAAAATCCAAGTTTGAAACTTGGATGAATTCATTTTATTTAAAATAATAGGAATAGTGTTTTTTGCAACCTGGATTAAATGGAGCACTACAGTAAGGACAAGCTAGCTGTTTTTGATATTCTTGAAATGTCATTGTCCTCTTACAAGCCCCACATAAAATCGGTTGATCCTCGGTAAGCGCCAAGGGATAGGGCGAAAATACATGCGTTTCTATAGTATTATGACACTGATAGCAAGCATAGTATTTCTTACACTCATAACACTGAAGGGAAACGATGTCCTTTTCGCCATGATAATGAATACATCTACTTTCATCATCAACTAACAAACCTTGTGCTTGAATCATTCACTTTTCCTTATCTAGGCACGAACTGTAACACTTGTCCCGTCTTCCTTATAGAGGTTAATGAGACCTTCCTTGAGAGCGCGGACCATGTCACCTGCCTGAACAGGTTGTGGAACCTTGATTGTCAAGAGTTCCATTGGATTTGGAGCGCGGTCGATTTTATTGCCCTTGGCATCATGAAGATCTTCAATATAAGTCTCAAAATGACGGAAACCTGGTCCATAAAACTCCACTTGATCGCCTTCGTTGATGACATTCCGTTGACGAATGGTTGCCGTTTGAGTCGCATCATCATACGCTACCACTTCAGCGACAAACTTGTATTCAGGAATTTTACGACGTGCGCCAAATAACTGTTCATTTTCAGACGGCGTACCGTAGTAGAAACCTGTTGCCAATTCACGTTGAGCAACCTTCCACATCTCGTCTACCAAGTCCTGTTTGATGGCTTCAAATTTCTCAGGACTTTCAAGATAAGCATCTACAGCCGCCTTGTAACAGTTGGTCACAGTTGAAACATAGTGGATGGATTTCATACGACCTTCAATCTTGAGACTGTCTACACCGTTTTCTATCATATCTGGTATATGGTCAATCATGGACATGTCAACGGCAGACATCGAAAATTCTTCTGGAATCTCCCCCTTAAGACTCTTACGTTCTTTACCAAAAGGCATATCGTAGAGGTCGTATTTCCAACGGCAAGACTGAGAACAACCACCACGGTTAGCATCACGCATACTCATGTGGTTTGAGAGCGTACAGCGACCTGAGTAAGAAATACACATGGCTCCATGGACAAAGGCCTCAATCTCAACATCTGTACGTTTGCGGATCTCTGCTAATTCTTCCATTGAAACTTCACGAGCCAAAACCACACGGGTCAACCCAAGTTCTTTCCAGAACTCTAGAGTTTCATAGTTGGTCGCACTGGCTTGAGTAGAGAGGTGAATCTCGAGACCTGGTGCTTCTGTTGCTGCAATCATGATTAAGGCTGGATCTGACACGATAACTGCCGCGATTCCGATATCACGTAACTTACGGAACCACTCACCAGCACCAGCTTCGTTTCCTTCGTGCATAACCATGTTAGCAGCCACATAGACCTTGGCACCGTACTTAGCTGCGAACTGCACGCCTTCTTCCATCTGTTCAAAGGTAAAGTTTCCAGCACGGCTACGAAGACCATAGGCCTGTCCACCGATGAAGACTGCGTCCGCACCATATTGGACAGCTACTTTTAGCTTTTCTAAAGTCCCTGCAGGCGATAAAACCTCAGGACGTTTTAATGTTTTTGTCATGTTTTCTCCTATTTGCAATATAAAAGTTTGACGTTTTTCCTTCTCATTTTATAGTAAATAAGCGATAAAATCAAGCCTAGACAGATTGTTTTGACAATTCTAATCTTTCCTAAAACAAAAAACTAGCCTTTCTAGACTAGTTATTTTCAAGATAAAATTCAAAGCGTTCGCCCACGTATTGACTTTTTACATATTCAAAAGCCGTCCCATCTTCAAGATAAGAGACCTGAGTCAACGCTAAAATGGCATGCCCTTTTTCAACTTCCAGATAGTGAGCTATCTTTTCCTTAGCCAATCTCGCATAAATGGTCTGTTGGGATTTGCCAATCCGGTAGCCATGCTGCTGCAAGGTTTGGAAGAAATGACTGGTGATTTCTTCTTTTTTGAAATCCTTAATAAATTTCTCAGGAATGGATGCGACTTCATAGACTAGTGGAACTTGGTCAGCGTAACGCACCCGTTCCATACGGATGATATTTTCAGTTGGTGAAATGCCTAGCTTAGCGACCTCTTGCTCATTTGGAATGGTTCTTCTATAAGAAATGAGTTGGCTGGAAGGAACTTTCCCCTGAGATTTGACAATCTCCGTAAAACTGGTCGTCCCCCGCATTTTTTCTTGGACCCGAGTACTAGAAACAAAGGTTCCACTTCCTACACGACGCTCCAAAACTCCTTCCTCAACCAAGAGGGAGATAGCTTGTCGCAAGGTCATCCGACTAACCTGAAACTGTTCCGCTAAATCTCGCTCACTTGGAAGTCTCTCTCCGATTTTCCAATGATGCTCATCTATATCCTTCTTGATCTGATCGTGGATTTTCATATAAGCTGGTAACATGATTTTCACTTCTTTTCTATATTTTCTCTATTGTACCGTATTTGCTAAGAAAAAGTCAAACTTTGCCTTGTTTAGTTGGTAATTCGCCCCTATTTGTGATAGAATATTGAAAAAGATATTTCTTTTGAGAAAGGAAAAAGATGAGCAACATTTCAACTGATTTGCAAGATGTAGAAAAAATCATCGTGCTGGACTATGGTAGCCAATACAACCAGCTGATTTCACGCCGTATCCGTGAGATTGGTGTTTTTTCGGAGCTAAAGAGTCACAAAATCTCAGCTGCAGAGGTTCGTGCGATTAACCCTGTAGGAATCATCCTCTCTGGTGGACCAAACTCTGTATACGAAGATGGTTCATTTGATATTGACCCAGAAATTTTTGAACTTGGTATTCCAATTTTGGGAATCTGCTATGGTATGCAACTTTTAACTCATAAACTTGGAGGAAAAGTTGTCCCTGCAGGTGATGCTGGTAACCGTGAGTATGGCCAATCACCACTTACCCATACCACTTCTGCCCTCTTTGAAGGAACTCCTGAAGAACAGATTGTTTTGATGAGCCATGGCGATGCTGTTACAGAGATTCCAGCTGATTTCGTTCGTACTGGAACTTCTGCTGACTGTCCTTATGCAGCCATTGAAAACCCTGACAAGCACATCTATGGTATCCAATTCCACCCAGAAGTTCGCCATTCTGTATATGGAAATGATATCCTTCGAAACTTTGCCCTTAACATCTGTAAAGCTAAGGGTGACTGGTCAATGGACAACTTCATCGATATGCAGATCAAGAAAATCCGCGAAACTGTAGGCGACAAGCGTGTTCTTCTCGGTCTATCAGGTGGTGTTGACTCTTCTGTTGTTGGAGTTCTTCTTCAAAAAGCAATCGGCGATCAATTGATCTGTATCTTTGTAGACCACGGTCTTCTTCGTAAGGGAGAGGCTGACCAAGTTATGGACATGCTTGGTGGTAAGTTTGGTTTGAACATTGTCAAAGCAGATGCCGCTAAACGTTTCCTTTATAAACTTGCTGGTGTTTCTGATCCTGAGCAAAAGCGCAAAATTATCGGTAATGAGTTTGTTTATGTCTTTGATGACGAAGCAAGCAAGCTAAAAGATGTAAAATTCCTTGCTCAAGGAACGCTTTACACTGACGTGATTGAGTCTGGTACAGATACTGCTCAAACCATCAAATCACACCACAATGTTGGTGGTCTTCCAGAAGACATGCAGTTTGAACTAATTGAACCATTGAATACCCTCTACAAGGACGAAGTTCGTGCCCTTGGTACAGAGCTTGGTATGCCAGACCACATCGTATGGCGCCAACCATTCCCAGGACCAGGACTTGCTATCCGTGTCATGGGTGAAATCACTGAGGAAAAACTTGAAACTGTTCGTGAGTCGGATGCCATCCTTCGTGAAGAAATTGCTAAAGCTGGTCTGGACCGTGATATCTGGCAATACTTCACTGTCAACACAGGCGTTCGTTCAGTTGGTGTTATGGGTGACGGTCGTACTTACGACTACACAATCGCCATTCGTGCCATTACTTCTATCGATGGTATGACAGCTGACTTTGCTAAAATTCCTTGGGAAGTCCTTCAAAAAATCTCTGTACGTATCGTAAATGAAGTGAATCACGTAAACCGTATCGTCTACGACATTACAAGTAAACCACCAGCAACAGTTGAGTGGGAATAGAGTTAATAAGTTTAAAAGGCCTTAGAAATATTGATTTCTAAAGCTTTTTATTTTGCATTAACAACAAATACTAAAATTATTCCTCTAAACTATACTCAGCTTTTATACGTTGGAGAATATGTGGTAAACTGAGTCATAGTAATAAATTTCTTTCTAGTAATGTGTTATAACTCTACTATAACGGATTTATTCCTTTTTGTATTTATACAACTTATTTTACGCTACCTTTATTTTTGTGATATAATGTCAAATTATAAAGTGGAGGTAATTTAAAATGATTAATAGAGTAATTGAACAATATGCAAAACAAGATAATCTTGACATTAGAGTAAAACTACATAAGAAGTATTCAAAAAATAAATTGGGCTTTAATAATTGGATTTTTTCTAACTACCAAATTACTGATGAAATTAACGTTCTAGAATTGGGATGCGGCACAGGAGAACTGTGGAAAAGTAATCTTGATTCTATAGACAAGATGAAGCGATTGGTAATTACGGATTTTTCTAGTGACATGGTAGAAACTACTAGGGCAGTGATTGGAAATAGAGACAATGTCAATTATGAAATAATGGATATCCAAAATGTTTCTTTTGAGAAAGAAACGTTTGATATTGTTATTGCCAATATGCTTCTATATCATGTAAATGACATTCCTAAAGCTCTCTCTGAAGTGAATAGAGTTTTAAAAAACGGGGGCATTTTTTATTGTGCTACATTTGGTGAAAATGGAGTTGTAGATTATTTGGCAAGCTTATTTAAAGATGAGGTTGTTCAAGATTTAGAAAATAAAACTTTTACTTTACAAAATGGAAAGGCTTATTTAAATAGGCATTTTGACACTGTGGAAAAATTAATTTATGATGACGAGCTACAGGTAACAAGTATAGACGATCTAGTTCAATATATTCAATCCTTGAAAGGAATTTCAGAAATAGGTTCACTAGAAGAGGGAATTATTCATAAAAGATTGGAAAGGGAGTTTAATAATGGTGTGTTAGTCATTCCTAAAGAATATGGCATGTTTATAGCTCGAAAAGAAAATTAAGGGGACTAAATTGTGAAACATTACAGAGAGCTTTTCGATATTTTAGAAAATTAATCGAATATTCTTTAAGCATGCTATAGCTGATTCTATATCAAAATCTCAACTTTTTAGATTTGAAAGGGAGAAAATGAAATTTCTATTTCAACATTTTTTGAATTATTAGGAATCAAAAGTTTAATCAGATCGACCTCATTAGTCAGACAAAACTTTAGATCGAATCTTTTTAATATACTGATTGTAATTAAATTTACTCTTTCTGATATTATTATCACTCACCACTACTTTTCCAGCCATTCTGGTTACTTCTTCTCTCATAGCATTTGCTTTTAAATTGGAGTATCTTCCGAGACTCCCTTTTTAAATCCCTGAATCCATGCTATAATATAGTAAGTATAAGTCCAATAACTTGACTATAAATGTCAGCGATAAAGATTTCTTACATCATCCGTAAGTGTTATTCTACTCTGATTCATACTATAATGAAAGTAACAAAAGATGGAGGTGTTTAACATGGAAACAATTTTACGAGTAGAATCATTAACAAAGCATTATGGAAAAGAGCCGAATATCACTAAGGCCTTGAACGGCATATCTTTTCAAGTTGTCAAAGGTGAGTTCTTAGGGATTATGGGGAGCAGTGGTTCTGGGAAAACAACCCTTCTTAACTGTCTCGCCACTATCATCAAGCCAACTGACGGCTCCATTCAAATGCAAGAAAAGGATTTAAGTCAATTAAAAGGTAGTCAGTTAGCTGATTATCGTGGTAAGGAAATCGGTTACCTCTTTCAAAATTTTGAGCTTTTGGACAATTTGACAGCCAAAGAAAATATTTTACTTCCCTTGTCTTTGCACAAGGTCGATGCCAACGAAAGCAAGGTTCGGTTAGAATTGCTTTCCCAATATCTGGATATTTCTGAACTTCTGGATAAGTTCCCATCTCAATTATCGGGTGGTCAACGGCAAAGGGTAGCTGCTGCGCGTGCCTTGATTTTAGACCCTAAGATTGTATTTGCGGATGAGCCCACAGGGGCTTTGGATTCAAAAAATGCGACCATTTTGATGCAAAAATTAGCTGAAATGAATCAAGTGGAAGAAACCACCATTCTCATGGTGACACACGATTCAGTCGCAGCCAGCTTTTGCAACCGCATCTTGTTTATCCAAGACGGAAAACTATTCCATGAAATCCGACGCGATTATCCAAGAGAGAGTCAGGAAGATTTTTACCACAGAATACTAAAGGTCATGGCTACGCTAGCTGGAGGTGATGGCAATGTTTTCTAAATTAGTCTCAAGAAATAGCAAGAGAGATCGAAAGAATAATGGCTTGTACTTCAGTTCCATGGTTCTTTCTATTATCTCCTTTTACATCATCCTTTCTTTGTCCCATCAAGATGTGATGATCTTTCTCAAACAAATAGAGAGTGACGCTGTAAATAAACTCTTTAGCATGATTCCCATTCTTTATGTTGCAACGCTCTTTATTCTCTTTTTTCTAGTCTACTTCGCAAGCAGTATGCAGATGGAAAGAAGAAAACATGAATTTGGTGTCTATCTCACACTGGGAATGCGAAGAAGCAAACTGTTCTTGCTACTCCTGCTTGAGGATTTGAGAAACAGTATCCTTGCCCTTGGAATAGGCCTTCCTATTTCTATCTTAATTTCAGAACTGATTAGCCTAATAACCGCTAAAATTGTAGGACTAGGGATTATTGAACATCAATTTTCTCTATCTACCACAGCTCTATTCTATACAGTAATCGGCTTCCTAGCCGTAAAATTAGCTGTTTTTGTTCTTTTAAGTGCAAAGACGGCCAATAAGGAAATTGGAAATCTGCTATCCTATTCTCCTTCTGGAATGAAGAAACTACTCCCCAAGGGTGTGTACCTTCTTGCTTCAGTCCTCGGAATTTTGCTTCTAGGAACAGCCTATTACATGGGTATGAGTGGACGAGCTTGGAAAAGTGTTATAACCATGGGCATCACTGTTTTCTTGGGGACTCTGGGAACTATCCTCCTCTTCTTTGGTATGCGTTTATTTATAGACTTTTTGGTTAAGCTTGGAAACAATCGAAAACTTCATGCCTATAATTTTAGACAGATTCAGGAATTAGTTATCCAGCGCTCAACTATACTGGCCATCTGCTCCCTCTTAATCTTTTCTGCCTTGTGCCTCTTTGGAGCAGGTGTGGCCATTGCAAGTGGCAATTCAGGCAATCAAACCCACGTATTGGATTATACATTTAGAGATAGCAAGCAGGAAACAGATGAAAATCTTGATGTAAATACAGTAAAAAAAGAGCTTGAAGCTGCTGGACTAGCATCACAGTTTTCAAAGATTCTGCAAATTAAAGTGGGCATGCCTAAAGAACACGAGTCCGTGTCCTTCGAAGAGGTCATCAAGGAGTTGAAAAAGCAAAAAGACAGCAAGAACAAGGAAATTTTGCTCCATAAATTTAAACAGTCTACTACTTCCCACCTCATGCCTGTTTCCGAATACAACGAACTCAGAAAGACTGCCAATCTCCCTCCTCTAGAATTAACTAGTAAGGAAGCATATTTGTATATGGGGAAAGATTTTCTGCCAGATGAAAGTCTCGTCAACTCTGTTCTGAAGACGAAGCCTCAAATCAAAGTCATGGAAAATGATGTAAAATTGATTGGAGAGGTGGAGTCTTTGCCAATCGTAACGGATCGTGAAATAACCCTCTCTGTTGCCCTCATAGTCCCAGATGAGACCTTTATGAGCTATACAGACGGTCACTATTCAAACTATGTCAGCGGTATCTTGGCTCCTGAGCTAGTCAAGGAAAAAGGCCTGATGAGAGCTATCTCAGATACCAATAAAAAGTTAAATCAAACCTCTCTTGGCTATGAAAGCTATATACAAAATATGGGAAGACAATTATTTTACATTATCTCTGCCAGCTATGTCACCATCTATCTGGCTATCATCTTCCTTGTTGTGGCAAATACAATCATCGGCGTTCAATTTTTGATGGGTCAGAGACAATCCTACAGACGATACCAAACCTTGATTCATCTTGGAGCTAATTACGAAACTCTTTGTAAATCGTCAGAAAAGCAAGTCAACTGGTATTTCGGTCTGCCAATAGCCCTTGCACTTATCAGTAGTAGCTTCGGAGTGGGCTCCCTCCTCACAGGAATAGTACCAGCCAGTGCAAGAATGGTCATGGGGCAGAAATTTATCACAGCCATGCTGATAGTACTGCTTTTAGCAGGCTTCGAAGTCATCTATATTAGAATTGTAAAGAAAAATAGCAACAAGTACTTATTGTCCTTAATGGAACCCAAAAGAGATGAATAAGGTAGAATAAATTAGGAAAAGGAGGAACCGATATGAAGCATATTCTGGTTATTGAAGATGAGGCCTTGATTCGAGATGAAATTGTCATCTTGTTAGAGAAAGCGGGTTATCAGGTTGATAAGTTGACTGACTTCAAAGATACAACCCAGCAAGTGCTGCAATACGATACGGATCTAATCATACTGGATTTGAATTTGCCAGGAGAAACAGGTTTTCAAATTTGTAAAAATCTCAAGTCAAAACGCTCTGTGCCCATATTGGTTCTCACTTCCCGTGAACAATTAAAAGATGAGATTTATGCCCTAAAATTAGGGGCTGATGAGTACCTAACAAAGCCTTTCAAGAAAGAAAGATTCTTGGCTCGTATAGAAAACATCTTGAAACGCTATGAAGGTAGGCAAAATCTACTTGAAAAAGATAATTTCCTGCTGGATCGAAATACCTATACCCTTTATATCAACGGACATTCGATTTTACTCCCCCAAAATCAAGGGAAACTGTTAGAAACCCTATTAGTGGCAACTGATTCTGTCGTCACAAAAGAAGAATTGAGCATGAAACTGTGGAATACAACTGAGTTCATCGATGAAAATGCCCTACAAGTAAATATTGCAAGGCTGAAAAAGGTGATGAAACAGGCTGGCATTGCCCTTCAAGTCAAATCCGTCAGAGGTATTGGTTACAAGCTAGAAGAGGTAAGCCCAGATGAAACATAATCTAAAATATCTAGCTACTTATCTGCCTTGGTTACTTGTTCTCTTAGCATTTGATCTATTTACAGCTGTCCTGCTTTGGCTTTCAGATGTGAGAATGTTTCAAGCCCTCATCCTTCTCTATATTTTAGCCACCGTCCTGCTTTTTTTCATCCTATCATTCCTAATGATAAGAAAAGAAAGAAAAAAATCCGCTGCCTATAAAGCCTTCATATCCAATCCTAAGATCGATACTGAGCTTGAATTATTGCAATTATCAAGTGCCTCAGAGAAAGAAAGCATTGAAAAAATGGCAGATACACTTTATCAAAAGCAGTCTGAAATAGGAAAACTCAACTCATTACTATCCGAATACGAGGACTATGTTGAAAAATGGGCGCATGAGATTAAACTCCCTCTATCGCTTCTTTCCCTCCTTTTGGACAACCAAAGTGACCAGTTGCCTAAGGATACAGCTTTTAAGTTGGACTATGTGAAAAATCAAATCCAAGGAAATGTATCACAAATCCTATTCTACTACAGGGTGAAAAGTGAGAAAAATGATTTTCTATTTGAAGACCTTGATCTAGAAGAATGTATCCAAGATCTCTTGGAAAACTTTGATCCCTTACTCAAAGAAAAGAATTTTACGATTCAGCTAGAAAATATACAAGGAACTTGCTACACTGATCAACGCAGTTTTGAATTTATCCTCTCCCAAATCCTCGCCAACGCCCTTAAATACAGCTCTGACAAGCCCAAACTCAGCATTTCTATGTCAAAAGACAAGGGACGCACAAGTCTGATTATTAGGGATAATGGCTGCGGAGTTAAAGCTTGCGACCTCCCTCATATCTTTGAAAAAGGCTTTACAGGAGACTCGGGAGATACCAGGAAAAAATCAACAGGCATGGGCCTCTATCTGGTCAAACAATTAGCAGATGCTTTAAAAATCGACATCACAGTAAAATCCGAATGGCTGCAAGGATTTGAAATCTCTCTTTCTATTTAATCAATTTTTCGATTAAGAAAATTGCCTAATCATAGAAAGTACATATTCTATATTGAAAAAGGAAAGCACTTCAGCTTTCCTTCCTTTTTTATTTGCGTTTTTTCTTAGCTTTTTTCATTTTGTTGGCCATGCGTTTCATGGACTGTTTCATGGCAAATTCACCAATTTTACCTTTGAGTCCGCCACCAAACATCTGACTCATATCTGGCATTCCTGCTCCTCCGAGAGCTGACAAGTCAGGCATGCCACCCTGTCCCATCATTCCTTCAAGGGCAGACATATCCATGCCACCCATATTTGGCATATTTTTAGGAAGGTTATTTGGATTGATCCCCATTTGCTTCATCATTTTGTTCATATCCCCAGACATAACACCTTGCATGAGCTGTTTGGCCTGGTTAAAGTCCTTGATGAATTTATTGACTTCGACAAAGGTATTTCCAGAACCTGCAGCGATACGACGGCGACGACTTGGATTTAACAAATCAGGATTTTCACGTTCTTCAGGTGTCATAGAGGACACGATGGCACGTTTACGAGCAATCTGGCGCTCATCGACCTTCATGTTTTGAAGGGCTGGGTTGTTAGCCATACCTGGTATCATCTTGAGCAAGTCTTCCATTGGCCCCATGTTTTGCACCTGATCTAACTGATCAATGAAATCATTGAAATCAAAGGTGTTTTCACGCATCTTCTCAGCCATTTCAAGAGCTTTTTGCTCATCGTATTCTTGAGAAGCTTTCTCGATCAAGGTCAGCATATCCCCCATACCGAGGATACGGCTTGACATACGATCTGGGTGGAAGGTTTCGATATCTGTTATCTTTTCACCCGTACCAGTGAACTTGATAGGTTTTCCAGTGATATGACGAACAGACAAAGCCGCACCACCACGAGTATCCCCATCAATCTTGGTAAGGATGACACCAGTCACTTCCAACTGAGCATTAAACTCACGGGCGACATTGGCCGCTTCCTGACCAATCATGGCATCAACGACGAGCAAAATTTCGTTTGGTTGAGCCAGTGCTTTCACGTCACGAAGCTCATTCATCAAGAGCTCATCAATCTGCAAACGACCCGCCGTATCGATCAAAACATAGTCGTTGTGATTGGCTTGTGCTTGCTCCAAACCTTGACGAACAATCTCAACAGCTGGTACTTCTGTTCCAAGAGCGAAAACAGGAACATCAATCTGTTGTCCAAGTGTTTTCAGCTGATCGATGGCTGCTGGACGATAAATATCCGCAGCAATCATCAAAGGTCGTGCATTTTCTTCCTTCTTGAGTTTGTTAGCCAGCTTACCAGCAAAGGTTGTTTTACCAGCCCCTTGCAAACCGACCATCATGATAATCGTAGGAATCTTAGGTGACTTAATAATTTCTGCCGTATCAGAACCTAAAACAGCTGTCAGTTCCTCGTCAACGATTTTGATAATCTGTTGCGCAGGATTAAGGGTATCAATGACCTCGTGTCCGACTGCACGTTCACGAACTTTCTTGATAAAGTCTTTTACAACAGGCAAGGCAACGTCGGCTTCAAGCAAGGCCAAACGAATTTCTTTGGTTGCTTCTTGGACATCCGCCTCAGAGATTTTTCCTTTTTTACGTAGATTTTTAAAGACGTTCTGTAAACGTTCTGTTAAACTTTCAAATGCCATTTTTTTCTCCTATTTACTCAATTCAGTGGAAATCGTCCGAAATGTTGCAAACACTCAAGTTCTTCGGGTGTGATTTCTTTCATGATTTCATTTGGATATCCCCAACAGCTAAAACCTATTTTCATAGCTTTGGAGATATCATTGGGCGAGATAATCTGTAGTCGAGTAGGAAATGGTTCCTCTGCGGCTAATAGTTTGCAAGGTAATCCTTGATAAATAACTAGACTGCCCATGATTACTCCCGATTGTCAATACTTGTTAAAATTTCTATCTGCTCCAGCAGAAAGTCATCCTTGGGATAACGCTCTAAGATCTGGTCAAAAATCTGACTGCGGACAATGTAGTCCGAATACATGTGCAGTTTCATCTCATAATCTTCTAGAATCTTTTCTGTCCGCTTGATATTGTCATAGACAGCCTGACGACTGACACCGAACTCTTCAGCAATCTCAGCAAGACTATAATCATCAGCATAATAGAGTTCAATATAGTTCATCTGCTTGTCTGTCAAAAGCGCCGCATAAAATTCAAAAAGCGCATTCATGCGATTGGTTTTTTCGATTTCCATAACCTTTATTATACCAAAAAATCTATCATATCGCTATACTAGAACGCCTTCTAAAATAATTCGAACACAAAAAAGAACCTTGCAAAGCAAGATTCTTTTAGTGTCTGACTTAAATAATTGTTCTTCTGGGAACTAAATCGAATTAAGCTTCGATTTCTGTAACCATACCTGAACCAACAGTACGTCCACCCTCACGGATAGAGAATGTAGTACCTTGTTCTACGGCGATTGGGTGGATCAACTCAACGTCGATAGTCACGTTATCACCAGGCATTACCATTTCAGTACCTGCTGGAAGTTCGATTGAACCTGTAACGTCAGTAGTACGGAAGTAGAATTGTGGACGGTAGTTGTTGAAGAATGGAGTGTGACGTCCACCTTCTTCTTTAGTAAGGATATAAACTTCACCTTTGAATTTAGTGTGTGGGTTGATTGAACCTGGTTTAGCGATAACTTGTCCACGTTCGATTTCGTCACGTTGAACACCACGAAGAAGGACACCTACGTTATCTCCGGCAAGACCTTCGTCAAGTTGTTTACGGAACATTTCAACACCAGTAACAACTGCTTTTTGAGTTTCTTCTTTGATACCAACGATTTCGATTTCGTCGTTGACACGAACAGTACCACGGTCGATACGTCCTGAAGCAACTGTACCACGTCCAGTGATTGAGAATACGTCTTCGACTGGAAGAAGCAATGGTTTGTCTGTGTCACGTTCTGGTTCTGGGATGTACTCATCAACAGTGTTCATCAATTCCATGATGATGTCTTCGTACTTAGAGTCACCTTCAAGAGCTTTAAGAGCTGAACCTTGGATAACTGGAAGATCGTCACCTGGGAAGTCGTATTCTGACAAGAGGTCACGGATTTCCATTTCAACCAATTCAAGCAATTCTTCGTCGTCTACCAAGTCAATTTTGTTCATGAAGACGATAAGGTGTTTAACACCAACCTGACGTGAAAGAAGGATGTGCTCACGAGTTTGTGGCATTGGTCCGTCAGTTGAAGCTACTACAAGGATAGCTCCATCCATTTGAGCAGCACCAGTGATCATGTTTTTAACGTAGTCCGCGTGTCCTGGAGCGTCGATGTGAGCGTAGTGACGTTTTTCAGTTTCGTACTCAACGTGCGCAGTGTTGATAGTGATACCGCGTTCGCGTTCTTCTGGAGCAGCATCGATAGACGCATAGTCTTTAGGTTGGTTAACTGCTGAAGGCAAGCGACGTGCCAAAACAGTTGTGATAGCTGCAGTTAGGGTAGTTTTACCGTGGTCAACGTGTCCAATAGTACCAATGTTAACGTGTGGTTTACTACGATCGTATTTTTCTTTTGCCATTTGAGTAAAAGCCTCCAATAAAATATATTTTATAGATAGACAGTAGGCAATACAGTCTAACTTTCCTTACTATTTTATCAAATTTCAGCTAAATTGCAAGTGTTTTACACACATTTTGTGAATTATTCTAAATCTTATAATTTCCCATTCTTTTCCTTCTCCAACAGAATCATTTAAAACACTTTTGACCAGTCTAACCTCAAGTCTTTTTATCAAAAAAAATCAGGTCTCCCTGATTTTTAGATTGATTCTGATTTTTCCAGTTCTTTTTCTTTGGCTTCTTTATGATTTTCATATAATTTCGCCAAGAACTTCGTAATTTCTTTTAGGATAGAATATGTTGGTACTGCTACAATCATTCCGATAACACCATAAATATTGCTAGAAAGTAAGAGAAGAACCAGAATGGTGATTGGATGAACCTTCATAACCCCTCCAACGATACGAGGATAAAGGATATTCCCATCAATTTGTTGAATAATCAGCATATAAATTACTGCAATGAGGACTCTGTGTGGATCAGTAAAGACATTAGCAATAATCATGGGAATCAGACCGATACTTGGTCCAACATAGGGAATAAGATTTGCCAAACCAGAAAAAATAGCAAAGACTAGAGCATATTTCAACCCTATCGTACTGTATCCAATATAGGCCAAACATCCGATAATAACAGCATCAATCGCAATTCCACTGATATAACGTGCGACAGTGGCGTTCAAATTCTTCAAGAGACTGGAGAAGTTTAATTTATCATGTTTTAGGACTGTTCGTTCCAACATCGGAAGGAATTTATGACCATCAAGCAAGAAATAAATCAAAAAGACTGGTGTCATAATGAGAATCAAAACAGTACTAAACAAGGCTGAAAGAACGCTGCCTAAACTATTGCTCACACTGTTGAGAATATTTTGTAAAATATCAACGTAAGATAAATTCAACTGTTGAATAGTTTTTTGAATATCAATATTTTGAAAGATTGGATTCATTGATAAATCATATATCAAATCTTGCAAGCGGCTATAGATATTCTGGCTAGAAATAATCAAACTTGTCAACTGATTGATCAAAATCGGTAGCAAGTAGACTACCCCTACTACTATTGTACCAATCAAGGCACAAAGAGTGATGAGCACACCTATCAAACGATTGACATTACATTTCTTTTCTAGAAATGTTACGATGGGATTTGTCAGGTAATAGAAAAATCCTCCGAGCAAAAATGGAATCATAATGGTATTAGCTACCATCACAAAAGGTGTGACAATCGCTCCCATCTCTCTCCAAAGGTAGAAAATAAGAGTTAATAGTAAAATTTCAGCTGTCCAAAAAAATAACTTGTTTCTACGGAACATAGGCGCCTCCTTCTTTCTATTTTACCATAATTCTTCAAAAAGATAAGATGGCTTTACTATAAAAACGAGAATATTTTTTCGCTTTGTGATAGAATAAAACTACTATGAAGAAAATAATTTTATCCTTACTAACTCTTATCATTTTTGGCACAGCCATTCCTACTGTATCTGCGCAAGATTTTGATGTTGCTGCCAAGCATGCCATCGCTGTTGAAGCAAACACTGGGAAAATTCTCTACGAAAAAGATGCTACTCAAGCTGTTGAAATTGCCTCTATCACCAAGATTCTCACTGTCTACCTAGTCTATGAAGCCTTGGAGCAAGGTACAATTAGCCTATCTACCCCAGTTGATATCTCTGACTATCCATACCAACTTACAACCAATTCTGAGGCTAGTAATGTTCCTATGGAAGCGCGCAAGTATACAGTGGAACAATTATTGGAAGCAACTCTAGTATCAAGTGCCAATAGTGCAGCCATTGCTCTTGCTGAAAAAATTGCTGGTTCAGAGAAAGACTTCGTTGACAAGATGAGGGCGAAACTTCTTGAATGGGGCATCCAAGATGCTACTATTGTCAATACTACTGGACTTAATAACGAAACACTTGGAAATAATATCTATCCTGGTTCTAAAAAGGATGAGGAAAACAAACTAAGTGCTTACGATGTTGCAATCATCGCTCGAAACCTCATCAGAGATTACCCTCAAGTTTTAGAAATAACCAAGAAATCTTCATCAACATTTGCTGGTATGGAAATTCACTCTACTAACTATATGTTGGAAGGGATGCCTGCTTATCGTGGTGGTATTGATGGACTAAAGACAGGTACTACTGACAAAGCTGGTGCTTCTTTCGTTGGAACAACTGTTGAGAAAGGGATGCGTATCATTACGGTTGTTTTAAATGCAGATCAACAAGATACCAACCCTTATGCACGTTTTACCGCAACTTCTGCACTTTTAGATTATATTTCTGCAAACTTTGCCTTAAAAACTGTCGTCCAGAAAGGTGAAGCATACAAAGATAGTAAAGTGACAGTTCTTGACGGGAAAGAAGATAGCGTTGCAGCCGTTGCTAAGTCAGACATTTCCATCGTCCAACGCATCGGAAGCGGTACTACACCTGCTCTCCAATTCACACCAAAATCAACATCAGAAATAGCTCCACTGGAAGAAGGCAAGGTTGTCGGTACCCTAACCTATGATGATCAGGATTTGATCGGCCAAGGCTATCTCACTTCCGACAAACCATCTTTTGAAATGGTTTCTGAAAAGAAAGTAGAAAAAGCCTTCTTTTTGAAGGTTTGGTGGAATCAATTTATCCGCTTTATCAATGAAAAACTATAAAAAATCGCGAACAATCGCGATTTTTTCTTTATTTTATTTCATTTCTTTAAATGCTGCTTCTGCATCAGCATTGCTAATAGCACCAAATTGGATTTTTCCGATTTTTCCTTGACTGTCAATCAAGTATTCCGTTGGAATACTACGAATTTGGTAGGCTTGAAAAGTAGTTGCTTGCGTATCGTATAGAACTGGTATATCCTTGTATCCTTGTTCTTGGTACCATTTTGGAAACTCTTCAACTGTTTTTTCACCTTGTAGCCCTGGTGCGACAACACTTAGGATTTCAAAATCTCGATCTTGTTTTGCAGCTAATTCCATCAACTCAGGCATACTCTTTCGACAAGGTCCACACCAAGAAGCCCAGAATTTTAAATAGACTTTTTTCCCTTTATAATCTGATAACTTGACTTCTTTGCCATCCATAGACTGCAAGGTGAAGTCTGGCGCATCCTTACCGACCGCGATTTGCTGTACAGTAGACTGTTTGGGATTTTCCGTTTGTTTGGTTTCTTTTTCACCACAGGCAATCAACAAGAATAGAGACATGAGGCTCAATCCAGCAAAAATAACTTTTTTCATCTTTTTCTCCTTTTATCCAAGAATTCCTGACAAGGCATTTAACTGCCCGAGCATTAATAATAATCCCATCAAAATAATCAAGGCTCCCCCGATTTTCTTTAGTAGGATCATATGGGGTTTTAATTTGCTAAAATAGGGCATGATCCATCCCGAAGCCAAGGCCAGAACAAGGAAAGGAAGGGCCATTCCCAATGTGTACACTAAGGTTAGTAAGGCTCCTTGCCAAGCACCATTCCCTCCAGAAGCTGCAAGAGCCAAGACCGAACTTAAAACGGGGCCGATACAAGGGGTCCAACCAAAACTAAAGGTTATCCCAAGCAAAAAGGCTGACAGATAGTGATTAGACTTTGATTGTTTGAAGGTGACTGTCTTTTGAACTTCCAGTTTATTGAAATGCAAGATTTCCATCTGGTGAAGTCCTAAAAGAATAATGACTATGCCCATAGCATAACGAAACCAGTCTGCATAGAGCATGTGCCCTAGGAATCCAGCTCCAAATCCTAAAATAAAGAAAATGAGGGAGATTCCTGCAATAAAGCACAAGGTTCGAATTAAGCCCGACCATGCAACGTCTCTTCCAAAAAAGCGAAAGCTTTTCGAATTTCCCTGATCATCCAGTAAAATACCAGCATAGACAGGTAGCAAAGGAAAGATGCAGGGTGAAAAGAAGGACAGGATACCTGCTAAAAAAACGGATACTAAAAATATAATCGACTCCAACGAATTACCTACTTTCTCAAAATTCTAATCCTATTTTACTACAAAAGAATAAATTTGTAAGAAGTCTGCTACGCTTGTTTATTTTGACTAAATTTGACACAAAAAAAGGAGCTAAGCTCCTTTCAGATTGAAGACAAAGTCCTTAGACTACAAATTTCTAAGGGCTTTTCTTTGTGTAAAGTCGTATAATAGAGGTAAGAAAAGTTGTCAGGTGTTCCCTATGTTTCACAAAGAAAATCTCGAATATAACCGCAATCAAGTTGGTTTTTACGCGCTAGTTGAACTCGTTCCGCAAGCCCATTTTCCTCGTCAGGTTGAGCAGATGATCGATTTTTCCTCCATCTATGACTTAGTCGCAGATACTTATTCTGAAGATAAAGGTCGTCCTAGTTTAGACCCTGTTATGCTGGTTAAAATCCCTCTCATCCAATGTTTCTACGGTATCCGTTCCATGCTCTTGGTAGATTTCCACCTATGCCAGCAAGTCCGCCACTTCTGATAAATCTCTCGTTTTTAACTCTTTGATTGGCTGGGTAAAGGTGTATCTCTCACCCAAAGCCCTAAAATCAATCACTGTTTTTCTATGCATATCTTAAGTATAGCACAAAAAGGCAGACCTAGAACAGCTAAATCCAGCTTTGTTTACTGATTTCTATAACGAAAAATCTTCTCTAAGTTGCTTTTTTCTACTTTTGGCAATTTTCCATCAGATAGCATCCCTTCTTCTTGTAAAAGATGGTCTTGTTTGGAGTACTTTGCACAAGAATTCAACAAAAAAACAGAGAGAGTCTTGGTTTCTATACCCTTACTCTCCCTGTCTTTTACTGTTCAGAAATTAAAAATTGATTTGAAGTTTTAATGATGTTTACCGTTTCCTTGACATCTAAATCATCCGTGAATAGAAAATGATGTTTCTCACTATTTTTAGCTAGAAACTCATTTCTTGCTTGGATTGATAAATCGCCTGTTCTCTCAATTTCTTTTCGAGAAGAATCCCTATCTTTCAAGGTTTCTTCTTGAGCCATTAGGACACAATATTTTAGCTTAATCCGTTTTTCTTTTAAGAAGGCTGCAATTTTCTTCAGTTGCTCTTCAAATATGACATACTCTATCACGACAGTAATGCCACGATCCAAGAAATTATTGGTCAGACTGATGATATTATCCCAGAATAAATCCATGAAAAATCCATCATCCTCCCAAGGAGCTACGAGACCTCCTTTAATCATTAAGTAAATCATATCCCCCTCTATCACTGCACTTTTGTCAAAAGAATAGGCCAACTCTTTGCTGACAGTGCTCTTTCCAACGCCTGGGGGACCTGAAACAATATAAACACAATTTTCCAACCTTTTACCTCTACATACTTGAAATATCTCTAACTTACGATAACTTTCAGCCCACTTATGACTTTCTTATGAAGTCTTCAGGATACTGCGCACGCGCACCACCGATGAGTTTTGGACGGCTAGCTAAAGCCGTTACATGGGCGTGCCCAATCTCACGTAGTACCGGTCGAATCGGAACCTGCACATGCTTGACATGCATGCCAATTGCGGTATCTCCGATATCCAATCCAGCATGAGCCTTAATGAACTCCACTTCAACAGGGTCCTGCATAAACTTGAAGGCCGCCAACTGACCCGAACCTCCCGCATGAAGAGTAGGTAGTACACTGACGATTTCCAGACCAAACTGCTCTGCCACCTGGCGTTCAACAACGAGGGCACGATTGACATGCTCACAACCTTGAACAGCTAGATGAATTCCTTTTTCTTCTAGGATATCTAGGATGGTCTTCACAATGATTTCCCCAATTTCTTGGCTGGATTCCTTGCCAATATGGCCACCTAAAACTTCGCTAGAGGATAGACCTAGGACAAAGAGGCTTCCTTCACGCAATCCTATCTTTTCCAAAACATTCTCAATTACCTGCTGTGTTTCTGTTTTAATTTTACTTTTGTCCATCACTCTTAACCTCATTATTCTCCTACTATCATATCTTTTTTTAATGATTTTATCAAGGCGAACTGAACAATCTGATTTTTAATAGTAAAACTCCCAGAATTGACTGGGAGCTAACTTGATACTATTCTATTTATGTATATTTCAACTATCGTCCCTTTTTCGGGTGCAGAATTGATCTTCATCTGGTAATTGTCTCCAAAATGAAGTTTGAGTCGTTGGTTGACATTTTGTAGGCCAACTCCCCCACGTTTGAGCTGACTTTGACTGCTATCCTCAGGATTTTGGAAACCAACACCATCATCCTCAATGCGGATGATTAGTCCTGAATCCTTTTTCTGGACGGAAACTTTAATATGTCCCTGTCCATCTTTCTCCTTGATGCCGTGATAAAGGGCATTTTCTACAAGAGGTTGTAACACCAGCTTGGGCAAGACTAAATTATCAAAGTCAGGATCTTCATCAATCTCATACTCCAGCTTATCTCCGTAGCGCTGCTTCTGGATAAAGAGATACTGGCGGACATGATTGATTTCATCAGAAAGAGAAATCAAATCCTTTCCTTGATTAAGCGCCAAGCGGAAATAAGTTGCCAAGGACTTGGTCACCTGAACCACTCGCTGACTATCCTGAAATTCAGCCATCCAGATGATAGTGTCCAAAGTATTGTAGAGGAAATGGGGGTTAATCTGGCTTGACAAGGCTTGAAGTTCATACTGTCGAGTCGCTTCTTCCTGCCTGCGAATAGCTGCCATCAGCTGATCAATCTGATCCAACATGGCATTAAACTGGCGAGTCACTTCTCTTAATTCATAGGCACCAGCTTCCTTAGCACGCAGATTTTGTGTACCAGAAGCAATTTTCAGCATGGTCTCTCTCAAATCCTTCAAAGGGGCAATCCAGCGTTTGAGACTGAACCACACCAAGCAGAGACAGGCAAGAAGAGATAAGGCACTAGCACCAAGCAAGGTCCACATGAGTTGACTCCGAACCTGATCTAACTTCTCCAACGAAGACACGCCTATAACCGTCCAATCAGTTCCTGCAATCTGTTCCTGACTGACGTAGGATTGGTGATCCAGCGTATAGCCCTGCCCCGTTTCAATGTAGGGTTTCATGGCCTCCATTTCACTTGCTGAGCTATAGACAGTACGTTTAGGATGGTAGACAAATTCATGGTTTTCATTGATGATAAAGGCAAAGCCCTGCTGGCCCAACTGGAGTTGGTTGAGATAGGCTTCCAGAGTTTCATAGGAAATATCCAATCGAAGTACGCCAAGATTGGCTCCCTTTGTATCGACAAGTTCCTGAGTGACAGAAATGACCCACTGACTGTCTGATTTACGAGCTGGTGTCAAAACTGGCTTAGCTCCCTGATGAATAGCCTTTTGGTACCAATCCTCAGCCATCATATCTGAGGAAGTTTTCATCTGCACACTATCATCTGTAGAAATAACCTGACCGGATTTGGTGACCAGTACCACCGTTTTCAAGTCCTGGTCTGCCTTTAAGATCGTCAAAAACAGATCTCGGATTCCCTTGACTTGGTCTTGGTTAGGATTCTCAGCATAGGCTAAGACATCCTTCTGCTGGGTCAAACTGGTAGAGGTGGTTTCTAATTTTTTGATATAAGACTGAATAAAGTGGCTAGTTTGGCTAATGGTCGTTTGGCTATTACCCTCGATAGTAGCCTCAATAGCTGATGAACTAGATTGATAATAGAAAGTCCCAACCACAGCTAGTAGAATGAGAAAGACCAGAAAGATGGAAATAACCATTCTGACTAAAAGAGAAGAACGCTTCATCGACCTTCTCCCTTCTTAAACTGACGAGGTGTCACACCTGCAATCTGTTTAAAACGTTGGGTAAAGTAGTTCATATCCTCAAAACCAACCTTTTCGGCTATCTCATAAATCTTTAAATCTGTGGTCAAAAGCAAGAGCTTGGCTTGTTTGACACGCTCTCTCACCAGGTAATCCTGAAAAGGCAGCCCCAACTCTTTCTTAATCAAGGAGCTCAGATAAGTCGGACTAAAGCCCAATTCACTGGCCAAGCTCTTTAAACTAAATTGACTGTCAGCCAGATGAGACTGAATCTTCTGAGCCAGGTTTCCCTCAAACTTATCGGTCAGTAAATCTTGTAACTGCTCTTCTTTTTCTTCCTTGTCTAGTTTTTGCTTGATTTTCCCCAACATTTCCTCAATATCCTGACGCGAAAAGGGCTTGAGCAGGTAGTCATCTACACCGAGTTTGACAGCAGACAAGGCATAATCAAAATCATCGTAACCTGTCAAAAAAACCAAATGCACCTGAGGATAGGTTTCTCGTACCAGACTAGCCAACTGGATGCCATTCAGCTGAGGCATATTGATATCGGTTAAAATGATATCTGGCACCTGCTTTTGAATCAAATCCCAAGCCTGTCTTCCATTTTCAGCCTGACCGATGATTTCCATATCGTAGGCTGCTACATTGACCAGCTTGGTCAAGCCTTGTCTTACCAGATACTCATCTTCTACGATTAAGATTGTGTAGGTCATGCTCTGCTCCTTTACCACTTACTAGTATCAGTATAGCAAAATTCTCCACTAACTGCTTAGGAAAGACTTCTTAATCGACATAATCTAGTAAATAGGCATAGCCTTTTTCTTCCATTTGGTCTTTGGGAATAAATCGGATAGAAAGACTATTGATACAGTAGCGCAAGCCACCCTTGTCCTGAGGCCCATCTGTAAAGACATGGCCAAGGTGAGAATCTCCAACTCGACTTCTCACTTCCATGCGCGTCATATTGTAAGACTTATCTTCCTTGTAAGTGACAACATCTGGACTAATTGGTTGGGTGAAACTAGGCCAGCCACAACCAGACTCAAACTTGTCCTTTGATGAAAAGAGGGGTTCGCCAGTTGCCACATCCACATAGATACCAGATTCAAATTTATCCCAGTAGCGGTTTGAAAAAGCTCGTTCTGTTTGATTTTTCTGGGTAACTGCATACTCCTCAGGCGACAAGGTCTTTTTCAATTCCTCATCACTTGGTTTAGGATATTTGCTGGCATCGATGACGGGGTAGGCAGCCTGATTGACATTGATATGACAATAGCCATTTGGATTTTTCTTGAGGTAGTCTTGGTGATAATCCTCCGCCACCACAAAATTCTTCAAGTTTTCCTTTTCAACTGCCAGAGGTTGGTCGTATTTCTTAGCCACCTCATCAAAGACTTGGTTGATTACTTCCAAATCCTTGTCATCTGTGTAATAAACGCCAGTACGATACTGGGTACCCACATCATTTCCTTGTTTATTTTTGCTGGTTGGATTGATAATGCGGAAGTAATGAAGCAGGATTTCCTTGAGGGAAATTTGATTGGCGTCGTAAGTGACATGGACGGTTTCCGCATGTCCTGTTTGGTTAATCAATTCGTACTTGGTTGTTTCCCCTCTACCGTTTGCATAGCCTGAAACGGCATCTGTCACTCCGGGAACGCGTGAGAAGTATTCCTCCACTCCCCAGAAACAACCTCCAGCTAGATAAATTTCGTGCAAGTCTGCGTCTTTGCTCACTTCTGTTTTTTTCACTGTTTTTCCTCCTTGGCTAACTGATGCTTTCTCAATTTGCGAGCTATCTGTCTGCCCTGCATTTCGCATTAATAGAAAATAGAAACCGGTTATGGCTAGAAGAATGACCCCTGCCAAGACAAAAAGTTTTACTTTATCATTCATAGCCTTTCTCTACCCCATTTCTTTCAATTCTTTTAAAATCATATCCTTATCCATAAAACCTGGTTGCGTTTTGACCAGCTTGCCTTCCTTGTCTATAAAGGCTTGAGTCGGATAAGAACGGACACCATAACTTTCCAAGAGTTTACCTGATGGATCAATTAGAACTGGGAAATTTTTATAATCCAAGCCCTTATACCAATTCTTAAAGTCCGCTTCAGATTGCTCCCCCTTGTGACCAGGAGAGACCACTGTCAAAACTACATAGTCATCACCAGCATCCTTAGCGATTTCATCGGTATCTGGAAGACTGGCTAGACAGATAGAACACCAAGAAGCCCAGAATTTGAGATAGACTTTCTTGCCCTTGTAATCAGACAAACGATAGGTCTTGCCATCTACTCCCATCAGTTCAAAATCAGCAACCGCCTGACCTTTAGTCGCAGTTTGCGAACTGACTTGTTCTGTTTTGGTTTGCTCCTTCATAGTAGACTCGTCTGACATGTTTTTAGCCGAACAGGCTGCCAAACAACAGATTGAGCCTACTCCAAGAATACATGTTTGCCATTTTTTCATTTCTTTTTCCTCTCTATTCAAATAATGTAGTCAAAATGGAAGCATTTCCCAAAAGCACCAAGATTCCCATCACGATAATGAGGAAACCACCCACTTTTTTGAGGGTTCCGAGATAAGGGTGGAGTTTTCGAAAATGTTTCAAAACATAGCTGGAGGCGAGAGCTAGAACCAAAAATGGTAGCGCCAAACCCAGCGTGTAAACCAACATGAGACCAGCTCCCTGCCAAGCTCCTGAACCACCTGAAGCCGCCAAGGCTAAAACAGACCCCAGAACTGGCCCCACACATGGCGTCCAAGCAAAACTAAAGGTCAACCCCAGTAAAAATGCCTGACTATAGCCGTTAGCGTTTTGACCCTGTCTCTTTAATTGTAGTCTTCTTTCCTTGTAGAGCCCCTGCAAATGTAAGACTTCCATCTGATGCAAGCCCAAGAGAATGATAACCGCACCCGTCACATACTGAAACCAAGAAGCATACAGCAAATTGCCTAAAAAACCAGCTCCATAACCCAGTAAGATAAAGACAAAGGAAATTCCTGCTATAAAGGCCAGAGTTCGCAATAAACTAACAAGTGAGATTGAAAATTTTTCGCTAGGAGCCTGAGCACCATCTTTGTCATCCAACAAGACCCCTGCATAGACAGGTAACAAGGGTAAGATACAAGGAGAAAAGAAGGAAAGAATTCCAGCAAGAAAAACACTGATAAAAAAGATTACATTGTCCATTGCCTTCCTCCATTCTTTGATTTGATAGGACTATTATAGCCCCAAAACTCCAGAAAAAACAGGGACAATGATAGGGAAAAATAGGAATTTAATCAGTTTATTTAGAAACCTTCTACAAAAAAGTCCCATAAGATCTATAATGAAAAGCTACTAACAATCTCATTAAACTCATCAAACGAAATGCCTTTGGTTTTCGAAACTTTGAAAACTTCAAAAAAAGAATTTTCATCGCTCTCAACATCAAAAAAGAAAGGACGAAATTCGTCCTTTCTCGATCTTAGCTGACTTCAACCCACTACAGTTGACAAAGAGCTGATTTTTCTGTCTAACTTTTTGGGGGCGGTACGAGCTCCCTTCGTTTTTAATACGTTCCTTCTTCACCTTGACTGGTCAAGATAACAGGTCCATCTTTGGTAATCACGAACTGGTGTTCATATTGGCAAGATAGGCCGCCATCTATAGTCTTATGAGCCCAGCCAGTCTTCATATCTGTATCAATTTCCCAGTCACCAGTATTGATCATGGGTTCAATGGTCAAGACCATTCCTTCACGGAGACGGAGTCCACGACCTGCTATACCGTAGTTAGGAACCATTGGTTCTTCGTGCATAGTTGGACCAACACCATGACCAACCAAATCACGAACGACACCATAACCGCGACTTTCAGCATATTCCTGAATTGCTGCACCGATATCACCGATACGATTGCCGACAACTGCTTGCTCAATCCCTTTATACATAGCTTCCTTGGTCACGTCCATCAGGTTTTTCACTTCTTCAGACGGTGTACCAACCGCATAAGCCCAACATGAGTCAGCTAAACCACCAGTATAATTTTGGGTGTATTTTTTCATTTGCTCAACATTATTGAAGTTGAGTTTAGATACATTGAGGTCTGATTTGGAAATCGGACCGCCTAGAACCATGTCAACCTTGAGTAAATCGCCATCTTTCAAAATGTAATGACGTGGAAAAGCGTGAGCTACTTCGTCGTTGAGAGAGCAACAAGTGGCATAGGGGTAATCCATGACTGCCCCATCCACGCCAATCTGTAGAGGAAGGAAATTTTCCTCTTTACAACGTCGACGAACATACTCTTCAACTTCCCACATATCCACGCCTGGCTTAATCAAATCACGTAAGCCGATATGGATACTTGCTAGGAAATCACCAGCCTTGTCCATGGCTTCGATTTCACGTGCTGATTTTAAAGTTATCATTTTTTCTCCTAGATTCTAATTGATTTTAACTGTAACATTTGCTTTTGATACAATTTGATGACCATGATAAATATCATAATCAATAATGGCTGAGCGTCTCGTGTGGTGAATAATGCGTGCCTGAATCCGCAAAGTATCATCTATCTGAACAGCTTGCAAGAAGTAAATTAGCATCTGCTCGATGATGAGATTGCGTCTGCTATTTGCCACCAAATCCTGTGTCATGTGGGTTAAAATTTCAGCAAGAACACCATTTGCCAAAACTCCGTTTTTCTCAAGCATAAAGGGCTCAACTGTAATCACAACTTCGTCGTGATGATAAGACAACTTTTGTCCGATTTGCTCTGAAAAAGTCGGCAAAGCCGAAACCTGAGAGCGACTCATCTTATCCATGACATCTCGTCTCGTTACAACTCCGAGCAAAGTTTGATTGCTTCTCACGACTGGGACCATCTCAAAGTCTTCTGCTATCATCCGTTGACTGACATTGGCAATATTGGTCGCTAATCCTGTCACGAAAATGCTGCGCGTCATCACCTTATCAATCGTCGTGCTAGGGGATTTATCCCCTGCATCACGCATGGTAACAACTCCCACAACCACTTGATGCTGATTGATGACTGGGAAACGACTACTTCGATTCTTGCGTACCAAGTCTAGATAATCTTTCACTGTGTCTGTTTCTCTCAAAAAACCATACTCATGGCTAGGACGATAGAGCTTTTCAACTGTCAGAATATCGGTTTTGATTTGAACATTTGAGAGAGCTCTGTTGATCATGGTCGCTACTGTAAAAGTATCATGCTTACTTCTCAGGACAGGAATACCCTTTTTATTGGCAAGAGCTAGTACATCCTCGTGCACATGAAAACCACCCGTCACGAGAACCGCATTTTCATTTTCCAAAGCTAAAAGTTGAATACGAGTACGGTCTCCGACGATTAACAAACCACCATCATTCAGATAGGACAAGATATTCTGCTCAGTCATGGCTCCAATAGAAAATTTACTAAACTCTCTCTCTAACCCTTCCTGACCAGCTAGAACTTCAGAGGAGGTGACTTCAGCAATTTCAGCATAGGTTAGCCGCTCAATAGCCACTTTTTGGGACTTGACCCGTATAGTTCCACTACGTGGCCGAGTTTCAACGATACCACGATTTTCAGCTTCTTTAATAGCTCGGTAGGCTGTTCCGTCACTAACACCTAGGTGATTGGAAATACTGCGAACACTAACTCTCTTCCCAATTGGCAACTCTTCCAGATAGGACAAAATTTCCTGGTGTTTACTCATTGAATTCTCCTTTTATGTATCGAAATTCAAGATAGTCCCTCATTTTTCGTGTATAGCGATCGCTTCCCTTAAACTGTCGGACGAGGCTAAAACCCGATTTTAAGGCTACTTTTTGACTAGCTTGATTCTCCAGATGAGTGATGATGGATAATTGTTTTAAACCAAATTCTTCAAATGAAAGCTGACATAGTTTGGTAACTACTTCTGTCATATAACCTTGTGACCAAGAATCCTTTTTTAAGAAATAACCAATTTCTGCTTCTTTTTTGATTTCATCGATTTTTTTCAAATTTAATAGAGCCAATCATTTCCTGATTTCCTTGAAGACAAATTGCCCAAACACCCAGAGGATTCTTCATAAAATAGTTAGCAAGTGCGTACTGACTTTCTTCCAAATTTGCTTGACTGGGAAAAATAAACTGCAAATTCTCAGGGTTTGAAGCAATCTCGAAAAACGCTTGACTGTCACTAAAAAAGAAAGGACGCAAATACAAGCGCTCCGTTTCAAAAAAGAAAACATTGCTAATTTGGTCCAAATATTCATAATCACCTCAACGGCTTAGTCTTCAACGAGTGTAATATCTGCTCCAAGACTACGCAATTTTTCAATAATATCTGAGTAGCCACGAAGGATAAACTCAATATTCGTAATTTCAGTCTGGCCTTGAGCCATCAAGCCAGCGATGACAAGTGCAGCACCAGCTCGCAAGTCTGTAGCTTTTACACTTGCCCCGTGTACTTACGACCACCATTGTAGATAATGTGATCATTTGTAGTCGTAATATCCGCATCCATTTTTGCTAATTCAAAAACATGGTTAACACGTTTTTCATAGATCGTATCAATAATGGTTCCACGACCTTGAGCAGTCAGTAATAGCGGAGTTATAGGCTGTTGCAAATCGGTTGCGAACCCTGGATAGGAGCTGTTTTGATATTGATAGCCTTCAAATCGGACTGTTCTTCAACGAAGATACTGTCTTCTGAGACCGTCATACGAACGCCCATTTCCTCTAGTTTGGCGATAAAGCCTTCTAAGTGTTCATAGAGAACGTTGTTAATGCGAATTCCTTTTCCTACCGCTGCAGCCAGTGAAATATAGGTTCCAGCTTCGATACGGTCTGGAATTACTTGGTGACGAGTCCCATGAAGTTTCTCGACACCATCAATAATGATAATATCAGTCCCTGCACCACGAATATGGGCCCCCCATGTTGTTCAAAAGGGTGGCAACATCGATAATTTCCGGTTCACGAGCCGCATTTTCAATGACAGTGCGTCCCTTAGCTTTAACCGCAGCAATCATGGTGTTAATCGTTGCTCCAACGCTGACGGTATCCATGTAAATACTTGCGCCATGAAGTCCCTTACCTTGAGCAGATAAATTCATATTATCTCCCTCATAGCTGACCTTAGCACCCATGGCTTCAAAGGCTTTTAAGTGAAGGTCAATCGGACGAGGCCCCAAATCACATCCACCAGGAAGTCCAACTGTAGCTTCACCAAAGCGACCTAAAAGACTTCCGTAGAAATAATAAGAAAGCACGCAAGCTATTAATCTTGCCATAAGGCATCGGAATGTTTGAACACCTCTTGGATCAATCTCCAAAACATCCTCATAACGCTTAACAGTCGCCCCCATAATCTCCATAATTTCGACAAGACTAGCAACGTCCTGAAATATCTGGAACACAATCTAAAGTGACAATATCATCTGATAAGATAATAGCTGGAATAAGCGCTACAACACTATTTTTAGCACCACTAATGGTGATCTCACCTTGCAATGGACGTCCACCATTGATGACAATTTTTCTCATGTTATACTCTTTCAAAATTTACTAAAAAGGTCTTTCGTTCTATTATATCATAATTTTCAGTTTTTTCCATTCCTATTTACTAAATACCATCTCTATTTTGATTAAAAAACGACCTATCACTCAAGCTTTTTCAGCCTGAAATGATAGGTTTTAATGTTAGATTAACGTACTGTACGGATACGCATTGTGTTTGTTCACGAACAGCTTCGCCAAGTGGCCACCCTGCAACGATAACAATATCATCACCAGATTCTACCAAACCTTGCTCAACTGCAATTCTTTCAGCGAGATCAAACATATCATCAGTGTTTGATGGGCGATCAGTGGTTACTGGAAATAACTCCCCAGTTAAGCATCAAACCACGCTGAGTCAATTCATCGAAAGTGATTGCCAAGATATCAGCATCTGGACGGTATTTAGAAATCAAACGAGCAGTGTGACCTGTCTTAGTAAGAGTAACCACCAACTTGATATTCATAGATTGTCGCATCCTTAACAGCTGAAGCCATAACCTCAGTCTTAGAATTACGTGACAAGTTAACAGATGACAAGCGACCGTATTCTTTTAAAAGAGTTTGAGCATTCTTGTCAATTGTTGCCATTGTACGAACAGACTCAAGTGGATATTTACCATTTGCAGACTCACCTGAAAGCATTGTAGCGTCGGTTCCGTCGATAACAGCGTTAAACACATCTGATACCTCTGAACGAGTTGCACGTGGTTTTTCAGTCATAGTTTCAAGCATGTTTGTTGCTGTGATAGCGACTTTACCAGCTGCATTTACTTTTGTAATAATCATTTTTTGGTAAACTGGAACCATTTCGAATGGTACTTCAATACCCATGTCACCACGGGCGATCATGATACCGTCAGCAGCTTCAATGATTTCATCCAAGTTGTCAATACCTTGTTGGTTTTCGATTTTAGCGAACAATTGAACGTGACCGTTACCAGTTTCTTCACAGATTGCACGAACTTCGTTAACGTCTTTTGCAGTACGTACGAATGAAATCGCGATGAAGTTAATACCTTGTTCAAGACCAAAGCGGATATCATCGTTATCACGTTCAGCAAGAGCTGGGAAAGGAATTTTAGTGTTAGGGATGTTTACACCTTTTTGTTTAGCGATAACACCGTCATTTTCCACTTCAACTACAAATTCACGAGTTGCATCGTCTTTTTCTACAACGCGAAGACCAAGTTTACCATCGTCAACCAATACTTGGCGACCAACTTCAACGTCATCATAGATGTCAAGAGCACCAGCAACGTTCAAAGCAATCACTTCACGAGTTGATTTGATTCCTTGTTTAGTTGCAACACGGATTTTTTCACCAGTTTTGTATGAGTACTCTTTAGCTTCACCTTCGAACAATTCAGTACGGATTTCTGGTCCTTTAGTATCAAGAAGGAAACCAACTTTTTTACCTGCAAGTTTTTCAGCAAGTTTAACAGTTGCCATACGCTCACCTTGTTCTTGGTGGTCACCGTGTGAGAAGTTGAAACGGAAAGTGTTTGCTCCTGCTTCAATCAATTTAGCAATATTTTGAGCTGAAGCTTCAACGTCAAGTTTTTCACCCCAGTATCCGTCTTCACCGAATTTTTTACCACCACGGATTTCAACCGCAGGACCTAAAGTTGCAACGATTTTTACACGTTTGTTCATGATTTTTGTGACTCCTTTATATAATTCGACCTTTTATGGTCATGTTACCAAATTAATGAAAGTTGATTAGGACAAGCTCTTGTTCAAATCAGAAAGTTCAAGATCAGCTTTATGAGGGTTGTTAACAACGATCTTACCATCAGCTGTTAAGCTAAACAAAGCTCCTTCTTCTGCTGTACCAAGGATTGGATTCTCAACCATTTTTTCGTTACGGATACCAACAGCGACACCACCGATTCCTTGTTTAAGGAGTTTAACAGCGTGTGCCCCCATGCGTGATGCCAATACACGGTCACGCGCAGTTGGTGATCCACCACGTTGGATGTGACCAAGTTCTGTTACACGAAGGTCACTAGTGTCTCCTGCTTCTTTTAGTTTTTGACCAAATTCAGCTGCTGACATAACACCTTCTGCCAAAACGATAATGTTGTGTTTTTTACCGTGCTCATAACCAGCTTTGATACTAGCTACGATATCTTCCATCTTGAAGCCTTCTTCAGGGATGATAATTTCATCAGCACCAGTTGCGATACCAGCCCAAAGAGCGATATCACCAGCGTTACGTCCCATTACTTCAACAACGAAAGTACGACGGTGGCTTGATGAAGTATCGCGAATCTTATCAATCGCATCCATTGCAGTCGTAACTGCAGTATCAAATCCAATTGTGAAATCAGTACCTACGATGTCATTATCAATTGTGCCAGGCAGACCGATAGCTGGGAATCCATGCTCAGTCAAGCGCATAGCTCCGTGATAAGAACCGTCACCACCGATTACAACAACACCTTCGATCCCGTGTTTTTTCAACTGCTCAATCCCTTTAAGTTGACCTTCAAGTTGTGCAAACTCAGGGTAACGAGCAGAGTGAAGGAAAGTACCACCACGTGAAATGATGTCTCCAACTGAAGCAGCATCAAGTGGATAGATTTCACCGGCAACCATCCCTGCGTATCCATCATAGATACCAAAGACTTCCATTCCTTCTGAGATTGCTTGACGAACTACTGCACGGATGGCAGCGTTCATACCAGGGGCGTCTCCACCGCTAGTCAAAACAGCAATACGTTTCATTTGGTTTTGCTCCTTTTTCTTTTAACATTCTTATTGATTATACCACATTTCATTTGAAAATTCTTCTATTTTTCGTATTTTTAGCGATAAATCGTTTTCATAGCAATTCCCTCTAATTTTTCCTGTAAAGCAGGGTCTTTTTTTACAAAATGACAGGAGGAAACAATTGTTTTTTCTTCCTCTACATACCTGATAATAACAGGAATAGGGCCTTTATACTGGTCTAGGATATTTGAAATTTCTTTATCGTATTCATGATTTTTAACTTGAATCCAGAATCGTTCAGCGACTGCTTCTTTCAAATCTTGTGCAATCATTTGCAGACGACCATCTCGAGATTGAACTTTACCATTGATATAGTAAAATTTCCCTTCGGATAAAATGGAAGCAAATTTTCTATATTGGTCTGAAAATACAGTTACATCCATCCGAGACTTACTATCATGAACCTGTAGAAAGGCCATACTCTCGCCTTTCTTGGTTCGAATCACTTTAATCTTTTGAACTTCAACTAGGAGAGTGGCTTGAGCTCCCTCGGTTAGATTAGTGATTGGCGTCGTCGGATATAGGGCTTGTTTGGCAAGAGTTTGGAGAGGATGGGCACTGATACCAACCCCGATTAGTTCCTGCTCCTTGTAAAATTTCTCTGCTTCAGTAAAATCATCCGTCTCAGTCCAGCTATAGCTTGCATCTGCAAAGAGACCACCCAACTCCTCAACAAAAACAAATAAGTTAGGTAGGTTCACTAAGATTTTCTGGCGGTTCTTGTCAAATTCATCAAAAAGCCCCAATTCAACCAAAGGAGTCAAAAGCGATAGTTTCTTGTAATTCTTAGGAAGACGTGTGACGAAATCTTCAATGCTTGAGAAGGGACGATTTTCGATGATCCAGTAAGACAAATCTCTCAGTAGTCCCTTAATGGCTTTTAGACCAAGATAGATTTTCTTCTGGGCAATCTTATCATGATAGGGAATACTGTTGATTGCTAAAGGCGCTACTTCAAAGCCCATCTGCAATGCATCTACAATGTAATCACTGCTAGAATAATTCAACATGACTTGGAAGAAAATAGCAGGATAGTGCGTCTTGAAATAAGCAAGCTGGAAAGCCAGGGCTGAGTAGGCATAGGCGTGAGATCTATTAAATCCATAGCCTGCAAACTTTTCCATCACTGCAAAAACTTGGTTGGCCTTTTCTTCTGTATGCCCAAGTTTCATAGCTCCTGTGATAAAATCTTCCTTCATCAAATGCATCTCTTTAGCATTTTTCTTACCCATGGCTCGTCTGAGGATATCGGCTTTGCCAAGGCTGAAACCTCCAAAGCGCTGGGCCACCTGCATGACTTGCTCTTGATAGAGCATGATACCGTAGGTTGATGAAAGGATGTCTTCCAAGGCAGGATCCAGCACCGTCACCTTTTCTTTGCCGTGCTTACGAGCGACAAAGTTATCAATATAATCGCTTGCCCCTGGTCTGTTGAGCGAGGTCGTTGCAACTACCTCCTCAAATACTTGCGGCTGAACTCGTTTCAAGAGTCGAATGGCTCCAGGTTGTTCAAATTGGAAAATACCCTTGGTATTTCCAGTAGCAAAGAGGGCCAGAGTTTCTTTGTCTTCCAAATCAATCTCTTCGATTTTCAGATGAACACCCTCTGACTCAGCCAATAATTCCTGCATTTTTTGGACAAAAGTTAGGTTACGCAGACCTAGGAAATCCATTTTTAAAAGGCCATTAGCTTCGACACCATGAGCATCATACTGGGTGATCAGCATATCCTCACCGTATTTGAGCGGGATATAGTCCGTCAGGTCCTGGTCACTCATAACGACCCCAGCTGCATGGATAGAGGTCTGACGAGGATACCCTTCAATCTTTCGAGCAATCTCAAAAGCTTTTTGATATTCAATCTTACTATTGATGACCTGCCTAAACTGTAAATTCTTTTCATAGGCTGTCGTTAACGTATCTCGGAAACTGATTTTTTTCGTAATATTTGTTAATTCGTACTCTGGAACACCATAGCGTTTGAAAACATCACGAATTGCCTGTTTTGCTCCAAAGGTCGAATAAGTGACAATCTGCGCCACATGTTGACTACCATAGCGATCACGAACATAACGAATGAACTCTGGTCTATATAGGTCAGGAATGTCAATATCAATATCAGGCATGGTGTAGCGCTCACGATTTAAAAAGCGTTCGAAAATCAAGTTCTTTTCAACCGGATCAATTCCTGTAATATCCAGTGAGTAAGCCACCAGACTACCAACAGCAGAACCACGCCCCATTCCCATATAGTAGCCTTGGGAGCGTCCAAAACGGAGCAAATCCCAAACTACAAGGAAATAATCGTCAAAGCCCATATCATGAATCACAGCCAATTCCTCATTCAGTCGCTCATGATAGATAGCTGAGGTTAGCCCCTTGTCACTCAAGCCTTGCTCAGCTCTCTCTCTAAGTTCTTCGACCGCTGGTCTTTCAGGATTAAAGCGAGGGAGTTTTAAACTTGGGTCGATTTGATAGCTTACATTTTCTATCAAATCCTGGAGATTGGCAAGCGCCTGAGGGAAGCGATTCATAAAACGTGCTTCCAAGTCTGAGGCAGGTAAAAAAATCCCCTGTTGTGAATTTACATCCACTTCTCTCAGACTGACATTGTCCTTGACTGCTGACAAGATTTGTAAAACTTGATTATCTTCTTTTTCAAAAGAGTTGACCTGATAGAGTGGAAGAATGGGTCTAGTAAAGACTTCTTGAGGAGTATCTGGACTGATACCGATAAAATAATCATGCCCCAAATCCAGCTGTTCGACCCCATTAAAATAGGGAACAATAATGGCCACATCTTCGAGGTGGGAGGTGAAGTCAGACCAATTTTTCCGTCCAGTCATTTTTAAAGTGGATAACTTCATCAACTCTTGGTAGCCTTTAGTGGATAGGGCTAGAAAACGTAGAGAGAGATTCTCCTCATCTTTGACTAAAGTCATTTCTAGACCGACTAAAGGTCGAATGCCATGCTTACGAGTCACTTCTAGAAAATGATAGGCTCCATAGAGATTATCCACATCCATGATAGCAAGGTGAGAATAGCCGTATTCTTTAGCCATTTGTACATATTTCTCAATCGAAACCACACTTTCCATAAAACTGTAAACAGTCTTGGTATCGAGTTGTGCAATCATTCCATCTCCTCCTTGCTTTAGATATAGTACTATTATACCATTTTAAAAACTAGAATGAAAAGGTAGAAGACCATTCCTTTTAAAGTAACTTCATCGCAGGTCAACAATATCTTTTTTACCTTATTTTTGATATACTAAATTTAGAATATTTTCAAAGGAGAGCCCCATGCGTTTTAATCAATTCAGCTACCTTCCTGTTTCTCATTCGCAAGTTTTGCGCGAGTTATCCCAGCTTGGTTTGAAGCTGGCACCAGAACAAGCATCAAAAAAACAACTTGAACAATTTGTCCGCTGGAATTTTTTCACTTATTCTAACACGGATTATGCCTTGTCGACTTTGGCTGCGGATAAAGAAACAGATTTAGTAACCTTTTTCCAGTCAGACCGTGAGTTAACTGTAGAGATTTTCTACACAGTAGTTTTTCAACTTTTAGGATTTAGCTATCTTGTTGACTTTGAAGACGCCGAACAATTCCGTAAAAAAACTGGTTTTCCTATTATTTATGGAGATTTGATTGAAAATCTCTACCATTTGCTCAACACTCGAACCAAAAAGGGAAATACGCTCATCGACCAACTTGTTAGTGACGGACTCATTTCAGAAGACAATCACTACCACTACTTTAACGGTAAGAGCTTGGCAACCTTCTCTAGTCACGATGTCATTCGTGAAGTCGTGTATGTTGAGAGTCGTGTGGATACTGATAAAGACGGTCTCCCTGACTTAGTCAAGGTCAGCATTATTCGCCCTCTCTATAATGGACAGATTCCTGCGGTTATGACCGCCAGCCCTTATCACCAAGGGACCAACGACAAAGCCAGTGACAAAGCTCTCTACAAAATGGAAGGTGAGCTTGAGGTCAAACCTGCCCACATTATTGAACTTGAGGAGCCTGAGATTGATTTTGTCGAGCCTCATGGTCAAGCCGAACTCGTTCCTGAGTCTGAAGAAAAGCTAACTCACATCAATAGTTCTTACACTCTCAACGATTACTTCCTCCCAAGAGGATTTGCCAATCTCTATGTATCGGGTGTTGGAACCAAGGATTCCCAAGGTCTCATGACCAATGGGGACTACCAGCAGATTGAAGCATATAAAAATGTGATTGACTGGCTTAATGGCCGTTGCCGTGCTTTCACGGATCACACACGCAAACGTCAAATCAAGGCTGACTGGTCAAGCGGAAAAGTCGCAACAACAGGAATTTCTTATCTAGGGACCATGTCTAATGGTCTTGCGACCACTGGTGTTAATGGCTTAGAAGTCATCATCGCAGAAGCAGGAATTTCCTCTTGGTATAACTACTATCGGGAAAATGGTCTTGTGACCAGCCCTGGTGGTTATCCAGGTGAGGATTTTGACTCACTTGCTGAATTGACCTACTCCCGCAATCTCCTAGCTGGTGACTATATCCGTGGTAATGAAGCTCATCAGGCAGACTTAGAAAAGGTAAAAGGGCTTCTTGATCGCAAGACTGGTGACTACAATCAATTTTGGCATGACCGCAACTATCTGCTCAATGCTCACAAGGTTCAAGCTGAGGTCGTCTTTACGCATGGTTCCCAGGATTGGAACGTCAAACCACTTCATGTTTACCAGATGTTTCATGCTCTTCCTGACAATATTCGCAAGCACCTCTTTTTCCATCATGGGGCTCATGTTTATATGAATAACTGGCAGTCAATTGACTTCCGCGAATCCATGAATGCCCTCTTAAGCAAGAAATTGTTAGGACTTACAACAGACTATCAACTTCCTACTGTCATCTGGCAAGACAATACTGTACCGCAAACATGGCAGGGGCTTGGTGACTTTGGCAAGCAGGATGAACTGCATACCTTCTCTCTTGGAACTGAGGAAAAAGTGATTCAAAACCAGTATGATCAAAATGATTTTGACCGTTATGGCAAGACTTACCAGACTTTCAACACAGAACTTTACCAAGGAAAAGCCAATCAAATCACCATTGACCTTCCAGTAACTCAAGACATTCACTTAAATGGTCGAGTGGAGCTGAAACTTCGTGTCAAATCAAGTACAAACAAGGGTTTATTATCTGCTCAACTGCTGGAACTTGGACAAAAGAAATATCTACAGCCTTATCCAGCTGTTTTAAGTGCTAGAACCATTGACAACGGTCGCTACCACATGTTAGAAAATCTCTGCGAACTGCCATTTACTCCAAGCGCCCAACGTGTCATCACCAAAGGATACCTTAATTTACAAAATAGAAATGACTTACTGTTAGTAGAGGATATTACTGCAGATGAATGGATGGAAATCCAATTTGCCCTACAACCTACGATTTACAAGCTGAAAAAAGATGACACACTTCGCCTTGTTCTCTATACAACCGACTTTGAAATTACAATTCGAGATAATACAGACTACCACTTAACTATTGATTTAACACAGTCTTCTATCACCATCCCCTCATAAAAGGAGCCAGCCTCATATGAATAAATCTGAACATAGACACCAACTCATCCGTGCACTTGTAGCTAAAAATAAGATTCATACACAGGCAGAGTTGCAAGCTTTACTAGCTGAAAACGACATCCAAGCCACACAGGCCACTCTCTCACGCGATATCAAAACCATGAATCTATCAAAGGTTCGCGAAGCAGATCATTCTTACTATGTCTTAAATACTGGTTCCATCTCCAAGTGGGAAAAACGCTTGGAAAACTATATGGAAGATGGCTTGGTCATGCTACGCCCTGTCCAGCATCAGGTTGTCCTCAAAACCTTGCCAGGCCTTGCCCAATCGTTTGGAGCTGTTCTCGATGCTCTCAATTTTAAACAAATCATTGCCACCGTGTGTGGTGATGATGTCTGCCTTCTTATCTGTGAAAATGTTGAAGAAGCACAGACATGCTTTGAAATTCTTAAAAAATTTGCGCCACCATTTTTCTTCAATGACTAAAAAATCCCCCGTGATAAATACGATCACGGGGTTCTGTTTTATCAATGTTGATAGGCTATTTTTCTTCTTTATCAGCCTTCTCATTGTCTTTTTTTTCTCGTGCCAATCTAAGAGCACGTTTGGGATTAAGACGATTAAACAATTCTTCTAGTTTCTTTTCATTCCATACATCTGCTGCAGAAACAAAATTTCCATCTGCATCTCGGAATGATATCGGTTTATCTCCCATATCAATCTCCTAGTCTACAAATTCAAACTCAAATTTACCGATTCGGACCAAGTCTCCATCCTTGGCTCCACGCGCACGAAGGGCTTCGTCAACCCCCATACCACGTAACTGACGAGCAAACTTCATGACAGACTCATCACGATCAAAGTTGGTCATGTTAAAGAGTTTCATGAGTTTTTCACCAGAAAGTACCCATGTCGCATCATCATCACGACTAATTTCAAAGGCTTTTTCTTCCTCATCAAAGCCATAATAAGCTTCTTCTTCCATATCAGACTCATCATAGAGCAAGAACTCAGGAGTCTTATCCAACAATTCAGCTGTCGCATCCAAAAGGGGCGCCAACCCTTGCTTGGTCAATCCAGAAATAGGGAAGATGGCTGGAAGTTCCTCAAACTCGTCGTAATTTGCTGCCAATTTTTCCTTGAAGACTTTAAGATTTTCCTGGCTTTCAGGCATATCCATCTTGTTGGCTACGATAATCTGCGGACGCTCCATGAGACGAAGGTTATAGGATTCCAGCTCTTTATTGATAGCAAGGTAATCCTCGTAAGGATCACGTCCTTCGCTAGCAGACATATCGATGACATGGAGGATAACTCGTGTGCGTTCGATATGACGGAGAAACTGGGTTCCAAGACCAACACCTTGACTGGCCCCTTCAATCAAACCTGGAAGATCTGCTACTGCAAAAGATTCACCTGACTGGGTACGGACCATACCTAGATTTGGCACAATTGTCGTAAAGTGGTAGGCGCCGATTTTTGGTTTCGCTGAAGTAATGACACTAAGCAGAGTGGACTTTCCAACAGATGGGAAACCGACCAAGCCGACATCCGCCAAGATTTTTAATTCCAGTTGCAACTCACGTTCTTGACCTGGTTCTCCATTCTCAGAGATTTCAGGTGCAGGATTTTTTGGTGTCGCAAAACGGATGTTTCCTCGACCACCTCGACCGCCATGAGCCACGATAAATTCTTGACCATGTGCAATCAAGTCTGTAATGACTTTACCTGTTTCTGCATCACGTACAGTAGTCCCCTGTGGCACGCGAACACGAAGATCTTCTGCACCACGTCCATGCATTCCTTTAGTCATCCCTTTTTCACCGGATTCAGCCTTGAAATGACGGTTATAGCGAAAATCCATCAAGGTACGCAAGCCTTCGTCTACAACGAAAACAACGTTACCACCACGTCCGCCATCGCCACCCCAAGGACCGCCATTCGGGACATACTTTTCACGGCGAAAGGCAACCATACCATCGCCACCATTACCAGCCTTGACCTTGATCTTGGCTGTATCTAAAAACATACTCATATTTTCTTCTCACTTTAAAAAGGACTGGAAAATCCAGTCATTAGTTATTGTTTCTATCTTAGCAACTTGCTTAGAATCTGCTAAAAGCTCCAAGTGCTGTCGCAAAGATACCAGCAAGGGTTACAAACAACATAATTAGCACGACAAAAAGCGTTACTTTTTCAAACATTGTTTTTTTACGTTTTCCATTATCTCCAAAAGCCATCTGGACTCCTTTTTATTTCTCTTTGTTCTATTCTGATTCTCTTTTAATATTCGCTAGAAACAGGTGCAATTACCCATAAAATCAAGTAAGCAAGTACCCCTGCCCCATAACAAAAGGCAAGAACGCCCCAAATCACACGTACAATGGTAGGGTCAATATCAAAATAGTGGGCTACACCTGCGCAAACGCCTCCAATTTTTTGATCTCTACCACTTCTCATAAATTTTTTTGCCATATTTTATTCTCCTATATTTTTACTAATCTCTCCAGTAATCTCGGATGCTAGACAATTGCTCTTTAGAAGCCTTTAATATTCGTTTAGACTCCTTAACCGGAGCTGAAACAGCCTGCTGAGGTAGGTACAAAATAGTTTTTAAGAATCGCTGTGTCATAGGTTCATCTCCACGTAGTTCCTGCTCAAATTTATTTGAAATCATCGCATCGAGATAAAACTCATGAACTCGTTTCCCAAAATTCTCAGCCGAAATCTCATACAACTTATCCGCCAACTTCTGCTCATTCATATCCGGAGTGGCAATCAAGGCCTCCAAAATAGCCCCTGCTAACTCCTGTTCTCCATAATAGAGGGTTCCAAACATTTTATCACTGATCAGGTTATCAAGATAAGGATTGCCATGAGCAATGACAGGCGTTCCACTGGCTAAACTCTCTAGATAAGTTAAGCCCTGAGTTTCACTCGTAGAGGCAGAGATGAAGAAATCTGCAGCCTTATAGTACAAGGCTGTCTCGCTTGGAGCAATCATACCAGTAAAAATCACATGATCTTGGATCTGCAATTTCCCTGCTTGTTCTTTCAGGCTATCCAGATAAGGTCCGTCTCCAGCAACAACCAACTTCACCTTGTCTTCTTCTTTCAATACCTCAGCGAAGGCATTTAGAACTGCTTGGATATTCTTCTCATAAGAAATACGCGAAAGGCTCAGCAGCATTTTCTCGCCTTCCTGAATGCCTAACTTCGAACGAAGTTCTTTCAAGTTTTCCTCTTTGATCTCAGGGCGTTCAAATTTAGCTAACTCGATACCAGTAGGGATAACACGCTTTTCAACCTTGACTTTGTACTTAGATAGAAGGTCCCGCACAATTTCACTAGGACAAATCACTCCATCCACATCGTGAAGGAAGCCCCGTACCAGATATTTTACCATACTTGGCCGAATCAGCATGCCCTTAGCAATGTAATGCACATAGTCTTCATACTGGGTATGGTAGGTATGAATAACTGGAATTTTCAATTCTCTCGCAATCCAAATCCCTAACAAACCAAGTGAAAATTCAGTCTGGGTATGAATGATATCGAGTTGATACTGCTTGGCAATTTCAAGCGCCTTTGTAAAACCTCGGTAGGCAAATCGTCGATCCTTAAATGCAAAGAAAGGGACACTCGGAATTCGAATAATTTGCCAATCCTCGTATCGGTTCACGTCTTTATCAGTCGTTGTAAAGATAAAAACTGCATGCCCCTGCTTTTCAAGCTCAGTTTTCAAAGTCCGAATACTAGTCGCAACCCCGGAAACCTGAGGGAAATAGGTGTCAGTAAATAAACCAATTCGCATAAATTACCTCACTTTTTGCCCAAAGCAGCCTGTTCCCGATAAAATTTTAACCAGATTTCCAACAAATGCTCCTCAGAGTACTCTTTGGAGATCTCGCGAGCTTTTTCTTTCAAGTCTTTTAAGGCTTCCTGGTCATTCTTGTATTCTAGGATTGCTTCTCTCATCTCAGAAACATCACTTGTAGCACGATAATTCCCTTCAAGGATGACCTTATACAAGTCCAAATCCCTTAACATAATCGGCGCCTCGCAACTTGCCGCCTCTAAGATGGTCATAGGGAATAATTCGTTGTAACTTGGTAGCAAGAACAGATCCGCCATAGCATAGAGCTCCCGCATTCGCTCTGGAGGAACAATACCTGGGAAAATTAGATTTTTAGGTGGATTATCCATGATTTTTTTATAGCGTTCATAACCATCTGTCATCCCGCCAAATGAAAAACCTCCAGCCCAGATAAAAGTAATTTCTGGCAATTCCTCCGCAAGGCGGATAAAGTCATCAATTCCTTTACGTTTCTGAACCTGACCTGCACCGATAACAACAAACTGATCTTCAGCTAAATCCATTTCCTGACGAAGTTGTGCTACTTGGTCAGCTGGCAATGGATGCCATTTTTCCTTATTTACAAAGTTAGGAATATAAGTTACTTTTTCACGTGGAATACCAGCTGCCACCAAATCCTCGATAAACATGGGATTGACCACCACCAAGTGTTCCATTCGGTTGTAAAAGGAAAAAACATAGCGTTTGATAATTCCCTTTAAGAAAAATGGAATTTTCAAACTCCCCTCAAGCGTATCAGGCAAAAAATGAACATAGCCAATTTTTCTCCCCGAGCGTTTCTTTTGGAAAGTAGATAAATAATAGGGGAAATCAATGGTATGAAAGTGAGTTACATCTGCCTCTACAGGAAGATTCTCCGTAACAATCAACTGGTCTTTGGCATCTCGATGTAGGAGGCGTACCAACTCACGGTAGGCGCCTGATACTCCTTGACCAGCTACTTTTTCACTTGAACTTAGCATATTGATACGCAATTTTTCGTTTTCCATACCATTCATTATACCATTTTATTTCCAGAAAATCAGCAAAAGAAAGAAGAGACCAAAGGAAAAAGAAGGAGATTTCCTCATTTTCCAATCGTCTCTCACATTTTTCTTAGTCTTTATTTAATTCCTAGGGCGATACGTGCGTATCGGCTCATTTTTTCAACTGTCCAAGCTGGATACCAGACCAATTTGACCTCGGTGTTGGTTACCTCGGGCACATCTGTCATCGCATCGTGTATCTGGTCTGTCAAAAGGTCAGCCAATGGGCAGCCCATAGTTGTCAAGGTCATATCAATTTCAGTGTGACCTGTTTCACCATCAAAACGAATTTCATAAATCAAACCCAAATTGACAATATCAATTCCCAACTCAGGGTCGATTACTTCTTCCAAGGCGTTTAAAATACGTGTTTTAATAGCCTCAATTTGCTCTTCTGTATAAGCCATGTTCATCCTCACTCTTAATCTTCAATAAAATCACGAAGCGGTTTGCTGCGACTTGGTTGACGTAGTTTTCTCAAAGCCTTGGCCTCGATCTGACGGATACGCTCACGAGTCACGTTAAAGACTTTCCCAACATCTTCAAGAGTACGCATTTTACCATCATCTAGTCCGAAACGAAGGCGCAGAACGTTCTCTTCACGATCTGTAAGAGTATCCAAAACCTCATCCAACTGCTCACGCAAGACGATACGAGTTGTGTAGTCCACTGGATTTTCAATCACTTCGTCTTCAATAAAGTCCCCAAGATGACTATCGTCCTCTTCACCAATCGGTGTTTCAAGCGATACTGGCTCTTGGGCGATTTTTAGGATTTCACGCACCTTATCAGGTGTCATATCCATACGCTCAGCGATTTGTTCAGGAGTTGGATCTTGCCCCAATTCTTGAAGGAGATTTCGCTGTTCACGGACAAGCTTGTTAATCGTTTCAACCATGTGAACAGGGATACGAATAGTGCGGGCCTGGTCAGCGATGGCACGAGTGATTGCCTGACGAATCCACCAAGTTGCGTAAGTTGAAAACTTAAATCCTTTAGAGTAATCAAACTTGTCAACGGCCTTCATCAAGCCCATGTTTCCTTCTTGGATCAAATCCAGAAACTGCATGCCACGCCCTACGTAGCGCTTAGCAATCGAAACCACCAAACGAAGGTTGGCTTCTGCAAGACGTTGTTTGGCTTCAATATCACCAGCCTCAACTGCTAGGGCCAATTCTTTTTCCTCTTCGTTGGTCAAGAGAGGAACGACCCCGATTTCCTTCAAATACATACGGACTGGGTCATTAACCTTGGCAGAAGTTGAGCCAATCAAGTCCTCATCACTGAGTTCTGGTTCTTCTTCTGCACTAAGAACACGCGCACTTGGATTTCCTTCATTATCTGTGATAGAAATTCCAGCATCCTGAATCCGTTGCAAAAGGTCTTCAATGCCGTCTGCATCCAAAGTAAAAGGAATAACCAGACTTGAATTGATTTCGTCGTCTGTTGCTGTTCCTGTTTTTTTGTGGTTACGGATAAAGTCTGCTACTTGCACATCAAATGTGGTTACTTCTTTTTGTTTTGTTGCCATTATTACTCCATTCTTCTCTTTTGGGAAATCAATCGTTGCAATTCTTCCAAGGCTGTGTCTGTATCTCCTACATGACTAGCTTCCTGCACTTTCTTTTTAATTCTTAAGTTGTCCTTGCTAAGGAGGGCACGGTTTCGAGTCGCTTCGACTTCCGCTAGCTCTTGAGGCGACATCTCAACTGGCAAATCCAAGCTAAGCACGTGGTACCAAGCATTTTCAACCTCAGGCGTCTGATGAGAAAGCTCCTCTGAGCCGATTTCTCCCTGCTCACTTAATAATTCGTAAAGAATCTGAAATTCTGGGGTATCAAAGAAAAAATCTTCTCTTAATCGATAGTCATTCAAAACAACTGGATTCTCAGCCATCCTATAAAGGAGATGAGCCTCTGCTCTCATGACTGCTGTCAGTTGCCGCGTTACAGGTAAACTAATCGCTGCTGGAGGTTGCTCCTCTTTGACTCTTTCCTGCCTCTGAACAATCCGACTTTCATTTACTATCTGTTCTACCTGCTGGTAATCAAAAGAAGGTAGATTATCCGCCAGAATGTGGATATAAGAATTCTGGGCAGTGATAGACTTTTCTTTAGCGATTAGGGGCGCAATCTTTTCAATAAATTCGATTTGTGCCTGCAAGTTGTCACTATTTTCTGGCTTGAGCTGGTGTATATAGAACTCTATAGGACTGATCCGAGTCTTTGTTAAGAGATAAGCTAGGTCTTCAGCAGAATTCTTTTGCAAATACTCATCTGGGTCCATGGCATCAGGTACTCGAACAACCTCAACTGAGAAGTCTTTTAACTCCTCTAGAGCCTTGGCTGTTGCTGCCTGTCCTGCCTTGTCGCCATCATAGCTGAGAACAATTTTTTTGGTAAAGCGTTTGAGGTGGTCAACATGCTCCTTACTTAAGGCTGTCCCCATAGAAGCCACAGCATTTTCTATACCAGCACGGTAGGCTGCAATCACATCCATGAAGCCTTCCATCAGATAGAGCTCTGTAATCTTACCTGTTCCCTTTTTTGCCTTGTCCAAATGATACAATTCGTAACTCTTGTTAAAAATTGCAGTCGAGCGACTATTTTTGTACTTGGCAGTCTGACTATCAGTTTCCTGCCAGATACGACCTGAAAAGGCAATAACCTGCCCCTTGTCATTGGTCAAAGGAAAGATGATCCGTCCGAAAAAGGTATCATAAAACTGATTACCATCTGACAGATAAAACAAGCCAGAATCCAATAAATCCTTTTCCTCAAACTTGTCAGCCAAACGTTGATAGAGATAGGTTCTCTCTGCTGGAGCTAGCCCAATCTGAAAGTGCTTCAGAACATCATCTGTCAATCCGCGTTTGTAGAGATAAGCCCTTGCTTCTTCTCCCATCTTGGTCGTCATGAGGATGGCATGGTAAAAACGGGCAGCTTCTTCATGCATATCATATAAAGCTTGATGAGGCGAAACCTGTTGAGGACGAGACTGGACAGGCATGGCTAGTTGAATACCGACGCGCTCCCCTAAGAGCTGAACGGCTTCCATGAAGGACACGCCTTGGTATTCTTCGATGAACTTAAAAACATCTCCTGAACGACCACAACCAAAACAGTGATAAAACTGCTTGTCTTCCACAACGTTGAAAGAGGGGGTCTTCTCACCATGAAAAGGACAGAGCCCTAAATAGTTCCGTCCAGCCTTTTGTAAAGAAATCACATCTCCTATGACTTCCACAATGTTGGCATTGTTTTTGATTTCTTCAATGACTTGCTTGTCAACCATACACAATACCTCCATCTTATCATAGTTTTACGTTAACTAGTATAACTTATTTCTGAAAAAAAGTAAACCATTTCATACGCTTTACATGAGACTATTTCATAAGTTTACAACTATCATGAAAAACTGAATCTTCTGAGCAAATCATTCTAATATTTGAAAGAAAAACAAAAGAAATAAAATCCTATTTCACTTGATCTTCGAGATTATTTTTCAATATTCTGCTAATATACTGACCATCTTTTCTACTAATACAAGCCGTTGCAAAAGTCATAGGTGCTATATAAACTTCTCCTCTATACGATGGGTCGGTCAATACAGGCATAGAATAATAGGCGTTCTTTTTATTTTTAAGGTCAATAAACCATTTACCTCCTAGGTGCTTACGGAAGGTCTCACCGATATAAACAGTCAAATAATCCAACATCTTTCGGTCTGCTATCAAAGCATGGTGGTCATCGTAGTGAGCCAAGATCCAAGCCTCCAAATCATCCAAAGACTGCATGCTATAGTCTAAATGAAGGCCTTGTTCCTCAGCAAACTCCCTAGTAAAATAGTCCATCTTAAATCCAATTTGAAAAATCCATTCTTGAAAATCTTCTTGTGTGTAAGCCATATTTTTATCTCCTTACTTTTATCAATGTTTAAGATTCTTATACTGATTATACTCCAAAGTAAAACTGATGAATAGGAAAAAACAGTAATATTTAAAATTCACCAAAAAACTTAGAAGCAAAAGCCTACTTCTAAGTTTTTAAGGATGCTTGATTTAAAAATTATCTACTCAAAAAGTTGATAGTAATCGGAAATTTTCATCTTAGCTTTTTCTTCTTTATTGAGGTCTTGGATAATACGACCTTCCTTCATGACAATCAGACGGTTTCCATACTTCAGTGCATCTTCCATATGGTGGGTAATCATCAAGGCTGTCAGATGATCCTTGCTGACAAAGTCATCTGTTAGTTCCATCAAGGCCACACTTGTTTTTGGGTCAAGAGCTGCTGTGTGTTCATCCAACAAGAGCAACTCTGGTCGCTTCAAGGTTGCCATCAAGAGACTCAAGGCCTGACGTTGTCCACCTGATAGAAACTCAATCGGAGTATCTAGATGCTTTTCAAGACCATTTCCCACTTTTTCAATGGTAGCCTGAAACTCCTCCCGGTGACTTAATAGCCTTCTGGGAAGGAGTCCTCTCTTCTCACCACGAAACTTGGCAATCAAGAGATTTTCCGCTACCGTCATACGAGGAGCCGTACCCATCTTAGGATCCTGAAAGACACGAGACAAGTACTTGGCCCGCTTTTCAGGTGAAAAATGTGTCACATCCTCCCCCATGATACGGATACTTCCACTTGTTAAAGGTAAGGTACCTGCAATAGTGTTAAAAAGCGTTGACTTCCCTGCTCCATTTCCACCTAGTATGGTAATGAAATCATGTTCGAAAATTTCAAGAGAAACATCATTCAGAATGATTTTTTCCTCGTCAAAGCCATTCGTGATGACTTTGGTAGCATTTTTTAATTCTACAATTGCTGTCATTTGCTAAACTTGACTCCTTTCAGGTATTTGCTTTTGAAGGTTGGAATCATGAGACAAGCTGCCAAAATCAAGGCGCTGTACAAACGAAGATAACTTGTATTAAACCCAAGAGCAATTACTCCCCAAACGAGGAACTGATAAGCGATAGAGCCAACGACGATGGTCATGAGGCGCTCTGCCAGAGTCAAACTCTTAAACAAAACCTCACCAATAATCAAGCTGGCAAGCCCTACGACGATTACTCCAATTCCTCGAGACACATCTGCGTATCCTTCTTGTTGAGCAATTAAGGCTCCTGCAAGCGCTATAATCCCATTTGAGAGAACCAAGCCCATGAGTTCCATACGTCCCGTATTGATACCAAAGCTACGAGCCATATCAGGATTGTCACCTGTAGCGATGTATGCCTGACCTAGTTTGGTATCTAGGAAAAAGAGCATAAGGCCAATAACAAGAGCTACAAAGATTAATCCAGTCAAGAGTTGGTTAAGGTCTGAATCAAAAGGCAAGACATCCTGAATTTGCTTGGTTCCAAGAAGCCCCAGATTAGCACGCCCCATAATCATGAGCATGATGGAATGGCAAGAAGTCATGACCAGAATCCCTGATAAGAGAGTTGGAATTTTTCCTTTGGTATATAAGAGACCTGTCGCCATACCAGCTAGACATCCCGCTCCTACTGCGGCTAGGGTTGCTAAAAATGGATTGATTCCCTGTGTTATCAAGGTTACAGCTACTGCTCCCCCTAGAGGAAAAGAGCCTTCAGTAGTCATATCAGGGAAATTCAAAATTCGGAAAGTCATAAAGATTCCCAAACCTAGAATCGCCCAGACCATCCCCTGTGAAATAATGGATACTATCATAATCTTTCACTCATTTCTTTCTTTCTTTAGTAAAAATGGGAGGAGATGTCCCCAACTCCTCCTTTATCTTTATTCAATCACTTGTCCTGCTTCTTTTAGAACAGACTCAGGAATGGTGATACCAAGTTCCTGCGCTAGTTTTTTGTTAATCACTGACTTACCAGTTGAGAAGACATTAACTGGCGTATCAGCTGGTTTTTCACCTTTCAAAACTTTGGCAATCATTTTACCAGTAGCCACTCCAAGATCGTGTTGGTCAACTACTACAGATGCTAATCCACCTGCTTCTACCATGGCAGTGGCACTTGGGTAGATTGGCTTTTTAGCTGTTTGGTTGCTTGAAACAACTGTTGAGAATGCTGATGCGATGGTGTTGTCAATTGGAACCCAAATCGCATCGACCTTGCTTGTCATGACATTAACTGTTGAAGCAATTTCGTTAGTCGAAGGAACAGCAAATGTTTCGACTGTCAAACCTGCTTTTTCAGCATAAGCCTTGAATTCTTCCACCTGTGTTTTTGAGTTATCTTCGCTACTTGAGTAAAGAGCTCCGATTGTTTTGACATTTGGTGTGAGAGTTTTTATCAACTCTACTTGTTGTTCAGCTGGGTTATGATCTGACACCCCTGTGATGTTGCCACCTGGTTTTTTCAAATCTTTGACCAAGTTAGCACCGATTGGGTCTGTAATAGCAGCCATGATAACAGGTAGATCTTTTGTAGCACTAGCGAGTCCTTGAGCAGCTGGTGTCGCAATCCCAACAACAACGTCATTTCCATTTGCTACCAATTGTTTACTCATGGTTGCAACCTTGCTCTGATCACCTTCAGAGTTCATAAAGTCTATTTTTACTTGGTCGTCCTTATAACCTTCTTCAGCTAGTCCATCTTGAATCCCCTGATATATCAAGTCTAAAGATGGGTGGCTAACAAACTGAAGGACACCAACCTTAGCAACCTTTTGCTCCACCTTAGCTGCTGGCTTGTTCATAGATGAATAGATCAAACTAGCCACCACCAATACTGCTAATCCAGCGACAATTCCAATCAAACGTTTATTTTTCATTTTTCTTTCTCCTTAATTCTTTTACCTTAACTTTTTAAATCACATCATCAAGCGATGCCATCGTTTAAATTCCAATATCTTTCCTCCCCATAGAAAAAGTCCTCACACAAAAAACTTGTGTGAGGACGTCGATGCGCGGTGCCACCTCAATTATAGGGAATATCCCTATCGCTCTTTCTCGCAATAACGAGTTGCACTGTAAGGTGTGCTCACCGAATTTTTATGATTTCAAATTCTTAAGTACATTCAGCCCAATTTTCATCACTTTCATTTATCTGTTTCCACCAACCACAGATTCTCTAAAAAATGAGCATGATTACTTTCTGAATGTTTAAATTATATCATTTTTCAACTACTTGTCAAGCTTATTTTTAGAATTTTTTAAACTATTCAAAAACTTCCCCTTCCCCTAGAAAAAGAGGAAGTTTAGAAAATATCAACCTGAATTACGCAAACCTGTTGCAATTCCGTTAATGGTTGTATGGATCAGTTTTTCTTCGTCAGCTGACAATTCGCCGCGACGTTGACGTTTGATCAACTCCAACTGGATGTAGTTCAGGATATTAAAGTAAGGCATACGATAGTTTAGACTGTCTTTTAGGTAAGAGTTTTCTGCCAAGAGTTCGTCATAACCTTCGATAGCTAAAATGACGTCCTTAGTCAACTGCCATTCATCTAAAATAGTGTAGTAGATAGCCTGCACTTCTTCATCTTCACAGAGCTTGGCATATTCGAAGGCAATGTTCATATTAGACTTAGACAAGACCATGTCTACATTGGAAAGCAGAGATTGGAAGAAAGGCCAGTTTTGGTACATATCACGAAGGATCTCAATATTATCAGGATCTTGATCAATAAATTCTTTGAAGCTTGAACCCACGCCATACCATCCAGGGAACATGACACGGCTTTGTGACCATGAGAAGACCCAAGGGATGGCGCGCAAACCACCGATTTCAGTGATGGTCTTACGAGCTGCTGGACGCGAACCGATATTGAAGCTTGAAATAGCCTTAATCGGACTAGACTCAAAGAAATAGTCATAGAAATGTTCATTTCCAAAGACCAAATCACGGTAGATATCGTAGCTGCGGTCCACTACTTGGTCCATGATAGCTTCATAACGATTTGATGTGTTAGTATCACTCTTCTTCTTGGTAATCATACGGTTAATGGCTGCAGAAACCAACATCTCAAGGTTATAATAAGCAGCGTCTTTGTTACCGTATTTGTTTCCAATCACTTCTCCCTGCTCAGTCAGACGGATGCGGTCTTTGATAGACTTGAGTGGTTGGGATGTGATAGCTTCATAAGTTGGGCCACCACCACGGCCCACGGTACCACCACGACCGTGGAAGAAAGTAACCTTAACGCCAAATTCGTCACCGATAGCAGTCAGTTGCTGTTGAGCTTTATATAGAGTCCAACATGATGACAGGTAACCACCGTCCTTGTTACTATCAGAGTAGCCAAGCATGATTTCCTGATAGTTATCTTTTGAAGCAATCCATTTTTTAGCCAAAGGAAGAGAGAAATATCTTCTCATGGTTTCTTCTGAGTGATCCAAGTCCTCGATCGTTTCAAAGAGAGGAACAATCTGAACGCGGGCTTTTTGGTCATCCACCAAGCCGACTTCCTTAAGCATAATGGCTAGTTCTAGCATATCAGACACGCTGGTTGCATGAGAGATGATGGTTTGACGGATGACGTTTTCACCTAATTTATCCTTCAACTTGCGAGCGGCTTTAAAGATAGATAGTTCTTTCTCAAGTAGTTCTGACTTTTCAGCATGAGTGGCTGAGAGGATACGAGGATCTTCTTCCAACTCTTTTAAGAGAAGGGCGCATTTTTCGTCTTCAGAAAGGTCACTATAATGGTCGTTGATACCTGCGGATGCTAACAATTCTGCGACACAAGCTTCGTGGACACTAGAATCTTGGCGCATGTCGATAGAGGCAAGATAGAAGCCAAAGATTTCAACCGCCTGCATCAACTCGACAAATTCTCCTGAAATCAGGTACTCACCTTTGTTCTCTAATAGAGAATCTCGGATGGCTAACAAGTCTTGGTAGAATTCATCTGCAGTGGCATATCTTGGATGAACATCCTTGTCTTCGATAAGATAGGTCTTGGTTGCCTGCATCTTAGCTTGGATGTCAAAGAGGGCACGACGATAGAGTTCTTTTTCACGATAAATGGAATTATCTTGAGACTTGAGCGCCATCTCACGAACCTTGTCACTAACATTCACAATACTGGTTGAAAGTGAGAATTCACGATAGAGGTTATAAATCTTCTCATCATAGTAGTTCATGATGACTTCACACTGAGTCAAGGCTGATTTGTTGAGGGTTTCAGCAGTTACGAAAGGATTTCCATCACGGTCTCCTCCAATCCACATCCCCATGGTAATCGGTTTTGGATGTTGGAGCTCGATACCTTGTTCCTTAGCTAGTTTCTTATACTCAGCCGTCAAACGTGGAACAGCATTCAAGAAAGAACTTTGATAGTACTCCATCACGTTAGTGATTTCGTTGGTTACCTTCAATTTCTTCTCGCGAATCATGTCCGTTTGCATGATAATCTCAATATAACGACGAAGATCTGTGTGCCATTTTTCTTTGTTGATCAAGCCTAGTTTGACATCACGGTACTTCCGTAAGAGTGTATGGATGTGATTGGTTAAATCCAGCATACTCTTACGTTGTACTTGCGTTGGATGGGCCGTCAAAACTGGAACTACATTCAGCTGCTCCAAAATTGCAGCCGCGTTTTCTTTTTCAGCCACCATCTTAATGGTTGTTGACAGTTTTCCTAGATAGTCTTGGTCCACATTATTTTGGTGATTGATCTCATAAGCCAAATCCACATCTTCAGAGATATTGATCAAGAGTGGAAGGATTGAGAAATAGCGAGAAATATAGATCATTTCCTCGTTTGAAAGGCTGGTCACCAATTTATTGAGTCCTTGATAGTTTTCGCTTGTAGACAAATCCTTCAACTGCATGATTTTATCAAAGGTCTCAGGCGCAAGCATATTTTTTGTGATGTCTTCTAATAGCTCTGTCAAAATCAAGACTTCCTCTTGGACGACGGCTTTATTGCTATAGTTTTCTAATTTTTGAAGTGACATAAACTTTCCTTTCCATTCAATCCTTATAGAGTAACAGAAGTCTGACCTTCGAATTCTCTGATAAGTTTGGCACGTTTTTCGCTGGCATCGATATTTAATACAAAGGCAATGGCTACAGATAAGACCAGAAGACTATTCCCCCCTTGTGAAAGGAAGGGGAAGGTTACCCCTGTAGAAGGAATCAAACCGGAAATTCCACCGATATTGACAAAGACCTGAACAAGGATCATCCCTCCGACACCGATAGCAACCATCGAGTTAAAGGGATCCTTAGCTCGAATACCGACTAAGATAATTCTCAAAATCAAGAAGAAGAGAAGTGCCAAAATCATACCCGCTCCTACAAATCCAAATTCCTCGATGACGATTGAAAAGACGAAATCCGTATGTGCTTCTGGCAAATAACCACGTTTCTCAATGGAATTTCCTAATCCAAGTCCAAACCAGCCACCATTTACCATTGCATAGTAGGAATTTGCGAGCTGGTGTCCTGCACCCGCCAAGTCATTAAAGGGATTAAAGAAGGCACTAAAACGTTTAGCAACGTAACCAAATACAGGAATTTGAGAGAACTTTTCAACCCCAACAAGACGAATGACAGACAAGACTAAAATGGAACTTCCTGCTAAGAGAGTCAGTATAGTCGAGAACCAACGATAGGCAATTCCACTGACAGTGTACATAAGCAGCGACACCAAGACCAGAATGGTCGCATTCCCCAAGTCAGGGAAAATTCCCAAACTACCAATCAAAACTAGTAAAACGAAACGCCAGTCATTAAAAGCTCGAGGTAACCACTGATTCTGAGTCAAGACTTGGAAGTCGTAAACAGCTATCTCATCTTGCTGTTTTGAGAATCGATGGGCTAGGTACCAAATAATGATAATCTTAAGATACTCTGCAGGCTGAATCGTTACAGGTCCTACAGAAATCCAACCGTAGGCACCATTGACTGGGGTTCCAATTAGCCGAGCCAAAGCTAGGAGAATCATCTCTACAAACATAACGATAAAAATCAAGCGTTCATTTCTTAAAAAACCAAGTTTCAGTTTATAAATTAAGGCAATCAAAACCAAACTAACTACCCAAAACATTCCTTGGTTCCGAGCTAACTGAAGAGCACTTTTCCCTTCTTGGATCAAGGTAGCACTCGTCGTTGAGTAAACAACAATTAGACCCAAAATCGATAAAAGGAGGTAAGGAATCAAAATGGAATAGTTCAATAGGTGCCTTTTACTAATTTTCATATGTCACCAATCTAATAGAAACAGAGAAAACTGTTCCTAATTCCGTTTTATTTTCTAGTTTTGATTGCTATTATACCATTTTTTCAGAAAGAAAAAAACTCTTATCCTCCAATCCTTCGAATTTTGCTATTTTGCCGAAACTGATCACAAAAAATACAAACTTCAAGACAAAGTTTGTATTTTCTTTTTTATTCTGCTGATGAGCTACTGCTTGAGTTTGAGTCTGCACCACCAACGTATTGGGCAAAGATATTTTGGAAAACAGGATCTTTCACTTTAATATTTGCAGCTTGGAATTCTTTTCCGATAACGCTCTGAACGAAAGATGAATCGTTTTGTTTCTGCGTCAAAATGACTGTTTTTAATTTTTCTTTGTAATCATCTAGGTTTGATGATTTTTCTGTTTTCTTGGTTAGCTTAATAATGTAGTATTGGGTACTGTAGGCTTGTGTTCCAGTCGCTGTGATAACATCAGAGACACCATTCACATCCAAGGCAAAGGCCGCCTTCTTGACTTGTTCTGGAAGTTCTGTTGAAGCAGAGTCAAAAGTGATTTCGCCACCATTTTCTTTTGTCTTGTCATCATTTGAGTTGTCTTTTGCCAACTGAGCAAAATCAGCTCCTGCTGCTTTTGCTTTTTCAAGCACTTCTTTGGCCTTGTCTTCATTATCCATACGGATGATCTGAGCTGTCACATCTGGTGTATAAGACTCAAAAGCTTTTTGGTAAGCTTCGTCTGTTAACTCGCTCTCAGCAGCTTTCTTAACTGCCAATTCGACCAACTTACTTGTGCGAATTTGAGCTTTACGAGTCTCAGGAGTCATACCCGCACGTGAAAGAACATTTTGATAACTGTCACCGTATTTCTTCTGCTCTTCAGCAACAGCATCATCCACCTCTTTGTCAGTCACTTCTGAACCATATTGTTTTTCAAAAACTTTTTCAATGGCCATATTAAGCAAAACTTGTTGCGCAGTTGGGTTATTTTTGACTTGTTCATAAAATTGGTGTTCAGTGACGACATCACCCTTCATGCTGATGAGGTCAGCTCCTTCAGAACTTTTTGAACAAGCAGCCAAAGTCGCTACAGATAATAAGGTAATGGCTCCTGCCAATAGTTTTTTCTTCATGTTTACTCCTTTTATGGTAAGTTACCTTCTCTATTTTACTAAATTGTCTTAAATTTTTCTAAAAATCATTCACTCTCAGGAAGCTGCACATCTGCTACATTTTTTCTCAGCATGAGAATGCCGTCCCCAAGTGGAACTAGAGTCGCTGTTAGACCTAGATTGTCTAAAGTTGCGTCAAAAAGTCTTTGCAAACCTTTATAAATGGTGCGTTGACCCCGGCGGACTTCCATGATATCCTTGGCAACATCGCCCCCTTGGAAAATATCATCCAAGACCACCACTCCACCGACTTCCAAATGTTTAAGGATTTCAGGCAGAAAGACGATATACTTGGACTTGGCCGAATCCATAAAGACAAAATCATAGGTTTCTGTCAAGGTTGATAGGACATCGACTGCATCTCCCTCTATGAGAGTGATTTGCTTACGACTGTCAAACTGAGCAAAGTTTTCCTTGGCAAAGCCGATCATCTCAGGATTACGGTCAATCGTTGTAATCTTAGCAGTTGGCGCATGTTCCGCCATCAGGAGGGCAGAAAAACCAATTGCCGTTCCAATCTCCAAAATGTTCTTGGGCTGCATGGTTTCCATGAGAAAACGGAAATAAGCAACTGTTTCATGAGGAATGATGGGAATATTTTCCTTGCGAGCGAAGATCTCCAATTCTTTCAAGGAACCTGTCACCTGCTTTTGACGTTGACGCATAAACTCTACGATTTCTTCCTTGACGACGGGACGTCGCATATTGTGATTGGCATTTTTACTATAGGACTCTACCATCTTAAGCTAGTCCCAATTTTTCAACTAGGGCTTCAAACTCGTTCAAGCGACGTTCAAAGACTGCAAAGGCGTCGTTGAGGTAGTCTTCCTTCTCCATATCAACACCCGCTTTTTTCATGACATTGAGTGGATAGTCTGACTTGCCTGCTTTGAGATAGTCGATATAGCGGTCACGGTCTTCTTGACTACCATGGACAATCTTTTCAGCCAAGGCTGAAGCAGCTGCAAAACCAGTTGAATATTGATAAACATAGTAGTTATAGTAGAAATGTGGAATGCGCGCCCACTCGTATTGGATCTGAGGATTGTCTTCCTTGCTGAGTCCATAGTACTCTTGGTTCAAGTCAGCGTAGAGTTTATTGAGGAAATCACTTGTCAAGACTTCTCCATTTTGGTCTGCTTGGTGGATGGCATGTTCAAACTCAGCGAATTGAGTTTGACGGAAGACTGTTCCACGGAAACCATCTAGGAAGTTATTGAGAATAGCAAAGCGAGTTGCATCGTCTTCCACTTCCTCCAATAATTTCTCTGTCAAGATATTTTCGTTTGTGGTTGAGGCAATCTCAGCCAAGAAAATGGAGTAATCTCCGTAAACATAAGGTTGGGTTTCACGAGTATAGCTAGAATGCATACTGTGACCTGTTTCATGGACAAGGGTAAAGAGATTGTCTAGATTGTCCTGCCAATTGAGAAGCATAAAGGCATTGGTATCATAAGAACCACCAGAGTAGGCACCAGAACGCTTGCCTTGATTTTCATAGACATCAATCCAGCGCTCTCCGAAAGCACGTTTGACACGGCTCAAGTAGTCGTCACCTAAAACTGCCAAAGCTTCTTCTGCCTTTTTCAAGGCTTCTTCGTAGGTAAAGCTATAATCTACTGACGAAAGTGGTGTGTAGACATCGTACATCTTGAGATCAGAAATACCCAAGATTTTAGAACGAAGTTCTAGGTATCGATGCAAGAGTGGCAAATGCTTGCGAACTGCTGCTACTAGATTGTCATAGACACTTTCTGGAACAAAGTTTGCTGCGAGGGCTGCATGACGAGCACTCTTATAGTTGCGAACTTTGGCACGGTAGTTTTGCACCTTAACATTTGTCTGCAAAGTCTTAGCATAAGTGTGTTGGAATTGCTCATAAGTCGCATAGAGGGCTTCATAGGCTCCACGACGCACTTCACGGTTTTTAGACTCCATCAAACGGATGTAAGTACCGTGTGAGAGTTGCACTTCATTGCCTTCGTCATCAAGGACATATGGGAAGCTAATATCCGCATTGTCCAAAATAGCGAAGGTTTCACTAGCAGCGCCAAAGATTTCTCCTGCGCCAGCAAGCAATTCTTCCTCACGTTGCGAAAGAACATGGTCTTTCTTTTGCAAGAGCTTGTCAAAAAAGTGCTTGTAAACTTGGAGTTTTGGTTGAGCTTCTAGGAAGGCCGCATACTGCTCTTCGCTAATCTCCATAAACTCAGGTTCATAGAATGAAAAGGCTTGTTCTAACTGACTGTACAGGGTCATAGCCTTGGCATAGTACTCTTGATACTTGGCTTCACGCGTGTCCTGGTCATTTTTCATATGCGCGTAGACATAAAGCTTTTCAACTTGGCGTTCCAAGTCAAGTGAGAATTCTGTAATCTCAAGCAAACTGTCTGCGCTGTCCAAGAGATGCCCCTCATACTGGGCTGCTGTTTGTACTTTTTCAGTTAAATCTTTCAAGGCTTCTTCCCAAGCCTGATCTGTTGGGTAGATTGTCGAAAGATCCCATGTATCTTTTTCATTTATTTCATGTCGTTGTAATACCATAAGATTCCTCCATCCTTTCTATTTTACCACATTTTTTGAGAAATATAAGTGATAAAAGGCTGGTGGATAGAGCTTTTGGCGATTATTTTTCGGATTTTTTTGATAGTAAGTCTGAAAATTTCTATAATAGCTAGTCAAATCCGTTTCAATCTGTAAAAAATCACCTGATGCTATCGGTCTGACCTGGGGATACCAGTCGCCTAGTTGACGGTTTAATAGATTGTCTCCTTGATGATAGGCTTCCTCCTGTTTCTTCATCCAGTAAGGTGTTTGGTAGTACAACTGCTGGCGAATGTAGTGACAGATAGTGGAATCTTGTACAACTTCAAAACGAGGCAGTTTTTGTTTCTGATAAGGAAATCTTAGAATTTCCAAGAGATTTCCTTGGCCAAAGGGAAATTCCTTGACCTGAAAATGAAGCTTGCCACGTAGGTCCTGATGTAAAAGGTATTTTAGTCTCAGAACTTGCTTTTTGAGATCCAGTTCCCAAACATAGAAACCCATATTTTGACTAAAATAGAGAAATCCCCTTTGCAGTTGTGTAAGTCGCTCTTTTAACCAGAGTTTTTCTCCCAGTAGCCAGATAACTTGGTAGCCCTGACTGCGGTATCCTTGGCTTCTACCGCCTAAAAGCTTTTGAGACAAGGGACTGCACTGAACCTCCAGAGCTAGTTTCTCATTGACGAGAACATCCGCTATCTGCTGAATCTCGGGTAGACTATACTCTAAGGAGACTTGATTGTCCTTCTTGGCCCAGTGATAAAGGGCCTCTTTGTTGCCCAAGTGTTCTGGACTTTCATTTTCAAAAATAGCGATACAATCTCTTAACCTTTCATGGGCAAAATGCGTTCGAATACTCTGTCCTTGTCGTAATCGTAGTCCACCACCACAGCTTGGACAAGTATAAGCTTGCTTGGTCACATCTTTTTCGAGGGCATTCACCAATTTTCCCTTGACATCTCTGGCTACAAACATGGTCTACCTCCTTTTCTCATTTATTCGAAAAAAAAATAAAAAAGACTGGAATTCCAGCCTTTCATATTGTTTTTTTACCTTTTAAATCTCTTAGAGTATTTTTTTAGCATGGGAATGAGATTGGAAATCTGCTCACTTCTAATGACCAGCACGCCGTATTCCTGACAGCGATTGGCATAAACCGGATTGATTTTCCCCGTACAGACAATCAACTTGAGGCAACTCTCTCCAGCGAAATGATTGGCATAGACTTCTAGCTCATTGATGGCTTCAACTGATAAATCTGTCATCTTGCAAGAGATAAAGGTAATCGAGCGTCCCTTTCTCAGAATGACATCAATCTCGTTTTGAACATTGTCTGCCTCTGGAAAGATGCCATTCCAATCAATCTCAGCACCTATCATGCACTCATCAAACAGCTGAGATTCGAGCGCCAAGAGATAGAGATACACCTCTAAAATATGCCCTTTGTTGCGACAAAAGACTTGAGCTTCTTGACTTGGAAAGCTGTAGCTTACACACTCCTTGTCCTCGCTTTCAATACGAAGCATCCCCGCTTCTACTAGTAAGGGGATCAGGGATTCTGGATAGTGATAATACTTGCCGTTGTTATCCAGTATTTTTTCGGTCTCAGCATGAAGGTCATTGGTCTTAGCTAGAGAAAAAAATTGGGTTACTTGATACCAGCGTGCGGGATTGGCAATAGCTGAGCTGGCTAATTTTTTGATGGCAGCAATTTGCTGAGCTGAGTGGATAGGGCGTTTGGATTTGAGCATTTTTCCACCACGCAAGGCTATCAACTGTTGGATGCTTAGGGTTGGAATGTCCAAGTCTTCTTTTTCCAACTGACTAGCTGTCCACTTGTATTGTTTGCCCCGCTCGACATCCATGGCAACGATGGGAAGGTGGCGATCCAAGCCGTATTGATAGAGGGATAAGGCTAGTAGTGAATCTCCGCCAAATACATCAAGGACAACTTGGTCATAGCCTGCTAGACAATAATCTAACTGATCAGACATCTGTTCTAAGGATAGTTGACGAAAGGTCACTCGTTGGATATGGGGAACCTCATCCAAGATAAAATGGCGCAGTGAAAGTTTATCGTTATTACTTATTTTCGTCAAAGATAGAAAGAGAATCTCGTCACAGTCACTGACAAAGGCTTGGTAGACATTCTTTTCCAATACATGCCGATCATACAATTCCACCAAAAGACTCGCCATTGGATCACCTCCATCATCTACAACTGCTTGCGCTGAGAGTGACAGCAATACAGCTCTACTGCTCAGATTTCCTACTTCTAGTATAGCATAAAATTCTGTTCGCCCCAATCAACCAACGCAAACAAATCGAATAGAAATCTTGCAAAGTGGTTTCTATTCGCTTGGATAGGTTTGATTTACTTGATTTTTTTGGCTAACATAGTCGCAAAGCGTAGTTGAATGCGATTGCCATTTTCATCACGACGGTGCAGATGTCCTGGATTTTCATTATACTTGACCAATTCCCAATCCTTGTAGTAGTCCGCCAACTCCCCTTCTTTAAAGGTGAATGGGAAGTTGACTGAGCAAGGATAATCCTCCGTATCCATGGCACAGACGATAAGATTGTAACCACCGACTGTGGTGTGCTCCTGCATATTTTGGATAATAGCTGGAATGCGGTCCGCTTGTAGGAACATCAGAACAACTGTCGATACGATGAAATCATAGGCTTGCCCAATGCTGGCTGAATTAATATCGTATAGTCCGACAGGCATGTCTAGATCCTCTTGCTCTACGATGCTTTGCAAGATTTCAAGGGACAATTCATTTTGATCCACAGCTGTCACATCAAAACCATTCTGTGCGAGAAAGAGAGAATTACGGCCTTGACCACAACCCAAATCCAAGGCTCTTCCTGGTTTCACCGTCTGCACAGCCTCTAGGACCTCTGAATGGACTGGATTGGTCTGGTACTTCTTAGAAAAGTAATCCTCGGGCCTACAATAAAACTCCAGGTACCACTCTACATCATCTGTTGCAGCCTCTACTCGGTGCCAGACTTGCGGTTGCGCCATGGGATTGTCTGCTCCTGCCTCAAAGAGGTGCTCAGCTAGAACCTCACCATCTTCAGTCAACTCAATAAACTTGAGTGTCCCCTTCAAGACAGTGATTTTTCCCCAAGTCCCGACCTTGGTATTGTGTTTCTGCTGGACAATTTCTGGCATGGTCTGTTTATTCCATAAGGGCATCCGTTTATAGGCAATTAGTTTTTCCATTATTATTCCTCTTCTTATCGCTGGTTCACAGCTTTCATCACACGCGCGATGTCGCGGTTTTGTTCACGTCGCTTGATCGACTCCCGTTTGTCATAGTCATGTTTCCCTTTAGCAAGTCCTAAAAGGAGTTTAGCATAACCATCTTTGAGATAGACTTTGAGGGGAACAAGAGTCATCCCTGTCCCTTTGGTCTCTTGTTCCAATTTTTGAATTTGCTTCTTATGGAGCAGGAGTTTACGACGTCGTTCTGGTTCCTGATTCCAGATATTCCCCTCTTCGTAAGGGGCGATATGAACATTGCTCAGCCAGACTTCCCCATTTTTTACTTGGGCAAAGCCGTCCTTGAGATTGATTCGAGCAGCTCGAACGCTCTTGATTTCAGTTCCAGTCAGGACCATTCCTGCCTCTAGCGTATCTACGATTGTATAGTCGTGGTGCGCCTTTTTATTTTGTGCGACGACCTTTCCCTCGCCCTTTGCCATGCTTGACTCCTTTCTTTGCTACTTCTTTGTAAAAAGGTTTCTTGCCTTTTTTCTTTTTATCTTTTTGTGAATGCTTATGCTTATCATTTGAACGCCCTGATTTTCTCTTGTCTTCCTTCTTATCCGAACGACGACTTGAACCACGACCTCTTTCTTTGCGACCAGCTTGTTTCAAGCCTTTTTCAATGACATCAAATTCGCTTGGAATGAAGGAGAAATCAATCTCTCCAGTCATCTTATCCGCTCTTTCAACTCGAATGCGAATCTGCTGTCCTACACGGAAGGTTGTGCCTGATTTTTCCCCACGAAGAGTCAAATCACGCTCGTTAAAATGATAAAACTCAGGCAAATTGGTAATGTGAATCAAGCCTTCGACTGTATTTGGTAATTCAACAAAGAGACCGAACTTGACAATGCTGGATACAACTGCATCGTACTCTTCTCCCACGTATTCTTCCATGTACTCAGCTTTTTTCATGGCTTCGACTTCACGCTCTGCCTCGATGGCACGACGTTCACGGTTGGAAGACTGGGTTGCAATCTCTGGAATCACTTGTTCAAAATGCTCGGCTATTTCCATAGAACGCCCATAGTCGCGAATCATATGGTGAACAAGGAGGTCAGGATAACGGCGAATCGGACTGGTAAAGTGAGTGTAATAGTCAGCTGCTAGTCCATAGTGACCGTGATTATGCTCCGAATAGCGAGCTTGTTGCATAGAACGCAGAAGCATCATTGACAATACATCCGCATAGGGTTCTCCCTCAACAGTACGCATGATGTCTTGGAGGGCCTCCTGGCTAATCTCACTGGCAGTTCCATAAATTCGCAAACCAAAGCTCGAAGCATAATCAATAAACTTCTGAACTTTTTCAGCCTTGGGCTCCTCGTGAATCCGATAGATAAAAGGTAGATCCAGCTTGCTAAAGTGCTCGGCAACCGTTTCATTGGCAATCAACATGAAGGACTCGATCATCCGCTCGGCAACACCACGCTGACGAAGGACGATATCCACAGGCTTGCCTTTTTTATCCACTAAAATCTTAGCTTCACTGGTATCAAAATTAAGAGCACCACGTTTCTCTCGCATATTTTCTAGAGTTTCATGAAGCTTGGCCATGAGCTCGATACTAGGAACAATTTTCTTGAATTCCTGTCTCTTTTCCTCATCGCCAGCCAGGATGTCATTAACAGAGCTATAGGTCATACGGAAACTAGTCTTGATAACTGTTTGGGTAATGGTGTAATTAACCACACGACCATGTTTATCAATTTCCATAATAGCAGACTGGGTCAAGCGATCTACTTGAGGATTGAGCGAGCAGATGCCATTTGACAAACGCTCTGGAAGCATTGGCACCACACGGTCTGTCACGTAGACAGAAGTCGCGCGGTTAAGAGCTTCCTTGTCAAGGGCAGAGCCCTCGGTTACATAGTAGGAAACATCCGCGATGTGAACTCCGAGCTCTAGATTGCCATTTTTCAAAGGCTTAATGTGTACTGCATCGTCTAAGTCCTTGGCATCCGCACCATCAATGGTAAAGGTGATTTCATCTCTCAGGTCCAGACGGCCTTCCATATCCTTCTCTGATGGAGCATCTGGCACACTTTCTGCCTCCTTGAGAACAGCTTCTGGAAATTCTGAGACAATATCCATGGATTCCAAGACTTCAAGAACGTCAATCCCAGCATCAGTCGAGTGTCCCACCACGTCCAGCACACTAGCGACAAAGAAATCATGTTTCTTACTTGGGTATTTGTCGATAAAGACCTTAAGAACCTCTGTCCCTTCCAACTTGATAGCTGGTTTCTTCACATAGATTGGTTGGCTGATTTTCTGGTTTTTCGAACGGATATAACCAGCATACTTGGGCTTTTCCTGATCCAGAACGATTTGACCGACAACGGTTGTCAGACTATGCTCTAGGATATCAATAATTTTGGCTTCTGCAGCTGTTCCTTTATTTCTATCAGCAACTTTCTTGATGACCACCTCAACGGTATCACCATCAATGGCATAGTTGACGTCGTTTTTTCCTACAAAAAGATCGTCCTCTTCCCCTTCTAGACTGACAAAACCAAAGCCATTTTTATGGGCATGAAAAATCCCTTTGAGGGTGATTTCATGTTTCTTCTTCTGGTCCAAGGCAAGGCTACCATCATCTTCAAAACGAATCTGGTGCTTTCTTTCCATCAGAGACAGGGTTTTAATCAACTCACGGAAATCCTTGGACCCATCCTTTCCGAGAGCCTGAGCTAGGTCATTTACCGTCACTCGCCCCTTCTCTTGCAAATATTCTTTAATTTTATCTTTCATGTTTTCTTTCTAGATTTTTATAATTTTTTTGACTGATAACTTTAGAAGTGTCATTAAAAATAAAAATAGGCTAAGACCTAGTCTCGCCCATTTCTTATCTACTTGATAATACCGTCAATGCTAAGGCAATGGCTAGCCAGAAAAAGACTAAAATACCTGTCAAACGTTGCATCACAGCTTCAAAACCACGCGCTTTACTACGTTCAAACAAATCACCTGAGCTGGCATCAAATACATTGCTGGATTGGTTCTTAGTTGGTTGCATGAAAATCGCAATCACAATCACAACAGATAATACTAATAAAATGGTTAATAATAGGTTATACATATCAAACTCCTTAAAATCCCTATTATTTTACCATAAATTCTACTTAGATTCAAGATGTAGGGTTACTTTTCTTTCCTTGGGACAATACTTTAAAACTTCAATCTTGTCTGGATGGGTTTTGGAGTTCTTACTGGTTAGATAATTCATGCTACCACAAGAAGAGCATTTGAGATTGATTTTTACTCGCACTAGATTTCCTTTACTTTTAATAATGATCTAAATTGAACTAAGTTGTATAAACAACTAAGAGCCACACAGGCTGCTGTCGCATAAAAAACAGAGTGGTAGCCGAATTGCCCTGCTACTGCTGAACCAGTCATGGGACCAACAACACCCCCAAGGTAGAAAAAGACTTGGTTAAAGGCAAAAATTCTTGAAATACCTGATTTTGGAGTCATTTTGCTGAGAAGAGCATTGACCCCCGGTATCAGAGCACCCGTTCCCAAACCAAAGAGAAAACGATACAAGCCAAGTTGAATGGGGCTGGTTGCATGGGCACAAAGAAGGTAAATGATGACTGAATAAATCTGCGCTGCAACTAAAAGTCTATGATTTCCTACCTTATCTCCTAGTTTTCCCATCACTCCAGCACTCATCATGCTAGAAAATCCCATGCTGGATACGATCAAACCAGATACAAAGAGGAGATTTTCAGTCTGCCCTAAGTCCCGAACATAGAGAGCCAGAATGGGTCCAATGGATTGAGCCGAAAATTGTATGACAAAGGTAGTTAAAAATAAACTAATCAAAAGATGAGAGTGCTTGATTGAACCGAGCAATTCCTTTGTTGGTATTGCTTTCTCCTTAGCTACTGGTTGAAAATCTTCCTTGATGAAGAAAATGGTTAGGATTGCAGCTAAAAATAGGAAAGCACCCACCAATAAAAAGACATTGCGAATACCAAAAATTTCAGCAATAAAGCCTCCAACAAAAGGACCCGTCAGTGTTCCTGCAACAACACCTGTTGATAGAGTCCCCAGAGCCGCTCCTGACTTATCTTTAGGTACTTGACTAGCAATCAAGGCCGTTGCATTGGGGACAAAACCTGTAAATACACCATTAAGCAAGCGCAGAAAGAGTAGCCAATAGATATTCGGTACGAAGGCCAAACCTCCCATGGTGATGGTCATAGCAAGCCCGGCTCGAATCATCATGGGTTTTCGACCGTACTTGTCAGCAAGAATACCCCAGATAGGAGAAATCAAAGCTGCTGAAACTGCCGAAACTGAGATGGCTAATCCAGCATAAAAAGCAACTTGGTCCCCTTCAATTCCCAACTGCTCTACAAAGATAGGCATAAAAGGGACGACCAAGGAAATACTGGCTCCCGTTAGAAAACTACCGAACCAGGCGACACGAAGATTCTCTTTCCAACTAATCTCTTGCACAGCTATCGCCTCCTTCAAGTAACCTCACTACTTGACTCACAAGCTGATCACGGCTGCCATTATTATCCAATATATAGCTCGCTAGTTTTTTCTTTTCTTCTAAAGACCACTGGGCTGCCAGACGCGACTCCGCTACTTCCTTAGAAAGATGATCCCGTTTCATGAAACGTTCTAATTGGATATCACGGTCCACATAAACCAGCCACGTTTCATCAAACCAAGCACTGTAGTCCTGTTCAAATAGCAGGGGAATATCCATGAAAAACATCGCTTCTGTCTGAACCAACTGGTCTCTTAAAGCAGCCAATTCCTCACGAATAATCTCTCCTTGGGTTTGTTTAGACCATTCCCGCTCCTCAGGATTTGAGAAGATGAGACTAGCTAGGAGAGGGCGATTGAGTTCTCCATTTTCAAGGATGATTTTCTGCCCAAAGTGCTGAACTAAGAGCTGATAAAGACGACCACCAGGTTTTTGTAGCTGGTGGACGACTGCGTCAGCATCCACTACTTGAAAGCCTTGCTCTCTTAGGAAATTTGTCACAGTTGACTTACCTGAGGCAATTCCTCCTGTGATTCCGATGATTTTTCCCATCAGTCCCTCCTTTGACACTGAGGACAAAAATGAGTTCCTCGTCCACCGAGCTGGATTTTCTCAATCACTGTCCCACAGCTTGCACATTCTTGGCCAGCCTTGTCATAGACCTGATGAAAATCCTGCATAGTTCCGTCTTCCCCAAAGGCATTGGTATAGGTTCGAATAGTCGAACCACCTTTTTCAACAGCCTGTCCCAAAACAGCAATGGTCTGGTCATGAATAGCTGACGCTTCTTCTGCTGTTAAACTCTGAGAAGATCGAGCTGGATGGACCTGTGCTCGCCAGAGGACCTCATCCACATAGATATTGCCAAGGCCAGCTACCAGGGTCTGGTCTAGGAGATGGGATTTGATAGGCTTTTTAGACTTGGCTAGAGCGACTTGAAAATCCTGCAAATCAAAGTCCTGCTCTCTTGGTTCAGGGCCTAGTTTTTTAGAAACAAAGTAGGCTTCCAAAATGTCGGGCGCCAGCAGTTCCATAGTACCAAACTTGCGCACATCCTCATAAACAAGCGTACCTCCATCTTCAAACCGAATGAAAACATGGGCATGCTTGCGTTCAGGAACCTGATCTGGACAGTAAAAATACTTGCCCTCCATCCGCAGATGGGAAATCAAGACCTTATCTGTCAGGTTAAAAAGTAGATATTTCCCACGGCGTCCCATTGACTCGATAATCTGACCAGGCAATTCCTTTTGAAACTCTTCCAAATCCGTCTTAATCATCTTGGGATAACGAATCTCTAGGCTAGAAATCTTCTTTCCCAAAATCAATTTTTCTAAGCCACGACGAACCGTTTCAACCTCAGGTAATTCAGGCATCGTTCCTCCTTCTGTAAAAACAAGAAGCAGGCATGAGCCCACCTCTACTTAGTATTCTTTCTCATTATAGCCAAAATCAGCCAAATCTAGCTTTTTATCACGCCAGTTTTTCTTGACCTTGACCCATGTTTCTAGGAATACCTTATCTCCTAGCATCAGTTCGATATCACGACGGGCCAGGCTACCAATTTTCTTGAGCATTGCACCACCTTTTCCGATGATAATGCCTTTTTGGCTATCTCGCTCCACCATGATGGTTGCACGGATGTGAACCTTGTCTGTCTCTTCATCCCGTTTCATAGAGTCAACCACTACGGCAACTGAGTGTGGAATCTCTTCACGTGTCAAATGAAGAACCTTCTCACGGATCATTTCTGAAACCAAGAAACGCTCAGGGTGGTCTGTGATTTGATCAGATGGGAAATACTGGAAACCTTCCTCTAGATTTTCACTCAAAATATCGATTAGACGAGAAACGTTATTTCCCTGAAGGGCTGAGATAGGAACAATTTCCTTAAAGTCCATCTGGTTACGTAAGTCATCAATCTGAGACAAAAGCTGGTCTGGATGGACCTTGTCAATCTTGTTCACCACCAGAATCACAGGAACCTTGGCAGCTTTCAGACGCTCAATAATCATGTCGTCACCCTTACCACGAGGCTCATCAGCTGGCACCATGAATAGAACAGTATCTACTTCACGAAGGGTGCTGTAGGCAGATTCCACCATGAAATCTCCAAGAGCCGTCTTAGGCTTGTGAATCCCCGGTGTATCGATAAAGACGATTTGTTCCTTATCCGTGGTGTAAATCCCCATGATTTTATTGCGCGTTGTTTGCGCCTTGTCACTCATAATGGCAATCTTTTGCCCCATGACGTGATTTAAAAATGTTGACTTCCCAACATTGGGACGCCCTAAAATGGCTACAAAGCCTGATTTAAATGTCATAATTTCCTCTTATTGTTTAAAATAGTATATCCCAAATGCGTGGGAGAAAGATAAATGCACCTGTCACTGCAGCAAAAAGAGAGACCACAAGCACGGCACCTGCTGCCATGTCCTTGGCTTTCTTTGCCAACATAGAAAAGTGATAGTGACTGGCTAGATCCACCACATTTTCAATAGCAGAGTTCATAATCTCAAAGGCTACTACCAAGAAAATGCTCATCAGGAGAAAGAGCCATTCAATGCGTGACACCTGAAAAACAAAACCTGCAAAGATAACTACTAGAGCCGTCACTGCATGTTTTCGCATATTGCGTTCTTCCTTGAAAGCAGTCAGAATTCCTGTAAGAGCAAATTCTAAACTAGATACCAGGTCACGATTTTTCCATTTTCGTTTATTGTCTTGTGAGTCCATAGGCTGTCAAAATTTCTTCTTGTAAACCGAACATCTCCGCTTCTTCTTCCGGAGTGTAGTGATCGTAGCCGTTAATGTGTAAAAAGCCGTGTACTGCCAAGAAGCCCATTTCACGCTCAAAGCTGTGACCGTATTCCTCAGCCTGCTCATGCGCTTTATCGATAGAGATGAACAGTTCCCCAATATAAGCATCAAACTCAGACATCATCTCTGCCAATTCAGGATTTTCAAGCAAATCCTCTTCGTCAAAGGCAATGTCCAACTCTGGCTTATACTCAAGGCTGATGACATCTGTCGGACGATCCGTATCACGGTACTCGAGGTTGAGTTCGTGGCTACGCTCATTGGTCACAAAAGTGACTGCCATCTCCTTGTCTTCTTTTCCTATTTTTTGGGCTGCAAATTCCAAAATTTCTTGGGTTTGGTGCAAGATTTCTTGTGAAACTTGACCAGTTTCATCTACCATTTCAATATACATGTACTTCTCGATTCTCTTTACTTGGCTTTATTATACCACATTTCCATGATTTTATTCTACCTTTTTGATATAATACTATGGAATACAATCACAAGGAGAGAACGATGTCATTTGACGGATTTTTTTTACATCACATGGTTGAGGAATTGAGAAGCGAGTTAGTCAATGGTCGCATCCAGAAAATCAATCAACCTTTTGAACAAGAGTTGATCTTGCAAATCCGCAGCAATCGCCAAAGCCATCGCCTGCTCCTTTCTGCTCATCCCGTTTTTGGACGCATCCAGCTGACCCAAACGACTTTTGAAAATCCAGCCCAACCTTCGACTTTTATCATGGTTTTGAGAAAGTATTTGCAGGGTGCTCTGATTGAGTCAATTGAGCAAATCGAAAATGACCGTATTGTGGAAATCACGGTTTCCAATAAAAACGAAATTGGAGATCATATCCAGGCTACCTTGATTATCGAAATCATGGGGAAACACAGCAATATTCTCCTCGTCGATAAAAGTAGCCATAAAATCCTCGAAGTCATCAAACACGTCGGCTTTTCGCAAAATAGCTACCGCACCTTACTTCCAGGATCGACCTATATCGCTCCACCAACCACCGAGTCTCTCAATCCTTTTACTGTCAAGGATGAAAAGCTCTTTGAAATCCTGCAGACACAAGAACTAACAGCAAAAAATCTTCAAAGCCTCTTTCAAGGTTTAGGTCGTGATACGGCAAACGAACTGGAAAGTCTATTGGTTCATGATAAACTGTCCACTTTCCGTAACTTTTTCTGTCAAGAAACCAAGCCTTTCCTGACAGAGACTTCTTTCAGTCCAGTTCCTTTTGTAAATCAGGTGGGAGAGCCTTTTACCAGTCTTTCTGATTTGCTGGACACCTACTATAAGGACAAGGCTGAACGGGACCGCGTCAAACAGCAAGCCAGTGAACTGATTCGACGTGTTGAAAATGAACTTCAGAAAAATCGACATAAGCTTAAAAAACAAGAAAAAGAGTTACTGGCAACAGACAATGCTGAGGAATTTCGCCAAAAAGGGGAATTATTGACAACCTTCCTCCACCAAGTGCCTAATGACCAAGATCAGGTTACCTTGGACAACTACTACACCAATCAACCTATCACCATTGCGCTTGATAAGGCCCTAACACCCAGCCAGAATGCTCAACGCTATTTTAAACGTTACCAGAAACTCAAAGAAGCTGTCAAATACTTGACTGAGCTGATCGAAGAAACCAAGGCAACCATTCTTTATCTAGAAAGCGTCGAAACGGTTCTCAACCAAGCTGGACTGGAGGAAATTGCTGAAATCCGTGAAGAATTGATCCAAACAGGCTTCATTAGAAGACGCCAACGTGAAAAAATCCAGAAACGCAAAAAACCAGAACAGTATCTGGCGAGCGATGGCAAAACCATTATCTATGTCGGACGAAACAACCTGCAAAATGAGGAATTGACCTTTAAAATGGCCCGCAAGGAGGAACTTTGGTTCCATGCCAAGGACATTCCTGGAAGTCATGTCGTCATCTCAGGAAATCTCAATCCTTCTGACGAAGTCAAGACAGATGCGGCGGAACTGGCTGCCTATTTCTCCAAAGGGCGCTTGTCAAATCTCGTACAAGTGGATATGATTGAAGTTAAAAAACTCAATAAACCAACTGGTGGCAAACCTGGCTTTGTAACCTACACAGGACAAAAGACCCTCCGCGTTACACCAGACCCAGAAAAAATCGCATCTATGAAAAAATCCTGATTTTAATTGAAATCAGGATTTTCTTTTACATTTTACTCTGCAATCAAGGTTTCCAAACCAACCTTCATCATATCAGTGAAGGTGTTTTGACGTTCTTCTGCAGTGGTGTCTTCATCTGGATTGACCAAACTATCAGAAATGGTCATGATAGCAAGTGCATCAACGTGGTGTTGGGCAGCCAAGTAGTAAAGAGCTGCTGCTTCCATTTCCACAGCCTTAACCCCCCATTTACCAAGCTCGATGTTCTTTTCAAAGTAGTTTGAGTAAAAGACATCAGATGACAAGACGTTCCCAACGTGGGTGGTCATACCAAGTTCTTTGGCGATATGGTAGGCCTTGTCTAGCAAATCAAAACTAGCGATTTGTGGAAAATCATACTGTGGCCAGTCGTTGCGGATGATGTTTGAGTTGGTTGCAGCTGCTTGCGCCAAAACCAATTCACGGACATGGACATCATCATTCAAAGAACCAGCAGTTCCCACTCGGATTAATTTCTTCACACCGTAGTCCACAATCAACTCACGCGCATAAATCGAAATAGATGGCATTCCCATCCCAGTTCCCATAACAGATACACGGTGACCCTTGTAAGTACCAGTGTAACCAAACATGTTACGCACTTCATTAAAACAAACAGCATCTTCAAGGAAATTCTCCGCAATAAATTTCGCACGAAGAGGATCCCCAGGAAGAAGAATTTTATCAGCAATTTCACCCTGCTGAGCAGCAATATGGATAGACATAATTTATGATACAAAGAGCGACAAGAAAACGACTGAAAATTAGGAATCTGACGAGAAATCCTGATTTCTCAGTCAGATTATCTATTTTCCGAGTTTTCCGCTCGTGTTCAAATCAGAACACCTTACTCTACCTTTCTTTTTTTATATTTAGGATAGCGACAGAGAACAAAGTAAAAATGGGAAACTGACGAAGCATCGCAGATGCTAGACAGTTTATCTTTTTTACACAGTTCTCCGCCCGTATTCAGTTCAGTAAATACGGTTTACCCATCCTTTCTTGATTTTAAATTTAAATATTTCGCAGAACAGTTAGCCCGAGTTTGACTATAACTCAGATACTCTGCCTTTCTGTAATTCCTAGTTTACCAATGAATCTAAAAATGCGTACAGTTTTGCATTCATTTCAGAATAATTGTTTCCACGTAATTCTTCTGGCGTTTGAACAAAAGGCAACTTTTCACTTTGCTCTCTTAATTTCTCCTCACCATCCGCAGCAATCAATAATTCTATTGCGTCTGGATCAAATTCCAAATGAGCCTGAAAGGCATAATGTTTCGGACTGAAGCGAATAATCTGACGTGGACAACCTTGACTCGTCGCAAGAACAACAGCATCCTCTGTCAGCCCTGGCATATCACCATGCCAGTGGCCGGTTTCTAAAGTTTTTCCGAACAAGCTGACATGAGGATCTGTTAGACCTTGCATCGTCAATGTCACAGGATAAACGCCGATCTCGCGCTCTGGACTATGTTCATACTTCGCACCATAGGCAACAGATAGGAGCTGCGCACCAAGACAGACACCAACAATATAAATATCTGCAGCAATCGCTTCTTTCATAAAAGCAAGCTCAGCCTTAGGGTCATAGTATGGGAAGTTTTCTCTATCCTCATCAGGTGATTGAGGACCACCCATGACAATCAGAAAATCAATTCCGTCAATTGTTTCAGGAAGAGATTCTTTTTCATAAACCTTTGTTGATGTAATTTGATGACCTCGTTCTATAGCCCATTTTAGATATGCGCCTGGAACCTCAAATGTCTCATGTAAAATAAAGTGAACTCTCATGACATTACAATTCAGCAATAATAGCTTTAAGCAAGCCTTTAAAGTCGTCTTTGACACGTTCAGTCACTTCCACAACTTCTTCGTGGTTGAGTTCTTCTTGGAAACCTGCAGCATGGTTAGTAATACATGAAATACCGAGAACTTTCAAGCCTGAGTGAGCGGCCACAATAACTTCAGGAACAGTGGACATACCAACTGCATCTGCTCCCAATGTCTTATAGGCTCGAATCTCTGCAGGTGTTTCATAAGTCGGACCGGTTACACCGATATAGACACCTTCATCAAGCTTGATACCAAGTTTTTTAGCCACTTCATGGGCAGTTGCACGGTATTCTGGTGTGTAGGCTTTAGACATATCTGGGAAACGTGGACCAAAGTCATCCAAGTTTTCACCCATCAATGGGTTTTGCCCCGTCATGTTGATATGGTCTGAGATAGCCATCAAGGTACCAGGACCATATCCAATACCACCAGCCGCATTGGTTACAATGACACCTTCACAACCGAGGACTTTCATCACACGAACTGGGAAAGTCACGACCTCAAGAGGATTGCCTTCGTAGAAATGAAAACGACCTTGAAGAGCCAAGACCTTACGGCCTGAAAGTTCACCATATACCAATTTCCCAGCGTGTCCGACTACTGTTGAGCGGCCCCAGTTTGGAATGTCTGCATAGTCTACTACAACTGGACTTTCGATTTCCTCTGCCAATTCTCCAAGTCCTGATCCAAGGATTAGACCGAACTCAGGCGCTAGTATTCCCTTGTCTTTCAGGAAAGCAGCTGTTTCCTTGATCTTATCTAAAAATGTCATTATGTGTCTCCTTTATTATTTTTTAGCATTTGACCGATTTTGTCAAAGGTTTTTGCGTTGCGAATGGTGATGTTGCGATAGAAAGGCATCTTGAGCAAGTACTTGTGATAGGCAGTTGCATAGTAGGATTTTTCAGAGAATTTCCCCCAGAAAATCCCAAGTCTTCCAAAATGAACCACTTCATCTTTCAGTTCCAAACTTTCAACTTTCTCAATGACTTGATCCACATCCAAGCCTTCTGTATAAAAGAGGACATCTTTTCGAGCCAAATCTTTGGTCCACCATTCAGGCAGATTTTCAAGTTCTGCTTCAAAGTCCTCAAGACTCAGTAAAGAAAAGCTCTGAATAAATGGATAATGGACTTCAAAGAAAGCCTCTAACTTTTCCACCAATTGGGCTTTGGCATCTGTCGAAGTAAAGAAAATATTGCCACTGTTGATGTAGGTATCAACTTTTTCCAGTCCCAACTCTGTCAATTCTTGACGAAGTTGCGCCATAACAACCTTATTCTTCCCACCGACATTTATGCCCCTAACCAGTAAAGCATAGCGTGTCATCTTATACCAATTTATCTAAGAAACTTTCCCCAATCATGGCAGTTTCAACACCAAAGTTATCCGCAACTGTTGCTGAGATATCTGCAAAATGCCCAACTGGAATGACACCATTTCCTTTAAAGGCAGGGCTGTAGGCCAAAAGTGGAATGTATTCACGAGTGTGGTCTGTTCCTGCATAGGTTGGGTCATTTCCATGGTCAGCAGTAATCAAGAGAAGGTCATCCTCTCTCATAGCTGCGATAATTTCAGGCAAGCGTTCATCAAACTCATGCAAGCAATCACGGTAACCATGAGCATTGCGGCGGTGTCCATAAAGGGCATCAAAGTCCACCAAGTTTGTGAAGGAGAATCCTTTTTCAAACTCAGCAAGTCCCATGGTCTTCAATAGTGTATCAATTCCATGGCTGTTTGACTTGTTGTGGCCCATGTCATGGTTGATACCAGCGCCGTTAAAGATATCGTTGATTTTACCAACAGCGTACGTATCGATGCCAGCCTCATTCAATTTATCCAAAACAGTTGGGGCAAATGGAGAAACGGCCAAGTCACGACGGTTGGCTGTACGAGTGAAGTTGCCTGGCTCACCCACATAAGGACGGGCAATGATACGACCTAGAAGGGCAGGGCGCTCAAGGGTAATCGAACGAGCGTATTCACAGATACGGTACAATTCATCCAAAGGAATGATGTCTTCGTGGGCAGCAATTTGTAAAACAGGGTCAGCTGAAGTATAGATAATCAACTCTCCAGTTTCCATCTGACGTGGTCCAAAATCATCGATAACAGCAGTTCCTGAGTAAGGTTTGTTGGCTTCACGAATGACCTTGCGCCCTGAAAATTCTTCGATTTTTGTCAGGATTTCTTCTGGGAATCCGTTCCAAAAAGTATCGAAAGGCTCGGTAATGTTGAGTCCCATGATTTCCCAGTGCCCAGTCATGGTATCCTTACCAAGAGATACTTCTTCCAATTTTGTTGCATATCCTGTTGGATTGCTTTCAGCTGGTACAGTCTTTAGAGGCGTTTCGCGAGGAATATTTCCTAAACCAATTTTAGCCATGTTTGGCACATTCAAACCAACTGTTTTTGAAATGTGTCCCAGTGTGTCAGAAGCTCCATCTGGAACCCCTGCATTGACAAAGTTATTGGCATCTGGTGCAGCACCGATTCCCACAGAATCCAGTACCACCAAGTGAATCCGATTAAATTTTGACATAGTCTGTCTCCTTATTATTTTAGTTATCTTGCTTTTCTTGAAGTTAAAATCTGAACACCATCTCGTCCCGCTACGATGACCTTATCCACCATTTGGTTGAACAAGCCATGCTCTACGACACCGACGACATGGTCCAATTCTTGTCCGAAGGCAATTGGATCTTCAATGACATCCAAGGCTAGGTCAATGATAAAGTTCTGCATATCGGTCACAAAACGTTGACCGTCTTTTTCACGGAAACTTGGTTTGTAGCCAACTCGTTCAAACCGACGAAAGACCTGTTCTGCACCATACTGAACCACTTCTACAGGCAATTTAAAAGCACCTAGTTTTTCTACCAGTTTGCTTTCATCCACCACCCAAATATATTCTTTCGATGGTGTCGCTACAACCTTCTCCATGAGAAGGGCACCCCCACCACCTTTGATCCCATTAAACTGGCTATCTACTTCATCCGCCCCGTCAACTGTCACATCAACAAAGTCTACTTGATCAATCGACTTGAGCGGGATGTTAAGACCTTCAGCCTGTTTACTGGTCACACTAGAAGTCGTTACAGCAGTAATTTGCAAACCTTCTTCCTTTATACGACGACCTACTTCCTCTACGAAATAATAGGCAGTAGAGCCAGTTCCAAGTCCGACTACCATACCATCCTTGACAAACTCAGCAGCCTTGATACCTGCCATCTTTTTCAGATTCTCCACTTAAATACCTCCAATAAAGAGCTACTTTTATTATAACATGTATCCGTTTTTATTTCATGAATACACTTGAAAAACCCGAACATTTTTATTTCGGGTTTTGGTGTCCTATTTAACCATATCAGGATCGTAATCATAGAATCCTGTGTCGAGGAAACGGTTTTTAGGGTGTAACTTGCGCACTTCCTCATCTAACAAGAAGGCTTGGTCATGGCTGAAATTCCCCTCTTGGATCAAGCCACGCGCTTGAATAAAGAGTTTAGCAATTTCTACAAAATTTTGACCTGGGGTGTAGAGACCTTCTAGCTTCCAATGAGTAAAACCATGCTCGACCAGTTCTGTCAATTTGGTCATCAAATCAAGGTCGTTGTTGGCAAAGATGTGGGTACCATGATTGTCTTCAAAGATGGAATAATGGCTTTCTGGGTCACTCGGCTCTGCCAAGAAGAGGTCACGTTTACGCGTCTTTTCATCATCAATATGCGTAAAGTTATAGTAGTTTTGTAAGAGCGGACGTTTAGAATGGTGAATGACACTAGCTCCGTAAACCAACACTTCAGCAGGAATTTCCAAAATCTCGGGCATCTTGAAAAGTTCAGCAGATGGAATTTCACGGGCCAAGACAGCCTCAGATGCGCCAGCCTTTTGACCCCAGAAGTTAATCTGACGGCTACTTGTCACCATAGTTGAAGCATCGTAGATGGTTTTAAAGGAGTAGCCATCACGGTTGACCACGTAAAAGACACCTGCGTCCCCAACAGTAATATAGTCTGTCTTGATTTCTTCCAAGAAGTCTAGGAAAGGCTTGATACGATCCATCATATCTTGGTGCATGAGGGCATTAACCGCGACAATCAACTCTTTACCAGCCTCATGAACAATATTAGCGATGGTGCGTAAGTCTTCATAACTAAAGGTTGTTGGCAGACGAAGGCCAAAATCTTTCTCACCAACATAGATACGATCTACGCCAGCTTCGAGTAACTGTTCAACTTGTTCAATACTTTCAGCAGTTGCTGTAATGATAATCTTTTCCATAAGAAAAATTATACCACATTTCTCAAAAATCAGCTATGAATACTAGGAGTTTTATAAAAAGTCAAAGCCATTTTTAAAGCTTTCAATCAAAAAGTGAACAGTAACTTGTACCATTCACTCTATTTTATGCATGTGTTTCTTCAACTAGATGGCCATCATTCATGACATAAATACGGTCAACCTTATCAAGAAGACGGGTATCATGCGTAATCATAACAACTCCTCTTCCTTGTTCATGGGCAATGGCAGCCAGCATCTCCGTTACTTGGTAGGCACGCTGGGTATCCAGACTAGCTGTCGGCTCATCTGCAAGAACGATGCTCGGATTGTTATAGAGCGCTCTAGCAATCGCGGCACGCTGACGTTCGCCACCCGATAGAGCATTGGGATACTGATCTTGTACTTTTTCCAAATCCAACAAGTCAAACAGCTCTTTTCGGTCACTTTTACTATTTTTTCCCTTATCTAGTCTGTCAATCAAATCCAGCTGTTCCTTGACCGTTAGAAATGGAATTAAGTTTGAAGCCTGAAGAATGAAGCCAAACTCTCTAAAACGGAGGTCTGTTTTTTCCTTCTCCGTCAAACTGCCTGTTTCCTTCCCTTTGACTAGAATCTTTCCACTCGATGCTTCCTGTAGTTGTCCTAGAGTTGTTAGAAAGGTCGTCTTTCCAGAGCCAGAGGGCCCAACGATAGCTACGAACTCTCCCGCATTTAGCTGAAAATTCGTCTCATGCAGGGCTACGACTTTCATCTTTCCTTCCCCGTAAGTTTTTGTCACTTGATTCATTTCTATCAATGTTGTCATACTATTCTCCTTATCATTCTGCAATCGCAGTAATCGGGTCCACCTTTAGCAAGCGTGGAAGTGAAATGACACCACCTAGAAGGGCCATCAAGGAAATTACCAAACTTAGGACAGAGTAGGCTATCCAACTTGGATAGAAAAAGAAGGTAGCTGGTAAGACTAAAATCACTCCTCCGATTGCCAGTAAGGCTAAAGCAATCCCCATACCAGCTAGGAGGAAGATTTGACAGAAAAGAGACCAAATAATGGTTTTGATCTGTATACCCTGAGCCCGCATTATTCCATAAAGTCCTAGTTTTTGGATGGTAATGATATAAACAAAAATACCTACAATCAAGCCTGAGATGACAATCATAGCGAGAATCATCCCTGAAAATACATTAACCTGAGGTGTGTAACCAGGAATTTTCGATATCATTTTTGGAATAGAAATCTGTTTCAGTCCATCGCCAGCCACTTCTATATCATTTTTCAATACCAAAGCAGAGATGGAACGATTGGCTTTCAAGGTTCCTTGTAAGGTCCAATAAGTTGTCAGACTCGTAAAGACAACAGGCTCTGTGAAAAACTTATTTCCTTGAGTCAGGCCTACAATCTTGTAGCTTGCCTCGCTTCCATTGAGCTGAATGGCATCACCTAGCTTCATCCCATAGTTCTCAAAAGACTGATCTACGACAACCTCATCATCCCCGTCAGGGTAACGACCCTCCGTCAAACTAGGAGAGATAAAAGAATCCCAGTCTTGAGCAAAAATGGAAACATTGACCTTTTCACTACCATCGACTAGATTGGTCACAGCGAACATATAGCCCAGGGGAGCCGCATCTTCAGAACTCTTCTCCTTGTAGTCCTTTTCAGGAATAAAAGATGCTGTCAAATTATCATTTGCGTAGTCAGATAAAACCACACCCGTCGCTTGCCAGTTATCAATAGCGGCTCGGTTGTTACGTACAAGACCAAGAGCCAAACTGGTCATAAAAAAGACCATGAAAGCGATAAGAAAAATGGTAGTGAGAATCAAACTATATCGAAGTTTGTTTCGTAATATTTCTTTGATAGCAAGATACATGCTTATCTCCTTTAACGTTTCCCAGAGGTAGCAAAAGGCCACCCAGTCCAATAGACAGCATCTCTGTCTTATCATCCATTCAAAACAACTCCTACCTCTTTTACAAAGAATCACGGTAGCAACTCAACAAATTATCTTAGGAAAAGCACTTGCTTGCTATCAATTTATATAAGTTATCCCTTCCTTACTCAGTATATTTATAATAGAGAAGGTTAGGCCATCTGTTTCAAGTGTAACATCCATGCTATCACTTTCCCTAGTAAGTGTCAAGAAGAGCGACTTTGAAGTTGATAAGAGACTTTAGCACTTTTGTAACCATTCTGTAACAATTCTCTGCATAAAAAATGATAAAATAGTTAGGTACTGTTAAGGAGAGAATCATGCCCGCAAGAAAACTAGAAGCTTATGAGTTTGAACAAGCCCCCGAATCAAAACAAACTCCGCTTTATCAAGATTATACACCAGAAGCCCCTATCGGCTCTAACCTAAAAGAGATTTTATTTTTTGTAAATATTGCTTGTTTTTGTATTTTTATGGTGCTTTTTAGCTTTATCTTTTTAGCCTTAAAATTGAATACAGCTTTATCATTTATCGCTGCTATGGGGACAAGCTTCGCACTTTTACAACTCCAAAGAAAGATTATTAAACAAAAAATTTTAAAATAAAGGTTGGTACTACTACCAGCCTTTTTTCTAGTTATCGAAAAAGACAGTTATAAAACTGTCTTTTTTATTTATTCTTACGTTTTGGAGGAGATTGAATAGCGATCTTAACTTCAAAAATTGTTCCTCTAGGTTTGTTATCTTTGACGCTAATCGTTCCTCGTAAGGCATCTACGATCTGCTTAGCCAAAGATAGTCCTAGACCAAAGCCACCCTTCTGACGGGTTCTCGCCTTGTCTACACGGTAAAAGCGGTCAAAAATTTTCTTCTTGTCAGGAGCTGAGATTCCAATACCATTATCTGTTACTGTTAGATAGAGGTGGCGATCTGTAGCATAAACCACAAACTCAATTTTCCCATCTTCTTCGGTATACTTGATAGCATTATCAAATAAGATGGTCATGAGCTGTTTTAGGAGCAACTGATCGGTCATGAAGGGACGATAAATCCGATTTTCATAGTCAAAAACTCGATCATTTTCAGAAGCAATCAACTCATAGTTAGCAAAGGTCGTCTTAAAGAACTGTGGTGATACTTCTGCTATTTCTGGCTTGATTCCATCATCTCGACGTGCAAGGTTGAGAAGATTAGTTGTAAGGAAGCGCATGTTGCGAACTTCTTCAAGACTCGAAGCGATGCTTTCGCTGGATTCCATAATCGTTGCCTCTGGTTTTCGAAAGAGATTCTCTAAACGATTTTGTAAAACGGCCAAAGGTGTTCTCAGTTCGTGACTCGCATTTTCAACAAAGGACTTCTGCTTTTGCATGCTTTCCAGCAAGGGTTTGACACTGACACGTGCTAGGTAAACACTGGCAATTAAAGACAGAAGCCAGAAACTAGCCATCACTACAACAATTAAATGCTCGTGGTTTTGGCTGATTTGCTCAAGCTGGCTGGTATTGATCAAGACTGCCGCATATTTGACATTGCTTGATACGGAGGAAGAATTGGTTTCCATCAAGATCATCCGGTAGGTTTCTTCCTGACCGTAGCTATTGACAACTTGGATTTGCCGAATGTGATTCAACTCTTTCTTGTCCAGTTTGATCTTATCCAAGCCTAAAAAACGATTGCCCAGTAAGAGTTGGTTAAAATCCTTGTCAAAGAGCAAGACTTCCGTATTGGAACTGACATTGGGTTTGATTTCAGCCTTGCTGGCATCCGCGGTTGCGGGTTGGATGTCCTTGACCTCTTCAGTTGCCCTATTCAGGGCTAACTGGATAACCGCTTGGGGACTACTACTAAGGGCTTGGAGTTTTTCATCTACAGAAGTGTAGAGACTCGAGTGCATGACCTGAAGGATAATCAAGGTCATAGCAGAGAAGATCAGGGTGAACACTCCAAAGTTTCGAATAAAATAACTGAAATCATCCGCATACCATGTTTTTTTTAGTTTATTGAACATCTTTTAAAATATACCCGACACTACGCAAGGTTTGAAGGTTTTCAGCAAAGGCTGTCCCCTTCAATTTCTTACGAACTTTTGAGACATATACTTCTACAACGGAAATAGTCGTATCGCTATCAAATCCCCATAGACGGTCAAAAATTTGTGTCTTGGGAAGAATAACATTTTGATTTTGAAGGAAGTAAACCAATAACTCAAACTCTTTTCCGAGCAGTTCCACAGGAGTATCTTCCACTTTCACTTCATTCGTTGAAAGGTTGACGACAATATCCCCATAGGTCAAGGTGTTTTCGTTAAACTTGCCTGAACGTTTGAGAAGGGCTTGAATCCGCATTTTGAGTTCTTCTAGGTAGAAAGGCTTGGTGAGGTAGTCATCCGCTCCCAACTCAAAACCATGTCCCTTGTCATCCAAACTTTCCTTAGCAGTCATGATAAGGACTGGTGTTGAGATCCCTTTTTCTCGCAACTCTTTCAAGACTTGAAAACCATTTTTTTCAGGCAACATCAGGTCAAGCAAAATCAAGTCATAAACGCCACTTTCAGCTTCGTAGAGACCTTCTTCTCCATCAAAAACCTGCATGACATCTGCAAAATCATCTAAAAAGTCAAATACTGAGTTTGACAGGCCCAGGTCATCTTCTACTAATAAGATTTTTATCATCAAAAACTCCTCCTTGTTATGATTATTATACCAAAATTGCCTTAAAAAAAACTCAACTCTCTCTTGTTTTCAGATAGAAAGTTGAGTTTTTGTTTACATTTTGAACGAATTAAGCTTTAGCATATTGGGCTACAACAGCTTCTACTGCTGCTTTCTCTCGCTTAATCAAGTCGACACGCGCTGCGATTTCCTTAATTCCCATACGGATGTTACGACTAAGCGCAAGGTCAGAGAGTTGTGGCTCAAAGAATTCCTTGTACTCTGCCAAGCGTTGCTCTGTCTTAAATACATGAGCAGGAAGGATAACAAAGCTATCAAAGCTCATATCCCCACCGAGTGCTGCCTTGATCCAAGCCCAGTTTTCACGCGCCCATACCCAAACAGTTTCTTGAGTTGTTTGATGATCTAGGAACTGGTAATACCAAGCAGACAAGTCTTGTGGTTTCACCACAAATTTATCTTTCCATGAGCTAATCAAGGTTTGGATATTGTCAGCATCTGTACTGTATGCAAGAGCTCCTGCCAACTGACGTTTGAAGACAGCATCTGTGGCATGAGTGTAGAGGTCAAGATAAGTTGCGACCAAGTCCTTGGTCTCATGGTGTTTCATTTCATTGATGAGAACTTGAGCACGGATGGCTGCTGGAAGTCCTACAAGATTTTCCTTGTGAGCTACAAAGATTTGGCTAGCGACTTGACTAGCTTCTGCATCATTTGAGCGAATCATCATAGAAACGGCCAACTGACGAACCAATTCATCCTCATCTGATTCCCCTTCTTTAGCTTCAAAACCAAGACGGTCATAGTTATGACGAGCCAATTTAGCAACCAGACTATTAAAGGCTTTCTCAGCTTCTGTACCTTCATCGATAAAGCGTTCAAGGGCAGCAATCACTTGAGAAATAGCTGAAACCACAAGGTAAGACTCTTCCTTAGCAAGTTTATCAAGGACTGGGAGCAAGTCTGCATAAGAAATGTGCCCTGCTTCAGCAAGCAGACGACGTTCTTGAACGATTTGCAGTTTACTTGTGTTATCAAGTGACTCTAGCTCAGCAAGAACAGCTTCTAACAAGTCTCCTTGATAGTCTGTGATGTAGTGGGCAGTATTTTCGGTGTTAAGACGAAGAGCTGTTTTATTTTCAGCAAGAAGAGCGGCATAGCCAGGGATTTCGATGCTTTCAGTTTCAAGAGTATCTGGTAGGCCTTTCCAGTTGCTGTTGAGTGGCACCACCCAGAGACGGTTCTTGTCTTCGTGTTCACCGATGAAGAATTGTTTTTGTGAAATCTTCAAGACATCATTTTCAACTTTGACAGTGAGAACTGGATAACCAGGCTGTTCCAACCAAGAATCCATGAAGGCTGCAACATCACGTCCTGATGCTTGACCAAGGGCATTCCAAAGGTCACGACCGATGGTATTGCTGTACTGGTGTTTTTCAAAGTAGGCATGCAATCCTTTAGCGAAATCCGCATCACCTAGCCAACGACGAAGCATGTGCATGAGACGGCTTCCTTTGGCATAGACGATAGCGCCATCAAAGAGGGTATTGATTTCATCTGGGTGTTTGACTTCGACGTGAACAGACTGCACGCCATCCGTCGCGTCACGTTTAAGCGCCGCTGGAACACCACCTGTTTGGAAGTCTTCAAAGATATTCCAACTTGGCTCGATGGCATCCACACAGACGTATTCCATCATGTTAGCGAAGCTTTCATTGAGCCAGAGGTCATCCCACCATTTCATAGTCACGAGGTTTCCAAACCATTGGTGAGCCAACTCATGCGCCACCACAAGAGCTACTTGTTGACGGCTAGCAAAGGTTGAGTTCTCATCCACAACCAAGTAAACTTCACGGTAGGTCACAAGACCCCAGTTTTCCATGGCACCAGCTGAGAAGTCAGGAAGGGCGATGTGAAGTGATTGAGGGATTGGATACTTAACTCCGTAGTAATCTTCGTAAAACTCGATTGAGCGAACAGCGATGTCTAATGAGAAATCAAGGTTAGATAGTGGGTGGGCTTTGGTTGAGTAGACACCTACGAGGGTACCATTTTTAGTTTTAGCGGTCACACCTTGCAAATCACCTGCTACAAAGGCCAACAAGTAAGAAGACATGCGAGGTGTTGTTTCAAACTTCCAGATGCCTGTTTCCTTACGGTTTTCCACATCAATTTCTGGCATGTTTGACAAGGCCACTTCACCTTCTGCTTGATCAAAACGAAGAGCGAGGTCAAAAGTAGCCTTGGCTTCAGGCTCGTCCACACATGGGAAGGCTTCACGCGCAAAATGGCTTTCAAACTGAGTAGACAAGACTTCCTTCTTGATACCATCAACTGTGTAGTAAGAAGGGTAAATCCCTGTCATGTTGTCTGTAATTTTTCCTGAAAAAGCAATGACCAATTCAACTTGACCAGCCTCAGCCAATTCGATATGAAGGGCTTCATTGTCATGGTCAACTGTAAATGGACGAGCTTGACCCGCAACTTCTACAGAAGTGATTTCCAAGTCTTTTTGGTGAAGGGAAATACGGTCACTCTGTGCTTGACCAGTAATGGTCACCTTCCCAGAAAAGGTCTTGGTCTCACGACTCAAGTCTAAAAATAAATCATAATGTTCAGGAACAAATTGCGTAATAAAATGTTCAACTGCTTGCATAGTTTTCTCCTATTCTAAGTTTAAGAGTTTTACTCTTCTTCAAACAAACTTATTATATCATGTTTTGCTTTAGAAAAAAGGATTGGACGGTAATTTCCAAAACTTTCTTCCTTCTGCAGTCTAGAGTGGGTAGACCTTGCGAAATTCTTCCAAAACAACCTTGCTGTCAGGGGTAAAAGTCAGTCCGGCTTCCCTCATCCACTCGGTGAAAAAGTCCTCATGAACCTGGCGCCAATAGGCTAAAGATTTATCCCCCTCCCCTTCCTTGTAGGCATGGTCAGCAGAAACTTGATGAAAGGGCTGAACGGAAACCTTGGTAATTTCGACAATGCAGATAGCCTGATTTTGACTATCTAAAATGACATCGAAGGTCCCTTCTTGTGGAAGAGGTTCGTCTTCTAGTGCGTAGAGATCGTAGGCTGAGGCGGTTGCTGTCTTTTCGCCTTTTAAAACCAAATCTGCCAAGGTATCGGCTTCCACTCCAAAAGCCCAGGCATCTATCTCATCTCCGATAGAGGGATTGATTTTCTTGTAAATATTCCACATTTCTTGCGGTGTCATAGTTTGCTCCTTTGTAATTTTTTACTTACTTCTTTTACACGTTTGAGGTGGTCTGGATGGTCAATCTCTAAATTAAAAATCTCTGGAATAGAACTGTAGTGGATAATACACTTGATACCCATCTGATTCATTTTTTGTATGAAAGAAGCATTCAGATAGCCTGCTACAGCAAAGTCAATCTTTTTTATCATTGCTTTATCCTGCATCTGTCTTAGCATATCTAACATAATTGGACTTTCCATATCATGCCATTGACTATTTCTCACAGTCGCAAAAACAAAAGAAGTCAAATCATTCATTCCAACTATAATCTTTGAAATACCCGTTTCTATTATTCTGTCCAAGTCAAAATAAGCTGACGGTAATTCAATCATTGTGCCGATTTTCCCAGTAAAACCATGCTGACGCAATGCTGTAATAGCTTGTTTTAACTGGTCGGCATCATTGACAAAAGGAAAAATAACAGACAGATTGGGATTTGTTTGATAAACTTCTGTAACGACATGTGCCTCAGCCTGAAATTCATCCGGACACGCCAATAAACGCCTAGTTCCTCTATATCCAAACAAGGGATGATTTTCATCAAAATACTCTTTAGTCCCCTTTAGACAATTAGCTTCTGTATTCGTTAATTCTGAAAAACGATACCACACCTCTTCACCAGAGTACAAGGAGCAAACGGTGTCTAGATAATCTTTTATAAATTGCTGACAACTTGGTAACAGGATGTTTTGATTGAGCTCTCTCAACAAGTATTCCCCACGAATCATACCAACATGGTGAAATAGTTGTGGGTAAACTTTTTCAGCGATTTTCTCGCCACTAAGGGCTAGCTGTTTTTTCATAGCCATTCACCTCGTCTTAAAAGATACAATATCAAATATCATTATATGAAACTTTCCTCTAGTTCAAAAGCTTCATAAGGTTCAACTAACTCATATCCTAAAAATTCTGCTACTTTTTTGGAAGCCTTGTTATGAGCATCCCAAAGTGGAAACATATCTCTATTTAAACTCTCTAGAATCATTGCAGCACCAAGCTTTTTAGCAAATCCATTTCCTTGTTCGTTTGGTCTAGTTGCAACTTCCACTTCAACTGCTCCACGGTAAACTAAGCCTGAGGAAATCCCAGCAATCAGTTCATTATTTTTAAGAATCACAAAGCCAAATCCACCTTTTAAAGCAAAATCCTGGTAGGACTCAAAATCCCCCTGTAAATCTTGTGACCATTCTTCCTCAGAAAAGCAGTTATAAACATGATTATCAATGGGCACAATATTGTAACCTTCCTCTAAATGAGTAACTAGATCATTTAGAAATTCAACTTGAAAATTTGCCTTATCTTTAAAAGAATAGCGAGTAAAAGAATTTAGCCCCACTTTCCGATGCAGAAAATCTTGCCAATTAGTATTTTCTGAAATAATAATCTTATAATCTAAACCGTATTTCCTAACAAAATCTTCCCAAAATCTGGAATCCAACTCCCCTGCTAGGTATAGAAAATTCCCAACATCATAAAAGCTCGTTGTCCTATCACTATTTCGGTAGACAGATCCGATTTGAGATTTAAGACCATATAGAACCATATTTTTCTTCCATGTTTTAAATAGTTCCATTATCCCCCTACTTCACCTTCCAATTTCTATAGCTTGTCATATCTAATTCTGGAAATCCTGATAATTCAGACTTAACCTTCAAAACTAATGGCGATGCATTTTCTGTAGTAATTTCTTCCAAATTCACCCAAAGTGCATTTGCTGAATCATTACTTCCATCAAGAACTTCATTAGGAATTGAATTTTGAGAGTGTTCAAAATCGAGGACTATATCATAAAAGGCCATGATATGATGTACTGCAAAGTCTTGCCCATCTTCTTGAACCAGCACATCATAAATCCTAGGATTAGCGTAATCCTTAAGCTTATATCCTGTCTCTTCCAAAACTTCTCTAATCAGAGTTTTCGTCAGTCCTTCACCAAGTTGCTGACTACCACCCGGTAGATCATAACGATGTTGATAAGGGCCTCTCGTTTTTTCAATGCAGAGAAGCTTCTCATTTTCAAAGCAAATACCATAGACTCCAAAGTGATTTTTGATTTCCATCCAACTCCTCCTACTTCAAAGACCAACCACCATCAATCGTGAGGATTTGCCCTTGCATGGCGCTCGCTTTTCCACTTGCTAAGAAAAGACTAATCTCTGCTACTTCCTCTGGCTCAATCCAGCGCTTGATTGGCGTTTCACTAGCCACCCAGTCAGCCAACCCACCTGGCTCAAAGTCCGCAGCAGTCATTCCAGTCTTGACAGCGCCAGGTGCGATGCCAAATACCTGAATCCCAGCTTCAGCATAGTCTAGAGCCAACTGCTTGGTGAAGCCAGCCAAGGCATGTTTGGAAGAAGTATAAGCGTGTCCACCTCCGCCAGCCAGACTCGAAGCAATCGAACACATATTGATGATGATCCCTTTTTTACTTTCCAGCATTTGTGTCAAATAATGTCGAGTTAACTCAACAGGAATTATGTAGTTGATTTCAAAAATCTCTTGAATTTCCTGAGCTGTTTGCTCCAAAAGTGGTTTGTAATCATCCAATACACCGGCCGTATTACACAAAACATCCACCTGAGGGCACCAGTCAAAAATCGGCTCCAAGTCCAAAGTCAAATCTCTCTGTAAAAAGTGGAAATCACCCTGTAAAAGTGGATTTTCGCCTTGGTCAACTCCATAAACTTGATAGCCATTCTCTAAAAAGAGTCGAGCTTGAGCCAGACCAATCCCTGAACTCACTCCCGTAATCAATACACGTCTAGTCATGCACTTCTACCCAATCCGTCGCCAAAACATCACAAGGTGTCGGACTCCACATGGAAAAACCTTCCCCTTCTCCAGACACGTTGATTAGGAAATAAGGCGTCACTTCAAGTGCAACTCCATTCTGCTCGATGGTGTCAAAAAGTTGCACATAGTTTTCAGCCCCTCCCCAACCAGTTCGTACATATTTTTTCTTAACCTTTAACCCAGGCAGGATTTCTTCAAATGTCATGATGCTCTCCTTTGTTGTCTGTTTGATTTTATTATAACAAAAAATCGACAACCAATCTATCATGGTTCCCGATTTTGTTCTTCCCTAGTCTTTCCCACCAAGTTTGCTATTGATAGTCATCATGATACTGGCAATTTTCTCTCCCCAGTATGGGTCAGAAGCATAGCGTACATTCATACCAGAAGCCTTGTTTCCAAGATGGTCCCGTCCATAGTCAATGTAATTTTCACGAATCCACTTAGCCGCGCCGAGGATCCCCTTATCCACATCATCAAATTTTTTGGCCGAGGTATATGGGCTCGAATCATAAGCTGCAATTCCAAAGAAGTTATTCTTATCCTTGGCAATCTGGCTCCGTCCCCAAGCACTCTCAAGTGCACTATGAGCCATTAAGTAAAGAGCATTCACACCATAGCGTTTCTCAGCTTCCTTAAAAATAGCACCCTTACCAGCGAGACGACTATCCCGAATATTCATCAAAGAATAAACTTTATCCAATTCAGCTGCGCTGTAATTACTTGGTTTAGTCAAATTTCTAAAGAGGAAGGGGTTTTCAATGGTAAAGCCATCAAAATGAATTCCATCAGTTGAATAATATTTCTTACCAATAGTCATAGCTGAGCTATGTGGCGCAACACGGAGACTCACATAAGGTGACAACTCATGGTAAAAATACTTGCCATCACTTGTATAATGAGGGACAAATTCACTGTCCTTATCAATAGCTACTAAATCACTTTTATTCATGAAGCCGGATAAACCAGAAATATTGACTGGTATTTGACTATCTTTTTTAGATTGTGCATCTCCAAGTGAGACGATAGTTCCCTGTGATACATAACTCAATCTTTCACCAGAAGCGCTATAAACATAAGCAGTAATCGGTTTCACTTTGTAATATTTTGCCTCTGAGATCCACTTCCCATTATTTTGGAAGGAATACTCTTTACCTTTGATCGTAAAAGTACCTGTTACATATCGACCATCATCTTTTAGATAGTACCAAGCATCGTAATCTTTGTCAAAAATCCATTCATTTTTGGCCATATAGCCACCAGATTTAAGGTAGTATGATCCAATCCATTCACGGGAAGCGTAGGCCCCACCTGATTTCAAGTAGAACCAGCTATTGTAGGATTTATCAAAAATCCACTCTTTTTCCGCCATAGCGCCACTATCTTTCAGATAGTAGTCACTTTTCCACTGGCTACTTGCCATCACACCATCGCTATTAAAATAGTACCATATTCCTTTGATTTTTTCCCATTTATTGCGGGAAATCTTGCCTGAAGCTGTTGCATAGTACCACTTGTCAGATATTTTCACCCAATCGTTTTCTGCCATGGCACCACTACCTTGGAAGAGATAGTCATTATAGATGGTGCGACTAAGCATGACACCTTCTTTATCAAAGTAATACCAGACGCCCTCAATCTTTTCCCATTTGTTGCGAGAAATCTTGCCTGAAGCTGTGGCATAGTACCACTTGTCAGATATTTTTACCCAAGCGTTTTCCGCCATGGCACCACTGCCTTGGAAGAGGTAGTCATTGTAGATAGTACGGCTAAGCATGACACCATCTTGATCAAAGTAATACCAGCTGCCTTCAATCTTCTCCCACTTATTACGAGAAATCTTGCCTGAAGCTGTGGCATAGTACCACTTGTCAGATATTTTCACCCAAGCGTTTTCTGCCATTGCGCCATTACCTTTGACAAGGTAATCATCAACTATAGTATTACTGAGCATAATGCCATTTTTATCAAAGTAATACCAAGTGCCACTAATTTTTTTCCAGTTTACGACAGGCTGGTTATTTTCATAAAAACGCCAGTTTTCTTGCTCTTTTTTCCAACCTTCCTTGATAACTTCCTCTTTTTTTTCCTTTTTGGATGAGTCATCTTTAGAAGAATTTTCCCCTTTTACAACCGGCTCTTTCTTCGCCTCGACTTTAGGAACTTCTTTCTTGGGAGCAGCTTCCTCTTTTTTCTCGACTACATCTGTAGTCTGAGTTTTTTTCGTAACCTGAGATTCTTCAGCATGTACAGATGTCTTTGCAAATCCTGCCATAGAAAGAACGACAGTACTTGCAAGTAGTATCTTCTTCATTTTATTCTCCTCAGTAGAAAACTATCTACACTATTACTATTTTATAAACCCTATTGTAACATAGTTAACTAAAGGAAATATTACAAATTGATGAAGATTCTATGTCTTGTTGACGATAAGGAAGGTCTAGTTTATCTCAGATTGTCTTTAACTTCTCGACGGAGATTTTCCAAACTGCTAATGCCATATTTGTCCATGACTTTTGGCAGATGTTCGATGATATCAGGACAAGCATAAGGGTTGGTAAAATTGGCTGTTCCAACTCCGATGGCAGAGGCACCAGCTAGATACATTTCTATCGCTGCTTCAGCAGAATCCACTCCTCCCATTCCAATGATGGGAAGGTCGGTTGTTTGGGCGACTTGGCGAATGAGTTTGAGGGCTACTGGAAAGACTGCTGGTCCAGACATTCCACCTGTTCCATTGACTAGGATTGGTTTTCTGGTTTTGAGGTCAAATCGCATACCGACAAGGGTATTGATCATGGTTAAGCCACTTGCTCCTGCATCTTCTGCGGCTTTGGCTATGGTGACAACATCCGTCACACTAGGGGTTAACTTAACATAAACTGGCACATGGGAAGCTTCCACAGCCGCTTTTACCACTTCATAAGCTAGATCAGGATCTTGCCCAATCAAAAGTCCATGATTGCCGTGATCCACATTAGGACAAGAGATATTGAGCTCAATAGCTTTTACATTAGTTGCCTTGGAAATTCCCTGAGAAACGGAAGCATACTCTTGTTTTGAAAAGCCTGCAACATTTGCGATGATAGGAAGCGTAGGATACTCTCTTTCCAGCCAAGGCAACTTTTCAGCTAAAACAGCTTCTAAACCTGGATTTTGCAAGCCGATTGCATTGAGCATACCAGCAGGGGTCTCTGCAACCCTGGGAGTAGGATTGCCAAAACGGGGTTCAAGTGTCGTCGCCTTGATCATAATAGAGCCTAAAAGGTCTAAATCATAGTACTTGGCATACTCCTGACCAAAACCAAAACAGCCAGATGCTGGTATGATGGGATTCTTCAAATCCAAGCCTGGTAGAGAAACTTGTAAACGATTTGTAGTCATGACTTTCTCCTTATAATACAACTGTTCCTGTGCGGAAAACAGGGCCATCTTCACAGACGCGTTGGCTGACGGTCTCACTATCTGGCACTTTTAGGACGCAGGCATAGCAAGCTCCCATCCCACAAGCCATACGAGATTCTAGAGATAGATAAGCTCTTGGGTGGTCATAAAATCTTTGATTGATATACTTCATCATTCCAAGCGCCCCACATGAGTAAACAGCATCAAATTGACTATCTAAATCATTGATAACAACAGAAACATTTCCCTTAATACCATACGAACCATCATCTGTCGTTACAAAGACCTGACCATATTGGGACAATTCCTTTTCTAGGATAACAGCATCCTTATTAGCAAAACCGAGAACAGTTACTACTTTCACCCCACGCGCATGCAATTCCTTGGCTACCTCGAGCAAGGGTGGAACACCAATCCCACCACCAACGAGGAGAACTTGGCTCTGATTGTCTAAAGCAGACAAGTCAAATCCATTTCCCTGAGGCCCCATCACATCAAGAGTATCTCCCTGACTTAATGTTGAAAAAATAGCTGTCCCAGCCCCCTCAATCCGATAAATGAGATGACACTGCTTGTTTGCCTTGTCAATAGACGAAATTGAAATAGGACGGCGCAAGAGATGGGCATCATCAGGCACGCGCAGATGGAGAAATTGGCCTGCTCGCATGGCTTCAACCATATCCCCTTCTAGGACTAATTCAAAGATTGCTGGCGCAATTTCCTCTTGTGCGACCACCTTCATGGTTTCCAAACGAATGGCACCCAAACGTTTCTTACATGTGGGATTCATGACTTTTCCTCCTTAAATTTAAGGGGACCAGATAAAGAAAAGACCTTGCTAATGCAAGGCCTCAGTTGAGTATGGACAGAACTCATGCGCACACTTAAAAAGTCGCCACAGAGAGTCGCCTATCCCTTTTATCTGACACCTTGTGAGTCTCTCTGGACTCCCCTTAAAGGTTAAATTTGTATTAGTATACTCTTTCAAAGAAAAAAAGTCAAGTAGAAAACGAACATTCTACTTGACCTTACTGGGTTATTTTTCACGAATCACTTCAACCTTGTAGCCATCAGGATCCTTGACAAAGTAATAGTTTGGTGGGTTTCCTGGTAGACCTTTGGGCTCTGTAACTTCATAGCCTTTGACGCTATGTTCTTGATGAAGTGCCTCAAGGTCAGGTGTGCTAAGGGCGATATGGGCAAAACCATCTCCTACCACGTAAGGACCGTGATCATAGTTATAGGTCAACTCCAACTCGTAGTCATCACCATCAAGTCCTAGATAGACAATGGTGAAGGCATAATCTGGAAAATCCTTGCGACGCAATTCTTTAAAACCAAAAGCGTCTTGATAAAAGGCGATTGATTTTTCAAGGTTTTCTACTCGCAAGCAGGTGTGTAGCATTTTTGAAGCCATAGCTTTCTCCTTTATTTCTAAAAAGACTGGGACAATTCTGTTCCAGTCTTATCAATTATTATTTACCAAGTTTTGCTTTAGCTGCATCTGCAAGAGCTGTGAAAGCTGCTGCATCGTTAACAGCCAAGTCAGCAAGCATTTTACGGTTAACTTCGATTTCAGCCAATTTCAAGCCATGCATCAATTGTGAGTATGAAAGTCCGTTCAAACGAGCTGCCGCATTGATACGAGTGATCCACAATTTACGGAAGTCACGTTTTTTCTGACGACGGTCACGGTATGCATAGTAGTAAGAGTTCATTACTTGTTCTTTTGCAGTACGGAACAAGATGTGTTTAGCTCCATAGTAACCTTTTGCTAATTTAAGAATACGTTTACGACGTTTGCGTGATACAACGCCACCTTTAACACGTGCCATGTTTTATTTCCTCCAAATATTTCCTAGAATTGTTTACTTACTGTTAGGCTATTATTTCAAGCGAGTAAGCATTGCTTTGATACGTTTGAAATCTCCTGAATGCACCATAGATGCTTTACGAAGATGACGACGTTGTTTCTTAGTTTTTCCGTGGAAACGGTGAGAAGTGTAAGCACGGAAACGTTTAAGTCCACCAGAACCTGTACGTTTGAAACGTTTAGCTGATGCGCGGTGTGTTTTTTGTTTTGGCATGATTTTTTCTCCTTTATTTAACTTTCTGACAATTATTTTTTGTCAGTTGCTGGCGCCAACTGCATGAACATTTGGCGTCCATCCATCTTAGCTCGTTGTTCGATGATCGCAATATCTTGTGTTGCTTCAGCAAACTCGGCTAAAACTTTTGCACCAATCTCTTTATGGGTAATCATACGACCCTTAAAGCGGATAGATACCTTAACTTTATTTCCTTTTTCAAGGAATTTACGTGCATTGCGAAGTTTTGTGTCAAAGTCTCCCTTGTCAATAGTTGGACTCAGACGAACTTCTTTCACAGTAACAACACTTTGTTTTTTACGTTGTTCTTTTTGCTTTTTCTGATACTCAAATTTGAACTTACCGTAGTCCATAATTTTAGCAACAGGTGGTTTTGCTTGGGGTTGAATCAATACTAAGTCAACATTTGCACTATCAGCCAATGCTTGCGCTTCGCTGAGTGGCTTGATGCCTAGCTGTTCTCCCTCAAGACCGATCAAGCGAACTTCACGTACACGAATTTCATCATTGATGAATAAGTCTTGCTTTGCTATGGTTTTCACCTCTTTTTTATTATTAGAGAAAAACAAGAGCGGACTCGTAATGATACAAGCCCGCACGTTATGATAGCGTTTCTTAGAAACTTTTCATCCGTAGGGCCAGGCAACTTGATGTCACAAGGCGAGAAGCTCTCACTTCTGCTTTTCTCAACTTTTATATGATACCAAGTTTTCTATCCCTTGTCAAGATAAAAAGTCATTTTTTCAAAAACTTTCTGTTTTCTTCTTGATGTCCGCATCAAAAAGAGAGAACCTAGTTGGTTCCCTCTCTATGTTAGTTTTTACTTATTTTCCCTATAGGAAAGCTAGGATCTATTAAAAAATTCTTTTTTCTGTGAACTTCCCCATCTTTCGATAAATAGAATCCCCACTAACAAAAGAATAATCAGGCGAGGAAGTAAGATCATCCCCATGCTCCAATTCAGATTGATATTATCAATTTGTTTAGGTAATCTTCCAGACAAAATCTCCACTGAACGCAAGTAAGTAAAGGGAATCAGATGTGCAATACTCTGAAGAGGCTGGATCGTTTGAATACCAAACAATAAGCCAACAATCCCAATGAGGGAAAGAAAGAGGACAGGCATTTTTTGCTTGAAAAAGTAAGCAATCAAGTAGACGACTTCCACAATGACGATAAAGGCTAAGAAAGTTAAGAGCAAGCTAGGAAATAACACATCTTGTATTTTTCCAATAGTTACCTCTTGATTCGTTAAGCTATAAATCGGGTATGGATAATCTAACCGTCCAAAACCACTTATCAGACTTCCCACTAGAAAAGAAAAGCCACAAATTCCGATAAACAGCACGGTTACATAGCTCACCCCAACTCCCAGAGAGGACATGGAAAATGTCACTTTTGAAAAAGGGTATAACTGAGCTGTGTCCAGATTATTTTGATATCTTTCTGCGAACAGTTGTGTTAGCATAAAAATAATACCAATCACAAACAAGGTTGGGATGATAGCCTCTAAAATCCAGACAATCTGATCAATCCCGTGGGTTGGAAACTCCAAAGTATGTGCTTTTATGTTTAAGGGATACAGGGCTTGGTAAATCTTTCGTTGGAGGTCAACCGCCATTTTAAAGTCAGAGCCAGAAGTCGATTCCTTCGATACAATTTCATAACTCTTTTCCTCATCTTGCCACTGCAAATAGTAGGCTTCTTTCCAGCGTCCTTCTTTTAACAAAGCCAGAATTTCTTTCTTTTGAGTCAAAAGATTTTTTTGTATGTCTAAATTTCTTTTAACACTCTGGTATTCCTCCGAGCTGGTGTCAGAGATTTGGGAGAGTTTCACTTCATTTTCATTGATGATTCTCTCTTGTTTTACAAGACGGGTTTCCAACTCGCTCTCCAAGCTGTGTGAGTTTGCAGTCTGACTATTTAAATAAAAGGTAACACCGAGTACAGATGCAAATAAAAGTAAGATAATCCAGTTTAAACGACTTTTGAAAACTTTCTTTAACAAAAATAGGCTAATATCTTTCATAACGGAACCTCTTCTATCTGCCCCTGATGAATGGTTACGATGCTATCGCAAATCTCCATTAACTCCTCTTTGTAGTGGGAACTCAAAAGAACCAGCTGTTCTTTTCTATCGATTTGTGCCAGCCTATCAAAAAACTTCTGTCGATAGTACTCGTCTAAACCATTTGTAATCTCATCCATGAGCCAGCATTTCGCCTGACTGAGGAAATACATGGCAATCACCAAGCGTTGCTTCATCCCTAAGGAATACTTTCGGATAGGAAGGCTGATATAGTCAGACATTTCCCAGTAATTAATTTCATCCATCAAGTTCAGTTCTGACTTCCAGATGTTTTTGATAAGACGAAGGTAGTCCATCCCACTTAAGTTTCCATCCAGCCATTCAACGCTCTCATAATAAAACAAAGAAGGAGGAGCTGCGATATGTCCACTACTAAGGGGAAGCAGCTTGCTCATAGCTCGGAATAGTGTCGTCTTTCCCGAGCCATTGATAGCAAGAAGGCCATAAATCCTACCCTTTTTAAAGATGAAATCCACATCTTGCAAGATGACTTGTCGCGTTTTTAAGGTAACATGAGTAAGAGTTATCATATCCAGCCCTCCTTCTTCTAAACGTTTAACTATTAATATCCGTAAGTATAGTAGTTTATGACCTCATAACGATCGTAATTCCAGCCAGTACCAACTTTATATTCATCGTAGCTGTCATAACGAGACCATGACGGAATCCAAATATATTGATGGTTGTGATAGTTGGTACTATACTTCCAAACAGTATTCCAATCATACCGATAACTCTTAGTGACTGTCACAGCAGATACACTGGACTGAAAAAGACCAATAGATAACAAACTAGCTAATAAAACGACTTTTGCTGATTTTTCATGTTTACATTGCATTTATATCATTACTATTGAAAGCACTTTCATTATATCGTTTTTCTCAGTATTATGCAACAGATTTTTAGTTTATTTTACTAATATATAACATTTTTCTTCCTAACGAACACTTTCGATTTGCCAACTATTCCATCCTTTAAAGCGAATAGCTCCGTTCTGGTCAGTGCGGTAAATCTTACTCTTGATGGTCTCTAGTCGAGTCAAGGTTTCCTGATGGGGGAGTTTCGCACGATTGTTCTTTCCAACTGATATGAGAGAAATCTCTGGGTTGAGTTTTTCTAGAAAAGCTGGATTTGATGAGGTTTTAGAACCATGTTGACCGACTTTCAAGACATCCACCTCTAAGTCAGGATATTGCTTTAAAAGATCCTTCTCTCCCTTCTCTTTCAAGTTTCCACTGAAGAGAAAGTGCTTATCCAAGAGTTTCCCATAAAGAAGGAGGGAATCACTATGACTTCCATCTCCAATCTGCCTTGGAGATAGGACTTCTAACTGACTTCCAAAAATTGGCAAGTTCTCCCCTGCTGTCACACTGCGCACCTTGGTTTGGCTTGCTTCTAGTTCTGCTACAAATTCCTTCTGTGTCAGACTTCCTTTTGATACTAAAATTTCCCCGACATGGAAAGCATTGGTCACCTCTAGCAAATCACCAACATGTTCCTTGTCTGTGTTGGTCAAAATCAACTGATCAATCTTGGCTACCCCACGACTTTTAAGATAAGGAATCACGGTTCGCTGGGCATTGCTGGTCGTCGCCTTTTCTTGCCATTTTTCGATTTTCTTATCAGATTCTGCCTTGCCTCCCACATCTATGAGAATGGTTTTACCTGTTACATCCCGTAGGAAAATACTTTCCCCTTGCCCTACATCCAGCATGGTAATTTCATTTTCCAGTGGATACTTGGTCAAGAAAAAGAGACCCACAATAAAGAGACTGAATCCTGCTAGTCTTTTGATGTTTTTTCTCATGTCATATACCAAGGCTAATGAAACTAAGAGAAGAATCAAAAGCCATGCATTGGGTTGACCAAAGACCAGAGGCCTGCTTGCCAGCTGCGATACCAAGCGAATGATGTTCTCCAACCACTCAAAGACAATGTTAAACTGAGTGACTGGGTAAACAAAAGACAGAATGAATAAGATGGACAAAAGCGGCAAGAAGACCACATCAAACAGAAAGGAAAAGACAAAGGTCAAAAGGATAGACCAAGGCTGAAATTCTGCAAAATAGAAGGATAGAATAGGCAATATTCCCAAGGAAATGACCAGACTTTCTCTTGCAACAGCCTTGAGCCCCTCCCCTTCTTTGCTAGTCATGGTCAAGATAAAAGCGTAGGCGCAGGACAAGACCCCTCCAGCTGTCAAGAAAAAGTTAGGCATGATGATAAAGAGGACAAGGACCGTCAAGGCAAAATTATCCAAACCCTTAAGACCATGTTGGGCCAGTAACTTTTGCAAGAGACTGCGAATGACCGAAGCTGAAAATCCTGTCAGACCTGCATAGATAAGGGAAAAAGGATAGGTCAGCCACTTCAACTTTTCTTGGGTCAAGCCCAATCGTAAGAGAAGTTTCTTAAAGGCATCCATAAAGAAGCCCACCTGCATACCCGACAAGGCAAAGAGATGGATAATTCCTAGACTAGAATAAAGTTCATTCATCTCCTCAAAGTCCGTATCCAGATGTCCTAACAGAAGACCTGTCATATAGTTGCGCATAGGGTCTGGAAAGTGCGTCTTGATCCAAACTACAGCCTTTCGACGTAAACTTGATAAATTTTCACCTATATCCCAACTGCTAACCTTTTTAAGTGACTGGATGCTCTTGATAGTCAGTGTCTGGTAAATCCCTTGAGTTTTCAGATAGGCTTGGTAGTCAAATCCACCAAAATTCCTCTGACCTTCTGGCTCTGAAAGCTTCCCTTCTAGTTCCAAGTCATGAAGGGCTGTTAAGGCTTGAAATTGCTCTTTCTCTTCTTCGGACTGAAGTTTATAGTAAACTTGGAATGTACGGCCGTCAGCCTTGCCACGAAAGGACAGACTATCTCCATTGACTTTGATGGTATCTGGTAAAATCCTCACCTTTTCAACATAGCCAACCAAGTCTTGACTCGCTTGTGTCTGTTGCCAAGTTTGAAACAGAAACCAAAATCCAAAAACTCCACAAATCGCTAGAACTTTTCCAGCAGATTTCCAAGGAAATTGTAAAAAGAGACAGACAAGTAAAAAAACAAAACCTAGCAGTGCGAGATAGGACGCTCCAAAAATGGCATAGTAAAGCCAGAGCAACAGAAAGCTCAGATAGATTAGAGGAATAGGGAAGTTTTTAGTCCACTGTGACATAATCTTTTAGCTTTTCTATGGTCTTTGTGCCAATGCCAGATACTTTCTTGAGTTCATCTACTGACTTGAACTTGCCATTTGCCTCACGATGGTCAATAATATCCTGAGCTCTTTTTCTGCCCAATCCTTTGACCTGTTTGAGTTCTTCCAGACTGGCCTTATTGAGGTTGACTTTCTTATCTTTACTTGTAGAAGAAGACGTTCCAGAGGCGGCCTGCTGACTAGCTGCTTCTTCTCCCTTAGTTGGAACATAGACAAGAGCCTCGTCACTGACTTTCTGAGCTAGATTGAGCGACTTGCTATCTGCCTCCTCTGTCAATCCACCTGCCTTCTGAACGGCATCGTGAACTCGACTGCCAAGAGGCAAGTCATAAATCCCTGGTGATTTGACAGCACCTTTGACATCTACTGTGATTAAATCTTGCTCAGGAGATTCTTCCTTTTCTTCCTTCTTGACTTCCTTTTCAGACGATGAATCCTTTGAAACAGCTGCGACTTCAGTCTGCAAATTTGTTTCTTTGACGGGTGTTTGTGAAGTTGGCTTTAGTAGGAAAAATCCGCCGAGGGCCAAACCCAAACCAGCACAGATAACAATGATTTTATACTCTTTGATTTTCTCGATAATTGCTTCCATTTTTTCTCCTCTCTTAAATTATTCGTAAGAGGAAGAAAAAAACAGCTGAAAAATCTTTTCAACTGCTCACTTATTTGCAAAATAGTCTTCCTTGGTCAAGACATAATGAACTCTTGTGACAATTCTCCCTGGTTCTTTATTATCCATTCTAGCATAGGGTTCTTCATGTGAAAAACGCATACCTGATTTCTCCATGACTCTTCCAGATGCAGGATTGTCCTTATCATGAAGAGCGGTCAACTTATTCATTCCAATCTTCTCAAAAGCCAGCTCAATCACGGCACGATTGGCTTCTGTCGTCAATCCTTGATTCCAATACTTTTGGTTGATAATGTAACCAATAGCTGCTTTTTTGAGAATGGGGTCAATCTTGTGCAAATCAATGGTTCCGATAAACTGGCCGTTATCTTTTAGTTCGATTCCCCACCGTCCCAAGGGACTGGCCAAGTAAAACTGAGCGATGTTGTTCTTGGTTTCTTCTAAGCTTTGATTTGTTGGAAAAGTGTAGCGTGTATTTTCTCTATCTGAGGCATACTCAAACATAGCTTTCGCATCATCCAAGGTTACAGGTCGGAGCAATAAACGTTCCGTTTCTATAGATGGATACTGGGCAAATTTCACAAATATTGATTCCATACTTTTTCCTCCATTAGAGCTTGATTCTCACTAGTCTAGCATAAATAAATTTGGATGACAAGTTTTTCTTGATTTTTGAAGCGGTTTCATATACAATAAAACCATCACATTTTTGATTTATGAACTGGAATGTGACAACCAAAACAAGACCGTCAATTGAAAGGTAGGTTATCTCTATGTTAATCGGAATCCCAAAAGAAATTAAGAACAATGAAAACCGTGTTGCCCTCACACCTGCTGGTGTTTATAGCTTAGTTAGCCGTGGTCACCGCGTCCTCATCGAAACAAATGCTGGTCTTGGTTCAGGCTTTACTGATGCTGACTATCAAAAGCAAGGTGCTGAGATTGTCGCTACTGCTGCTGAAGCTTGGGCAGCTGAGTTGGTCGTGAAAGTGAAAGAGCCATTAGCTTCTGAATATGGTTACTTGCGCGACGATTTGCTCCTCTTCACCTACTTGCACATGGCTGCTGCTCCAGAGTTAGCAGATGCCATGCTAGCAGCAAAAACAACAGGAATTGCCTATGAGACTGTCCGTGACTCCCTAGGTCACCTACCACTCCTCGTTCCAATGAGTGAGGTTGCCGGTCGTATGGCAGTTCAAATCGGTGCTCACTTCCTCACCAAACAAGCTGGCGGCTCTGGTGTCCTACTTGGTGGTGTACCGGGTGTTCCAAAAGGAAAAGTAACCATCATCGGTGGCGGTGTCGTTGGTACACATGCTGCTCGCATCGCCTTGGGACTCGGTGCTCAAGTGACTATTTTAGATATCAGTGCGAAGCGTCTCTCAGTTCTAGAAGAAGTCTTTGGAAACCAAATTCAAACTCTTATGTCAAATTCTTTCAACATCGAAGCAAGTGTGAGAGATGCTGATGTGGTGATTGGTGCAGTTCTCATCCCTGGTGCCAAGGCACCAAAACTGGTGACAGATGAGATGGTCAAACAAATGCGTCCAGGCTCTGTCATCGTTGACGTTGCTGTTGACCAAGGTGGTGTTATCGAAACAGCTGACCGTGTGACAACGCACGATGAACCAGTCTATGAAAAACACGGTGTTCTCCACTATGCCGTTGCCAATATCCCTGGTGCGGTTGCCCGTACTTCGACCATTGCCCTAACCAACGTCACTCTTCCTTACATTGAAGCCTTAGCAGGAAAAGGTTTTAAGAAGGCAATCACTGAAGATCAAGGCTTACGCGAAGGAGTGACAACTTACCAAGGCTACTTGACCAGTCTTCCAGTTGCCCAAGGGCTAGATAAGGATCACACTTCGATTGATGAACTTGTCTAAAAACATTAACTAATTAACACAGATACGATAAAGAGCAGTTCAAATTGAACTGCTCTTTTTTGCTATTCTGTTTCTTGGTCCTTCTTTTCATTTTTAACTGGAGCTGGTTCATAGGCTCGGATAATTTGAGCGACAACTGGATGGCGAACCACATCCTTGGCTGAAAAATGAACAAAGTCGATCTGGTGAATGTTCTTGAGCTTTTCTTGGGCATCAATCAAACCGGACTTAACATTACGTGGCAGGTCAATCTGACTGATATCTCCATTGACAATCATCTTAGAATTAAATCCTAAACGAGTCAAGAACATCTTCATCTGCATGATGGTCGTATTTTGTGCTTCATCGAGAATGACAAAGGCATCATCCAAGGTCCGTCCACGCATGTAGGCAAGGGGCGCGATTTCGATAATTTCACGCTCCATGAGACGAGTCGTCTGGTCTTTTCCGAGAATCTGATACAAGGCATCGTAAACAGGTCGAAGGTAAGGATCTACCTTCTCCTTGAGATCACCTGGAAGAAATCCAAGACTCTCGCCTGCTTCCACTGCTGGACGAGTAAGGATAATCCGCTTGACTTGCCCACGTTTGAGGGCAGTCACTGCCAAAGTCACTGCAAGAAAAGTCTTCCCTGTCCCTGCAGGTCCGATTCCAAAGGTCACATCATGCTGTTTGACACTGTCCACATAAAGTTTTTGACCCAAGGTTTTGACACGAATCGGTTTCCCAGTATTGTCCTTGATGATTTCTTCTTCGTAAAGGGCGACAAACTTGTCGATTTCATCGTTTTTGACCATGCTAATCGCAGTCACCACATCTGGCGTGCCAACCGTCATTCCTCGATTAACCAAAACCATCAAGGCTTGGATAACCTGACGGGCTTCCTCACAGGCAGTCTCTTCTCCCAAAACCTGGACAATCTCCGTACGGGCATGAATCACCACATCGAGCTCTTCTTCCATTAAACGAAGATGGCGCTCATTGGATCCAAAAAGATGAAACAGGTCATCTGGATGACTCAGTTGAATGTCTATTGAATGTTCCTTCAAATAAAGAACCTCTCTAATCCGTTTATTTCTTTTTATTATAGCAAAGAGAACAATAAAATACTAGCCTCATCTCATTGTCTCTAGTGTTCTAAGTATTCTTGCCAGATGGCATCAAAATCTCCTAGGTTAAAAGAGAAACTGGCATGCTCCTCCAAAAAGCGACTCACCTCATCAAAATCATCCGTGTGTTTTGGGAAGGCTGACTCCTCAAAAGCGAGGTCTGCCAAAATGGCTTTGGGACTATTACTTTTAGGATTGCGCTCAGTCATGAGCCAAGTGTAAAATGATTTTCTCAATTCTTTCTCCTATCAAGAGTTTTTTGATGACACTTTTCTGATTCTTGAAAATTACTGGACTTAGCCTCTGAAACGTAGTGGTTTATAAAATCCGTTTTCGCATCTGTATAGGCGTCTCGATTGTGTTCAAATTTTTTCCATAAACTTAGTTTTAATTCCTGATACGCTTGGGCAATATCTGGATGCTGGCAGAGATAATCTCTAAAATAAATCTCGTCATGATCTCCCGTCATTCGCAAATGTAAATGATAAACTTTCTCAGCAAATCCCTGCTCTGTATATCCTTTATTTAGCGAAATCCTGTTAGGACTCTCCGACATCAGTAGCCAACCATTCTTCACCAATAAATCCCTAACTCTTGCTAAATCCTCTTTTCTA